>NZ_JAMYUV010000016.1:0-97304 GCF_040323405.1 Mesorhizobium sp. M0048 | reverse complement strand
GTGAAATGCCCGATTGCCTTATCACCATCGACAGTCCGGATTTCTCGCTGCGCGTCGCCAAAAAGGTGCGTGCCGCCGATCCGACTATCCCGATCGTCCACTATGTCTGCCCGAGCGTGTGGGCTTGGCGGCCGGGCAGGGCGGCGGCGATGAAACCGTATGTCGATCACATTCTTTGCATCCTGCCGTTCGAGGTGAAGGAACTCGCTCGCCTGGGTGGGCCGCTCGGGACCTATGTCGGGCATCGCCTTGCACACGATCCGGGCATAGTCAGTGCCGCCAGGGCGCAGGCGCAGCCGCGTGACCTGTCCGCAGATCACGTCAAAACGTTGCTCGTATTGCCCGGTTCGCGTCGCGGTGAGGTGCGACGCCTGGTCGGGCCGTTCGGCGAGACGGTGTCGATCCTGCGGGCGCGGGGGCACCGCTTGCGCCTGCTGTTGCCGACGGTCCCGCACGTCGCCGACCTGGTCAGGACCTCGGTTGCGAGCTGGGATGAGAAGCCGGAGATCATCCTTGATGCCGAAGGCAAATGGCAGGCCTTCGGCAAGGCGGATGCGGCGTTGATCGCGTCGGGGACGGTATCGCTGGAACTTGCACTGGCAGGTGTGCCGATGATCTCCTGCTACCGGCTCGATCCGGTCATACGCATGGCGCAGCCGCTGATCAAAGTATGGAGCGCAGCCTTGCCCAATCTCATTGCCGACCGGCCGGTTGTGCCGGAACACTACAATCAATATGTGCGGCCGCATTATCTGGCGCGGCAACTGGAAGCGCTGTTCTCCGATACCGCCTACCGCACCTGGCAGAAGCACGGTTTTGCCGACATTGCCAGGCGTATGGCAACCGCCACGCCGTCAGGCGAGATTGCTGCGGGGGTGGTGATGGATATGGTGAGGAAGTGGTGAATAGTGAATAGGAAATGGTGCTGGCGGTAACGGCCAAGCTGCTTCAGCTACTACTCGCTACTCGCTACTCGCTACTCGCTACTCGCTATCTTCACCGCTTCGCGATCGGCACGTAATCCCGTTCCGGCGCGCCGGTATAGAGCTGGCGCGGGCGACCGATCTTCTGGTGCGGATCCTCGATCATCTCCTTCCACTGCGCGATCCAGCCGACCGTGCGGGCGACCGCGAACAGTACGGTGAACATAGTGGTGGGGAAGCCCAGCGCCTTAAGGGTGATGCCGGAATAGAAATCGACGTTGGGGTAGAGCTTCTTCTCGATGAAATAGGAATCGGTCAGCGCGATCTTTTCCAACTCCATGGCGATGTCGAGCAGCGGATCGTCCTTGATGCCGAGCTCGCCCAGGACTTCGTGCGCGGTTTTCTGCATGATCTTGGCACGCGGATCGTAGTTCTTGTAAACGCGGTGGCCAAAGCCCATCAATCGGAACGGATCGTTCTTATCCTTGGCGCGCGCAATGAATTCCGGGATGGAATCGACATGGCCGATCTCGCCCAGCATGTTCAGGGCTGCCTCGTTGGCGCCGCCATGTGCGGGACCCCACAGGCAGGCGATGCCGGCAGCGATACAGGCAAAAGGATTGGCGCCCGACGAGCCGGCCAGGCGGACGGTCGAAGTCGAGGCGTTCTGTTCGTGATCGGCGTGCAGGATGAAGATGCGCTCCATCGCGCGCGCCAGCACCGGATTGATCTTGTATTCCTCGCAAGGCACGGCGAAGCACATATGCAGGAAGTTGGCTGCGAAATTCAGCTCGTTCTTCGGATAAATGAACGGCTGGCCGATGTGGTATTTGTACGCCATCGCCGCGATTGTCGGCATCTTGGCGATCAGCCGCATTGAGGCGACCATGCGTTGATACGGATCCGAGATGTCGGTGGAATCGTGATAGAAGGCCGACAGTGCGCCGACCACGCCGCACATCACCGCCATCGGATGCGCATCACGGCGGAAGCCGGTGAAAAAGCGCGACATCTGCTCATGCACCATGGTGTGGCGCGTCACCCGGTAGTCGAAATCGTCCTTCTGGGCCTTGGTCGGTAATTCACCATAGAGCAAGAGATAGCAGACTTCGAGGAAGTCGCCGTGCTCGGCCAATTGGTCGATCGGGTAGCCGCGGTGCAAAAGAATGCCGGCATCGCCATCGATGAAGGTGATTTCCGATTCGCAGCTCGCCGTCGACGTAAAGCCGGGGTCGTAGGTAAAGACGCCGGCGGTGTTGTAGAGCGAACCGATGTCGATGACGTCAGGTCCTACCGAACCACTTCGGATCTTGAATTCATGGGTTTTGCCGCCGAGCTCCAGCTTTGCCGTCGATGCCTGGGTTTTGCCGCCAAATTCCATTTTCGTCGCAGGTTCGGTCATAGCAAACTCCTTTTTGTTTCCTCAGGCCGGCAAAGGCAAAATATCTGAACCCAACACGTCAAAAGCATCGGAATACGCACATTTGCGCCCGCAATTGAATCTGCGAGCCAGATTAGGCCAAGACCCAATGTTGCACTGCGAAACACACCTTTCAATGCCAATCTTCTTGGGCCAGTTCGCTAATCGATTTGATCAGCGATCCGCGCCAGGCTTTCCTCGCGGCCCAGCACGGCAAGCACATCAAAGACACCTGGCGAGGTACTTTTGCCGGTGAGCGCGGCGCGCAAAGGTTGGGCCACGGCGCCGAGTTTATGGCCGCCGGCCTGCGCGTAGTCGCGGATCGCGGCTTCCGCCGAGGCGGCAGACCAGTCCGAAACCGTGGCCAGTGCCGCATGAGCGCCCTGCAGGATCGCGCGCGCCTCACCGTTGAGCAGCGCCGCCGCTTTCTCGTCGACCGGCAGCGGCCGCTCGACGAACAGGAATGCAGCCCCTTCAACAAGTTCGACCAGCGTCTTGGCGCGCTCCTTCAGGCCGGGCAAAGCGGCAAGCAGTTGCGCCTTGCGTCTGTCGTCGAGGCGGGCGGCGATTGCCGGGCCGCCTTCGAGATAGGGCAGAGTGGCGATGAAGATGTCGAGCAGCGCCGCGTCGTTCATCCGGCGCATATGCACGCCGTTGAGCGCCTCGAGTTTGGCGAAGTCGAAACGGGCGGCGCCCTTGTTGACATCGCCAATGTCGAACCATGCGATCATGTCGGCGATCGACATGATCTCATCGTCGCCGTGGCTCCAGCCAAGCCTCGCCAGATAGTTGAGCAGCGCCTCCGGCAGGTGGCCCATGGCGCGATAGGCCTCGACGCCAAGTGCACCGTGCCGCTTCGACAGCTTGGCGCCGTCGGCACCGTGGATCAGCGGGATATGCGACATCGACGGCACCTCCCAGCCCATGGCCTGGTAGATTACGGTCTGGCGTGCGGCGTTGGTCAAATGATCGTCGCCGCGGATGATGTGGGTGATGCCCATGTCGTGATCGTCGACGACGACGGCATGCATGTAGGTCGGATTGCCGTCCGAGCGCAGAATAATGAAATCGTCGAGATCCTTGTTGGGAAAACGCACGTCGCCCTGGACGCGGTCATGCACCACCGTCTCGCCGTCTGTCGGCGCCTTGATGCGGATCGCCCCCTTGGCGCCGGGCGGCGCCTCCGACGGGTCGCGGTCGCGCCAGCGTCCGTCATAGCGGGGAGGCAGCCCCTTGGCCCGTGCGCTCTCGCGCATTGCTTCCAGCTCGGCAGGCGTCGCATAACAATAATAGGCCTTGCCCATGCGAACGAGCTCCTCGGCCACCTCGCGATGGCGCGGCGCACGCTCGAACTGCGACACCGGCTCGCCGTCCCATGTCAGGCCAAGCCAGGAAAGCCCGTCGAGAATGGCCGCGGTTGCCGCCTCGGTGGAGCGCTCGCGGTCGGTGTCTTCGATGCGCAGCAGCATCGTGCCGCCTGTGTGCTTGGCATACAGCCAGTTGAACAGCGCCGTGCGCGCGCCGCCAATATGCAGATAACCGGTGGGCGAGGGGGCAAAACGGGTGACGACCTTATCGGGCATGGAACTCTCAGGCGGGCCAAGGAAGTGGGTTTGCGGACTTTCGCGCGTTGCGCGTTCATGTAGCATAGGAGGTCGAGGGCGCAAGGGGCAGACCCGATGGCTGTGCGAGGCCGTGGTGCGGGCGAGGGCGAGGACGCTGGTAGCGGCGTCAGCGAACGCTTGCTGTTTGCCGCTCCCCCGCCTGCCCTGCCGGTATCGGCATTGCTGCCCGCTCCGCGCTTCGATGCTCCGTCGCTGCCGGCCAGCGACCCAGCAACGGTTCTCGTGCCCGCGGGCGAGCCCATCGTGCGCCTACGCCGTCGTTTCCGCCTCCCGTCACCGTCCTGTATCCGCAACAGCGTAACCTCGGCAGCCGGCCTGGAACTCGACCGTGGCGTCGCCTTCCTGCTGGTGCCGGTGTTCCTCGCATGCGGGGTGGTCGTATATTTCGCGCTGTCGGTGGAGCCAGCCTTTCCGCAGCCGATCGCAATCGTGCTCCTCGCGGCCCTTTGTACGGTCGTCTCGCGTTCATGGCCCAGGACGCGCCTGTGTTTCATGGTGGCGCTGCTCTGCGCGCTTGGCGTGCTTGCCGCCAAGTTCGAGACCTGGCGTGTCGGGACGCATGTGCTCGGTTCTGAAATCTCGACGCGGCTGACGGGTCGCGTCGTATCGTACGAACCCATGGCTAGCGGCCGCATCAGGCTGACGATCGATGTGATCTCAACCGCCAGGCCGACGCTGCGCTACATGCCGGAACGGGTCCGCATTTCGGCGATGAAGATACCGGCTGAGCTGGCCGCTGGTTCCGAGATCGCCGGCTATGTGCGGTTGCTGCCGCCGACCGGCCCGGTGCGGCCCGACAGCTATGATTTCTCCTTCGACAGCTATTTCGCCGGTATCGGCGGCAGCGGCTTCTTTCTCGGCAATCCGAAGGTCGTGGCTTCGGGCAGCATGCCGCTTGCCGCGCGGCTTTCTTCCGCGATCGAAGACGCGCGCGAATCCATCGCCGACCATATCCGCAGCCGCATCGGCGGCGCCGAGGGCGAGATTGCTGCTGCGCTGATCGTTGGCGTGCGCGCCGGCATTCCCGAGGAGATCAACGAAGCGATGCGGCGTACAGGCATCTACCACATCATCTCCATCTCGGGGCTGCATATGGCGTTGGTCGCCGGCACCATCATGGCGCTGCTGCGCGGCGCCTTTGCGCTGTTTCCCGACTTCTCATCGCGACGGCCGGTCAAGAAATATGCCGCAGCCGCCGCGCTTTTTTCGATCGCGGCGTACCTCGTCTTTTCCGGCGTTGTGGTGGCGGCCGAACGCAGCTTCATCATGCTGGCGGTGATGCTCATCGCCGTGCTGTTCGACCGGGCCGCGCTCACCATGCGCAATCTGGCGATCTCGGCCATCGCGGTCATTCTGGTGTCGCCGCACGAGGTGGTCGGTCCGAGCTTCCAGATGTCCTTCGCCGCGACGGCGGCCCTTGTCGGCGCCTATGCCGGCTGGTCCGATTACCGCACCGGCAGGGCCACCACGCCGCCGCCCCGGCGATCGCCGCTACGCTTGGCCACGCGAAAGGTCCTGCTGGGCATGGGCGGCCTGGCGATGACCTCGATCATTGCAGGGAGCGCCACGGCGCTTTTCGCCATATGGCATTTCCAGCGCGTAGCGCCGCTCAGCCTGTTCGCCAATCTGGCCATCATGCCTATCGTCTCACTGGTCGTCATGCCCTTCGCCGTGCTCAGCGCGCTGGCGATGCCGTTCGGCGCGGATGGGCCTTTCCTTTACGTGATGGGCAAAGGGCTGACGGCGATGATCGCCCTGTCCGGTTGGATCTCCGAGCGCTCGCCGATCGATGCGGTGGGTCTGATTTCGCTGAGATCTGTCCTTCTGGTGACGATCGCCCTCGTCGTTGCCAGCATGGCGACGACCTGGTTGCGGCTCGCGGCAATTCCTTTTGCGCTCGCCGGCTTGCTAACGACAACGCAGACGCGCGTACCCGACGTATTGATCTCGGAGGACGCACGGCTGGTCGCGCTGCCGATCGGCAGCGGTGAGCTCGCCGTCAACCGGGCACGCCCGAATGAGTTCACGATCGACAACTGGAAACGCGCGCTCACATCAGAGGCTATCGTCGCGCCGGAAACACCTGGAAAGAACGATCCGCAATTCGACATTGCCGATCCGGCCGACCTACCGCCGGGCATGCCGTTCATTTGCACGGACGGTCTCTGCCTCGCCAGGCATCCATCCGGCGCGATCATTGCGCAAGCCAAGGACCGCGATACCGCACGGCCAGCCTGCGCCTTCGCCAGCTTGATCGTCATCGACGACGCCACCGCCCATAATCCCTGCTACTACGACCGGCTGGTCCTCGTCGTCACCAAACGGCAACTGGCGCGCGCGGGAAGTGCGGCCGTCTATTTCGATCCACAAGCGGCAACACGCGCCGAAATCCGCTTCGCCGTCGAAAAATCATACCGGCCCTGGCACGTGCAGCGGAAATTTTCACGCGCGGCGCGCGGCCTGCCGCCATACCGCAGAGCCGACAATCCAAAAGCCGGCACCAAGGGCGCAACTCAGTAGCGGCGGATCAGCCCAACGAGCTTGCCCTGCACCTTGACCCTGTCTGGTCCAAAGATGCGCGTCTCGTAGGCCGGATTGGCGGCCTCCAGGGCGATCGAGGCGCCCTTGCGGCGGAACCGCTTCAGCGTCGCTTCCTCCTCGTCGACCAAGGCCACCACGATCTCACCGGGGCTCGCCGTATCGGCGTTGCGGATGATCACCGTGTCGCCGTCGAAAATGCCAGCCTCGATCATCGAATCGCCTTTGACCTCGAGCGCATAATGCTCGCCGCCCATGATCATATCCGGCGGCACCGAAATCGAATGCGTCTGGTGCTGGATAGCATCGATCGGCACACCAGCGGCGATGCGGCCCATTACCGGGATCGAAACGGCGGCGACGACATCGTCGTCATTGCCGGCTGCAGGGACGCGCGACGATGTGGGCTTGCCCTGCCGAGGGGCACCTTGCCCAAGACTGCCCTGGATGACACTCGGCGAGAACTTGCGTGCCGCATTGAGGCCGGGGGCGATCGAGTCAGGCAGGCGTAGTACCTCCAGCGCACGGGCCCGGTTGGGCAAACGGCGAATGAAGCCGCGCTCCTCCAGCGCCGTAATCAGTCGGTGGATTCCGGATTTGGAAGCCAGGTCGAGCGCTTCCTTCATCTCGTCGAAGGAAGGTGGGATACCGCTTTCCTTCAACCTTTCGTGGATGAACATAAGCAGTTCGTGTTGTTTGCGTGTCAGCATAGCGACCCCCAACAGAATCAGAAAACAAACCCAGAACAGACACTATCTGTTCCAGTTGTGTTCCGCAACTGTTTAAAGTTTAATGAATGCGTTAAGGCTCGGGAAACAAACGACGTCCCCTACCGGCGTACCGTATTTTCACCGCCGCGAGCCTCATCCCCTTGATTCTGCTTTCGTTTGCGCCGTTCTGGCCTCCTTGAAGGCGGCACTGGCATCGGCCGTCGGTCGGCAAAGGGCACGGAATTGAACCCGTATCGACTGTGCGGTTTGGTCAATGCACCGTGAACGAAACGAACTCAAAACGCCAACCTCGGGCTAACTCCAGGTTTCCACCGCCTGGTCAGGCTGCTTCTCGCCGGTGGAGCCTTGCTACGCGCTACCCGGTAATGGAAGAACAGTTGATGCGTGTCCGGCGTTGCGTTGGATTTTTTGAGGGAGCAGGCAAATCATGACGGGAATTCCCGATCTCGTGGCCGTAAAGGCGATGGATGCCGCGGATCCGCTGGGCGCGATGCGCGACCGCTTTGTCTTGCCGCAAGGAGTGATCTATCTCGACGGCAATTCGCTAGGAGCTGCTTCACGTGCCGCTTTCGATGAATTGTACAAGGCCGCGACCGAAGAATGGTCGCATGATCTCATCCGCGCATGGAACACGGCCGGCTGGTTCAACATGCCGCTTGAACTTGGCGACCAGCTAGGGCGCCTGATCGGTGCCGCGGTCGGCCAGACGGTGGTCTGCGATACGACGTCGGTCAACATCTACAAGCTGCTGCACGCCGCCATGGCCATGCGACCGGAGCGGCAGGTCATCGTCGCCGAGGGCGATAGTTTTCCGACAGACCTCTACATGGCTGAGGGTGTGGTTTCGACGCGAAAAGATGCGCTGCTGCGCCTCTCGGGGGTCGACGCGCCGACCATCGAAGAGCTGATCGACGAACGCACCGCGGTGGTGCTGGTCAACCACGTCAACTACAAGTCGGGCGAACTGCGCGACATGCCGACGCTGACGCGCAGGGCTCAGGAAGCCGGGGCGATGATCGTCTGGGATCTCTGCCACACCGCCGGCGCGATGCCAGTCGAGCTCGACAAGGCAAACGCCGATTTTGCCGTTGGCTGCACCTACAAATATCTGAATGGCGGCCCGGGCGCGCCTGCCTTCATCTATGTGGCTGAGCGGCATCTTTCCGACATCCAGCAGCCGCTCACCGGCTGGTGGGGCCATGCACGGCCCTTCGCCTTCGAGCCAGGCTATGCGGCCGGCACCGGCATCCGCCGGTTTCTGTGCGGCACCCAGCCGGTCCTGTCGATGCGCACGCTGAAGGGCGCGCTCGACATCTGGAACGATGTCGACATGACGGCGGTGCGCAAGAAGAGCATCGCGCTGGCGGATCTGTTCATCGAGCTTGTCGAGGCAAAGTGCGGCACTTACGGGCTCACGCTCGAAAGCACGCGCGATGGGGAAAAACGCGGCAGCCAGATTTCATTCATGCATGAGCATGGCTACCAGGTCATGCGCGCGCTGATCGAACGTGGCGTGATCGGCGATTTTCGCGCGCCATCGACCATGCGCTTCGGCTTCACCCCGCTCTATGTCGGCTATGCCGATGTCTGGCAGGCCGTCAAAGTGCTTGAGGATATCCTGCGCACCGGTGCGTGGAAGGATGCGCGCTTCGCCATCAAAGCAGCTGTCACTTGAGATTGATGCGAGAGCTGGAATCGTGAGGCTGGCGACGACGTGCCGCGCGATGCTCACGGCTAGGTTGCAAGGCCATATTGCCAGGGAGGGCGCAGGGTGTTCGAACGTCACATTGCCGATTGGGACAACGCCTATGCCAACGGCGCCAACATAGCCGGCAGCGATCGCTGGCCGGCGGCCTGGATCGAGCCCGCGCGGGTTTTCCGCGACGTGCTTTCGACCGAGGGCAGGGCGCGGCTCGACATGGCCTATGGCGACAACCCACGCAACCGGCTCGATCTTTTCCTGCCGGCCATCAAGCCCAAGGGACTCGTGGTGTTCGTTCATGGCGGCTACTGGATGGAATTCGACAAGAATTTCTGGTCGCATCTTGCCGCTGGCCCTGTTGATCGCGGCTATGCGGTGGCGATGCCGTCCTACACGCTCTGTCCGCAGATACGCATTGGCGGAATCGTCAAGGAAGTCGGCGCGGCGATCGGCAAGGCGGCGGCGATGGTCCCAGGGCCGCTGATGCTGACCGGGCACTCGGCCGGCGGCCATCTTGTTAGCCGGATGGTTACGGCGACGACGCCGCTGGCGCCCGAAGTCGTCCGGCGCGTTCGTCACGTGGTGTCGATCTCGGGGGTGCATGATTTGCGCCCGATCATGCGCACCGGCATGAACAAGACGATCGCGATCGATGAGGCCGAGGCGCAGGCCGAAAGCCCGGTGCTGCTGCGCCCGATGGACAAGGCCCGCCTGACCTGCTGGGCCGGCGGCGGCGAGCGCGCCGAATTCCTGCGTCAGAGCGCGTTGCTGGCCAACATCTGGATCGGCCTGGGTACCGCGACCAGCTCGGTCGTCGAGCCTGACCGGCATCATTTCAACATCATCGACGGTTTGGCCGATCCAGACCATCCGCTGACCCGGACCTTGATCTCGGAGTGAGGCAGGTTCAGCGTAGCATCAGCACGTCGCAGGGGGAGCCCGCCGCCGCGGCAGGCGCGAACGGCGCGCGAACGATCAGCCCGTTGGCATCGGCCAGCATTTTCAGCATCGAGGAGTCCTGGATGCCGAACGGCGTCGCCACGAGCGTACCGGCGTCATCTATGACAACAGCCCGCACATAATCTTGCCTGAGATCGTTGGCCGGCATGGCGGCACCGAGCCGTGCCCGACGTATATCCTGCTGAAAGGCGCGGCCGCCGAGCCGCGCCAGCAGCGGCTTCAGGAAGAGCTGAGTGCAGACCAGGCTTGCCACCGGATTGCCGGGCAGGCCGATGCAGCGAATGTCTCCCAGCCGCCCGAACATCAGTGGCTTGCCCGGCCGCATGGCGATCTTCCAGAAATCGAGCGTCATGCCTTGCCCGGTCAGCACGTCATGCACGAAGTCGTGGTCACCGACCGAGGCACCGCCCAGCGTGACGATGACGTTCGCGCCAGCCTTCACGGCCTTTTCAACCAGCGCAGCGATCGCCTCCCTGCGGTCCGGCGCGATGCCAAGGTCGAGCGCCCGCGCACCGACCGACTGTGCGGCGGCAGCGACACCATAGGCGTTGGAGCAGATGATCTGGTCGGGGCCAAGATCGCTGCCCGGCGGCAGCAATTCGTCGCCGGTGGCGATGATGGCGACCAGCGGCCGTTTGACCACGCGCACCTCGGGGTGATTGGCCGATGCCGCCAGCGACAAGGCCGCCGGGTCGAGCAGGCGGCCTTTGGGCAGCAGGACATCGCCCTTGGCGAAATCGAGCCCGAGGCGGCGGATGTTGCGCCCCTGCACCGTCGGTTCCGTCACTTCGACGCTGCCGCCACCGAGATCGCGGACGTTCTCCTGGATGACGATAGTGTCGGCGCCTTCGGGAAGCGGCGCGCCGGTAAAGATGCGCACGGCCTGCCGCTGCTGCACCGTTCCGGCAAAGCCGCGTCCGGCCGGCGCCATGCCGACCACCGAAAGCTTTGCCGGTACGGACGCGATATCGGCCGCCCGCACGGCATAGCCGTCCATGGCGGAGGCGTTGAACGGCGGCTGGGTGCGGAGCGCCACAACCGGCTCCGCCAGCACGCGGTCGGCGGCATCCAGCAGTGCGACGCGTTCGCCCGGCAGCGCTGCTGCGCCGTCCAGCAGGCGCTCGAGCGCCTCGGCAACTGGGACCAGCGCCATTATCGGCCTGCCTCGGTGGCCTCGTCTCCGGTGATCTTGTAGTCGCCGGATTTACCGCCGGTCTTTTCAACCAGCCTGATGCCGGAGATGACCATGGCGCGGTCGACCGCCTTGGCCATGTCGTAGATGGTCAGGCAAGCGACCGAGACGGCACTCAAGGCCTCCATTTCAACGCCGGTCTTGCCGATGACGCGGGTCAATGCCGTCACCTTCAGGCCGGGCAGTGCGGCGTCCGGCTCGATGTCGACAGATATCCTGGTCAGCAGCAGCGGATGGCAGAGCGGGATCAGTTCATGCGTCTTCTTGGCCGCCATGATGCCGGCAATGCGCGCGGTGCCCAGCACGTCGCCCTTCTTGGCGTCGCCGGCGAGGATCATGTCCAGCGTCTCGGGCCGCATCGCGACAAAACCTTCCGCGACTGCCGTGCGCACCGTCTCAGCCTTGTCGCCGACATCGACCATGTTGGCTTCGCCCTGCGCGCCAAGATGGGTGAGGGCGGCCGCCATCTCAGATCGCCTCTGCCGGCGCCTTGCCCGTCAACAGCAGGCGCGTTGCCGCGGCCACGTCCTGTTGACGCATCAGGCTCTCGCCGACCAGGAAAGTAGCGATGCCGCTCCGCTCCAGCCGGCGGCAATCGTCATGCGAAAAGATCCCGCTCTCACTGACTAGAAGGCGGCCGCTCGGTACCATCGCTACCAGCCGTTCCGAGGTCTCGAGGCTGGTTTCGAAGGTCCGGAGATTGCGGTTGTTGATGCCGATCAGCCGCGACGACAGCCGCAGCGCACGTTCCATTTCCGCCTCGTCATGCACTTCGACCAGCGCGTCCATGCCGAGCCCGAAAGCTATCGCTTCGAGTTCTCTTGCCAACGCGTCGTCGACGCTGGCCATAATGATCAGGATGGCATCGGCGCCCCATGCCCTGGCCTCGTAGACCTGATAGGGGTCGAACAGGAAATCCTTGCGTAAGGTAGGCAACTCGACGGCAGCGCGCGCAGCGGTGAGGAATTCGGGCGCGCCTTGGAAAGAGGGTGTGTCGGTCAGCACCGAAAGGCAGGCGGCACCGCCTTTCGCATAGGCCCTGGCCAGCGCCGGCGGATCGAAATCGGCGCGGATCAGGCCTTTGGATGGGCTAGCTTTCTTGATTTCGGCAATCAGCGCGAACCCGCCGGATTTGCGCCTAGTCTCAAGGGCGGAAAGAAAGCCGCGCGGCGCGTCGGCATCCGTCGCCCGTGCCTTGATCTCGGCCAATGGCACGCGTGCCTTGGCCGCCGCGATCTCGTCGCGCTTGTAAGCCTCGATCTTGCGCAGGATGTCGGACATGGTTTTAACCGTTCGAAATCTCGACCAGCCTGTCGAGCACTTTCAGCGCGCGGCCGCTGTCGATGGCCTGCGCCGCCGTTACCATGCCGTCGGCAAGCGTCGTCGCCTTGCCGGCCACCACCAGCCCGGCGCCGGCATTCATCAGCACCGTATCGCGAAAGGCGCCAGCGGCGCCGCCCAGCATGTCGCGCAGTGCCTGGGCGTTGTGGGCGGCGTCGCCGCCGCGCAACTCGTCCTTGGTGTGACGCGTCAGCCCGACTGCTTCCGGGGTCAGCACAAAGCTGCGTATCTCGCCGCCGGCCAATTCGGCGACCTGCGTTTCGCCGGTGGTGGTGATCTCGTCATAGCCGTCGCCATGGACGACCCAGGCGTGGTCGGCGCCAAGCTCCTTCAACGTTTCTGCCACCGGCATGATCCATTCGGGCAGGAACACGCCGACCATTTGCCGTCTGACACTGGCCGGATTGGAAAGCGGGCCCAGCAGGTTGAAGATGGTCCGGGTGCCGAGCTCGACCCGGGTCGGGCCGACATGCTTCATCGCCGGGTGATGCGCCGGCGCGAACATGAAGCCAACGCCGGCCTCGTGAATGCAGCGGCCGATCGTCTCCGGAGGGATGTCGATTTTGACGCCCAATGCGATCAGCACATCGGCGGCGCCGGTCAGCGAGGACAGTCCGCGATTGCCGTGCTTGGCGACGGGCACGCCGCTGCCGGCGATGACGAAGGCGGATGCGGTCGAAATGTTGACGCTGTGCGAATTGTCGCCGCCGGTGCCGACAATGTCGATGGCGCCCTCGGGGGCTTCGACGCGCAGCATCTTGGCGCGCATGGTGGCGACGGCGCCGGCGATCTCGCTGACGGTCTCGCCGCGCACGCGCAATGCCATCAGGAAGCCGCCTATCTGGCCCGGAGTAGCATCGCCCGACATGATAATGTCGAAGGCCTCGCGCGCCTCCTCGAAAGAAAGAGCGCTGCCGGCGGCGACCTTGGCGATGTGGATCTTCAGTGCGCTCATCTGGCCAGGGCTTGGGTTACGGCCGTCTGATCGATGCGGACGTCATATTGCGTCTGCAACTGCGCTACCAACTGGTCGAGCAGGTCGTCGGACATGCCGGATGTGAAGGATTTCTGTGCGTCCTGGGGTACTGAGCTGGCGTCGGCCCCGGCGGGCTCGAATACCTCGGCAACCTTGAACAAGATCTGTCCGTCGCCCGTGGGCGAGGGGATCAGCCCGGTGCCGCCTTCGCCGACGCCGAACATCGCGGCGGCCCCTTCCTTGCCGAAATCGACGTCGTCAGCATCGCGCTTGACGCCGCGCTTGGTCTGTTTTTCGAGCTTGAGCTCACCGGCGATCACCTCGAGCGTCGCGCCGGCCTTGAGACGCTTCTCGAGCTCTTGCGCTTTTGCGGTGAGCCGTTTGGTGGTCTCCGCCGCGGTCCAGTCGGCCACGACCTTCTGGCGGACTTCGTCCAATGTGCGGTCACGGGCCGGCGTGATCGCGCTCACGTCGTAGAAGACGAAGCCGTTATCGGCGGTGGTGAGACCTTCATTGTCGGTTCCGGGTTCGGATTCGAACACCGCCTTGATGAGCGCCGGCGATTCCGGCAGGTCTTTGACGATGCTTCCATCCGGCCGTTGGCCGGTGCGGTCGATGGCGTCGATGGTGACGACCTTCAGCTTCAATTTGGCGGCTGCCTCGGCGAGCGAACTGCCCGAGGCGCGCGTATCCTCGTAATTGTCGTGCACGTCCAGCAAGATGCGGCTTGCCTCGCCCAGTGCCAGGTCCTTGCGTATCTGCTCGGATACTTCGGCCAGCGGCTTCACCACTTCCGGCTTGATCTCGGTGACGCGCAGCAGAACGGGACCAAATGCGCCTTGTACGACCGGGCTGACCTCATTGACGTTGAGCTTGAAGACGGCGTCGGCGACCGCCTTGTCGGCGATCTTGTCCTTGGCCAGCGTGCCGAGCAGCGTGTCGGCCGGGGTCTTGCCCTCGGCGGCGACGATCTTGTCGAAAGTCGCGCCGGTCCTGAGCGAATCGAGCGCCGCCTTTGCGGCATCAGGCGTCTTGAATACAAGCTGCTCGATGGTGCGCATCTCCGGCGTGGTGTAGCGCGCCTTGTTCTTGTTGTAGTCGTCGCTGACCTGTTGGTCGGTCACCGCGCTCAAATCCATGATGTCTTCCGGCTCGAGCCTGACATAGGAGAACTTGCGGTATTCGGGCGCGGCGTAGGTTTTCTTGTTGTCCTCGAAATAGGCCGAAAGCACGCTGTCGGACGGCGCTTCTATCGGCTCGACAAGCGATTTCGGCAAGGTCAGGTAGTCGATGGTGCGATCTTCGCCGCGATAGAGCGCGACCGCCTTGAAGAATGTATCAGGGGCCTTGAGGCCGTCCGAAACCGCCTCGACGATCTGCTGGCGGACCGCGACCTGGGCGCGGTTCTTCAAATAGTCTTCCGGCCGCATGCCGATCTGCCGAAGCAGGTACTCGAACGTTCTCCTGTCGAAGGTTCCGGCAGGCCCTTTGAACGCCGGGTCTTCACGCGTCAGTTCGGCGAGCCGGTCCTTGGACAGGCCGAGGCCGAGCTTGCGGGCCTGCTCGTCGAGGACGGCACCCGATACGAGTTGCGCCAGCACCTGGTTGTCGATGCCGAGCGCCGTCGCCTGCTCACGGCTGATGCGCTGGCCGAATTGCTGCGACATGACGCTGAGCTGGCGATCATAGGCGAGGCGGTATTCGTTGATAGAGACCTTGGTGACTCCGGCCGTGATCACGGCGTCATGGCCGGCAAGACCGCCCATCAGCCGTCCCGAGATACCCCAGACGGCGAAGCTCAACACCAACAATGACAGCAGCAGTTTCGCGACCCAGGTCCCTGCCGCACTTCTCAACATACCAAGCATGAGTACTTCCGATTTTTGCGCATTTCGCATGCGCCGAGTCTGAAACAAGCGCAATAGCGCCCTTCCTGCTCACTGTCGATTGCTTTGTGGCCTGATTTTGATAGTGAGGGCCAGCTGGAAATTGCCCGGAGAAACAATCCCATGACGCCTGGAATCCGCCCGCTCGTCGCCGGCAACTGGAAAATGAACGGTACCAGCGCCTCGCTCAACGAGCTCAGGATGATCGGCAACGGCTTCATGAGCGGGCTCGACGCCGAGACCGAAGCGGTGCTCTGCGTGCCGGCGACCTTACTTGCGCACGCCGCCGAGATTCTGTCGCGCACACCGGTGCGGGCCGGCGGAGAGGATTGCCACACCGAGGAAAGCGGCGCCTATACCGGCTGCATTTCGGCCGAGATGCTGAAGGATGCAGGAGCCAGCCATGTCATTGTCGGCCATTCCGAATGCCGCGCCGATCGCAAGGAGGACGATGCCTTAGTGCAGGCCAAGGCCTCCGCCGCATGGCGTGCCGGGCTGGTGGCCATCATCTGCATTGGTGAGACAAGAGCCGAACGCGAAGCAGGAGCCACGCTCGACGTGCTGTCGCGCCAGGTCGCTGGCTCGGTCCCGCCAAACGCCACGGCTTCCAACACCGTCATTGCCTATGAGCCGGTATGGGCGATCGGCACCGGCTTGACCCCGACCGCCGCCGACGTCGCCGAGGCACATGCGCATATCCGCGAAGAACTGGCCCGGAAGCTCGGCAATACGGCGGCCAAGATGCGCATTCTCTACGGCGGCTCGGTCAAGCCGTCCAACGCCGTCGAGTTGCTAGGCGTCAGGAATGTCGATGGCGCGCTGGTCGGCGGCGCCAGCCTAAAGGCGGCGGACTTCCTCGGCATCGCGGAAGCCTATCGAAACATCGCTTGATACAAGGCTGCTTGCTGCATTTGAGCGGACGGCCGGCGCCGAAATCGTTGCAAAGGACGCATTGCTTCCCATATTCCGGCCACGGGCTTGGAAATGCCGTCAAAGCATTGTATTGAGCCGCCTCCAAATCAGCGGCCGCACCAGGCCTTGCCAGGATAAATTATGGAAACCGTACTGATCGTCGTCCACCTCATGGTCGTGCTCGCGCTTGTCGGCGTGGTGCTGCTGCAGCGCTCCGAAGGCGGCGGCCTCGGCATCGGCGGCGGATCGGGCTTCATGACCGCGCGTGGCGCCGCCAATGCGCTGACGCGGGCGACGGCGATCCTGGCCGCAGCTTTCTTCGTCACTTCGCTGACACTGTCGATCGTAGCGCGCTATGGCGAAAAGCCGATCGACATTCTCGATCGCGTGCCGGCGACCTCGGACGGGGCAGGCAAGGGCGTACTCAACCAATTGCCCGGAACCACGACGCCGACGCCGCCTTCGGGCACCACGGCGCCGACCCCGCCGTCCGGCAATGGCGCGGCAACGACGCCGCCGGCAACCGCTCCGGCCACGCCGCCAGCGACAAACGGCGCCACCGCGCCGGCCACGCCGCAGGTCCCCAACCAGTAATCGGGCATCTTATGCCGCGATCTGTTGTCGTTTGAACACAGTCGCGGCAAATGCCGCACGATCACGAAGATTCGACCGCACCGCGCGCTTGAGGCGCTTCCGGCTAATCGATTATAGGTTGCACGCGGCATTCTCGGCGTCCTTGGGGGGCGCCGGGCGATGCCGTGGGCAACAAGCATTGAACGATCGGATCTTCCCCATGCAGCTTCGCAGCTTCATTTTTGCCGGCCTTTGTGCCGTGCTCAGCCTAGGTGCGCCCGCTTACGCGGCCATGCCGACGGCAAACTCGGCCCATAAAGCCGCAGCAACAACCGACGTCGTCAACGTCGCTGCCAAAAGCGATGCGGCGCAATTGAAGCTTCTCAAGAAGAAGAAAGATCCGACGCCGGACGACCTTGCGCAGATCCGCAAGATCGAAGCCAAGATCGCAGCCGACAAGGAAGCCGCTCGCGCCAAAGCACTCGAAGCCAGGAAGCTGGCGATGCGGGAGGCGGCGAAAGCCAAAGCCGATGCGGAACGGCAGGCATTCCTTGCCAAGAAGAGCCAGCCGCTCGCGGCGGCGAAGGTGGCTGACGCTACGCCAGCCAAGAAGAAGAAGACCCTCAACATCATCGAACCGATTGCGCCGATCCAGTCGGCCGAGCCGATCCCGGCCGAGGCCATGAACGTTGCCCTGACCGGCAACAATGGCGAGTTGCGCAGCGAACCGGTGGGGCAGAAGCCGCAGAGCGTCGGGCTGTTCGCGGGACTGTTCGGCGGCACAACTTCGTCGTCAATGTCGCTGCTTCCGGAAACACGCGCGCTCGACGCCGCACTCGAAAGGAAGCAGGCCAAGCGGCAGTTCAAGGTCAAGCCGGAATTCGTGCCGCAGGAGGTCGAATTCACTGGCTACAACCCGGGCACCATCGTCATCGATACCAGCGCTCGCCGTCTCTACCTCGTCGAATCATCGTCAACCGCCCGCCGTTATGCCATCGCGGTCGGCCGGGAAGGCCTGCAGTTCAAGGGTACGGTTGCCGTCGGCGACAAGCAGGAATGGCCGCGCTGGATTCCGACGCTGGATATGCAAAAGCGCGAACCCAAGCACTATGGCCAATACAAGGACGGTATGCCCGGCGGCGGCGACAATCCGCTCGGTGCGCGCGCCATCTATCTTTACGACGGCAAGAAGGATACCCACCTGCGCATTCACGGCACCATCGCGCCGCAGTCGATCGGAACCAGCGCCTCCAATGGCTGCTTCCGCATGATCAACGAGCACGTCATGGACCTTTACCGCCGGGTGAAAGTAGGCACCAAAGTCGTCATCATCTGACGCTTTGACAGATCGTGCCAAAAGGGCCGGCCTCGCCGGCCCTTTTGTTTTGATACGCCAACGACCAGAGCGCCTTCTTGGGAAAAAGCCTTCGCGGCGGTTTTTTCTCTGGCGGAATCAATTCGGCCGCGTTAAGCGATGACTCCCATGGCGCGATATGTATTCATCACAGGCGGCGTGGTTTCCTCACTTGGAAAAGGCATTGCTGCGGCGGCCCTTGGGGCTCTCTTGCAGGCGCGGGGCTATCGCGCACGCATCAAAAAGCTCGATCCCTATCTCAATGTCGATCCCGGCACGATGTCGCCCTATCAGCACGGCGAAGTCTTTGTGACCGATGACGGGGCCGAGACCGATCTCGATCTTGGCCATTATGAGCGCTTCACCGGCCGCTCGGCCAACCAGCAAGACAACATCACCACCGGCCGCATCTATAAGAACATCATCGAGCGCGAGCGGCGTGGCGACTATCTCGGCGCCACCGTGCAGGTCATTCCGCACGTCACCGACGAGATCAAGAACTTCGTCCTCAACGGCAATGACGATTACGATTTCGTGCTGTGCGAGATCGGCGGCACCGTCGGCGACATCGAAGCGATGCCGTTCCTGGAGGCGATCCGCCAACTCGGCAACGACCTGCCGCGCAACAACGCCGTCTACGTCCACCTGACCTTAATGCCTTACATTCCGACCGCGGGCGAACTGAAGACCAAGCCGACGCAGCATTCAGTCAAGGAGTTGCGCGGCATCGGTATTGCACCCGACATACTGCTGGTCCGCGCCGACCGGCCGATCCCCAAGGAAGAGCGCAGAAAGCTGTCGTTGTTCTGCAATGTCCGCGAAAGCGCCGTCATCCAGGCGCTCGACGTCCCGCACATCTACGACGTGCCGATGGCCTATCACAATGAAGGGCTGGATTCGGAAGTGCTGGCCGCCTTCGGCATCGATCCGGCGCCGAAGCCGCGCATGGAACGGTGGCAAGCGGTGTCCAACCGCATCCACAATCCGGAAGGCGAAGTGACGATTGCCGTCGTCGGCAAATATACCGGCCTCAAAGACGCCTACAAATCGCTGATCGAGGCGCTGTCGCATGGTGGCCTCGCCAACCGGGTGAAGGTCAAGCTCGACTGGATCGAAAGCGAGATATTCGAGAAGGAAGACCCGGCGCCATGGCTGGAGAAGGTCCATGGCATTCTCGTCCCCGGCGGTTTTGGCGAGCGCGGCTCGGAGGGCAAGATCCTGGCGGCGAAGTTCGCGCGCGAGCGCAAGGTGCCGTATTTCGGCATCTGCTTCGGCATGCAGATGGCCTGCATCGAGGCGGCGCGCTCGCTGGCCGGCGTCGAGCACGCATCATCGACCGAGTTCGGCCCGACCGAGGAGCCGGTCGTCGGCTTGATGACCGAATGGCTGAAGGGCAACATGCTGGAAAAGCGCAGGGAAACCGGCGACCTTGGCGGTACCATGCGGCTTGGTGCCTACCAGGCCGACCTCGCCAAGGGATCGAAGATCGCTGCGATCTATGGCGATACCCAGATTTCCGAACGCCATCGTCACCGCTACGAGGTCAATGTCGACTACAAGGAGCGGCTCGAGAATTGCGGCCTGGTGTTTGCCGGCATGTCGCCGGACGGCGTGCTGCCGGAAACGGTCGAATATCCAGACCACCCCTGGTTCATCGGCGTGCAGTACCATCCCGAGCTGAAAAGCCGGCCGCTCGATCCACACCCGCTGTTTGCCAGCTTCATCGAAGCGGCGGTAGAGCAGTCGCGTCTGGTCTAAACAGCCGCCCATGCAAACTTACGTCGCGCTGCTCTATAGCATTGTTCTGGGCGAGGGGCGGCGGGTCGTCATGTCCGATCTGAAGGCGATGGCCGAAGGCCTGGGCCTGAATAACCCGCGCACGCTGGTGGCGACCGGCAATCTTGTTTTCGAGGCGCAAGAAACAGAACTTGCGGCGTTGGAGCAGCGGCTGGAGGCGGCGTTCGTAAAGACTTTCGGCCGCCACGTGGACATCATCGTGCGCCGCGCCGACTGCTGGCTGGGGCTGGCGGCCGGCAATCCGTTCCCAGCCGAATCGGCTGAGGCCGCGGACCAGGTGGCGGTGCGCGTGATGCGGGCGCCCGTTCGCGACGAGGCCGCCGCGGCGCTTGAGGCCTATGCCGGCAAGGGCGAGAAGCTGCGGATTGTCGGCGGCGACATCTGGATCGTCTTTTCGCGCGAGACGCCGAGTTCGCGGCTGCTTGCAGCGGTCAGTCACAAACGCCTGGGCATCGGCACCTCGCGCAACTGGAACACCGTACGCCGCCTGGCCGAGATGGTCGCAGAATGAACGGGGCGGCTTGCGCCGCCCCGAATCGCTCAAGCTTTGGCTATCCTGGCTCCGGCACCGAGTGCCATCGTGCGCAGCACGTAATAGATGACGCCGGCAATTGCCACGCCGAAGAACCAGCCATAGACGCCCCACCATGACGGCAGCAGGCTGGTGAAGTTGGGCAGGATCGAGGAGAAGACCGCGCCGATACCGGCGGCGATGAAGGCATTGACATGCCAGCCGCCCTGGAAGCGGAATTCGCCATTCTCCCTGTAGAGCGCCTCGACGTCGACCTCGCCCTTCCGGATCAGGTAATAGTCGACCATCATCACGCCGAAGATCGGCCCCATCGTCGCGCCGATGATGTTGACGAACGAGGCAGCACTGCCTTCCCAGGGCGCGAAAGGATAAAGCACAAGCGCTATCAACGCCGCGATGAAACCGCCCTTCTTGAAGTCGATCTGGCGTGGAAAAACGTTGGAGAAGTCAAAGGCCGGCGACACGAAGTTCGCCACCACATTGATGCCGAGCGTCGCCACCGCAAAAGTCAGCGCTGCGAGCGCCGCCAGGAACCAGCTGTCGAACTTCGCCGAGATCTGGTCGGGATGCAGCAGCACTTCGCCATAAACGTCGAAGGCGGCGATCGTGGTGACGCCGGCGACAAGCGAGAACAGGATGAGATTGACCGGCAGGCCCCAGATGTTGCCCTTGCGCAGCGATGCCTTGTCCGGCGCATAGCGGGCGAAATCGCAGAAGTTGAGATAGAGGGCGGAGAAATAGGTCACCCAGATAGCCGCCACCGCAAACAGCGAGGTCCAGGAGCCCGGCGTGCCCGGCACGCCCGCGTCCTTCGTCTTTTCCAGCAGCACATCCATCGGGATGTCGCTGGTGAAGGCGAAGGTGCCTGCCTTGAAGCAAAGATAGATGGCCAGGATCAGCATCATCACCCACACCGCCGGTCCGGCCCAATCCTGGAAGCGGCGCACCGTTTCCATGCCCTTCTGGATGATCAGGAGCTGCAGCGCCCAGATGACGGCGAAGCAGATCACCTCGAGCCCGGAGTGGCCGAGGAAATGTGTGCTCTGGTTGAAGTCGGCGAACCACTGCGAGCGGATCAGCAGAGCTACGATCGCGCCTGAGGCAGCCGCCGTCTGCGCGCCGTACCAAAAGCAGGCGACTATGGCGCGCACCAGCGCCGGTATGTTGGCGCCCCAGATGCCGAAGGAGGCACGCGCCAGGACAGGGTAGGGCACCCCGGTCTTCACGCCGGCATAGCCGACCATGTTCATCAATGCATAGATGATCAGCGAACCGATACCGATGGCGATGATGAAGTTGACGAAGCCGCCGCAAAACAGGAACAGGCTGGCCGCCAGATAGTAGCCCCACAGGCTGTGGACATCCGACGTCCAGACGTTGAAGATCGAGAACGGTCCCCAGTTTCGAACCTTCGCCGGGGCGAGATCGTCATTGTACAGGTCCGGTGATGCGCCTTGTATGGTCATTGCTATGTCCTCCCCTCGTTATGGCACGCGCCTCCACGCATGGGAGCAGGTTAAGCCTGACGCAGGGGAACCGGCAAGCAGACGATTTGCCGGCTTTGGCCTTAAAGACATTCAATGAGAACCGCGCTTATCGGCCGGACGATGCCGTGGCTGCGATGTTGATCTTCGCCCTTGATTCGGTCTCTGCCTGCTTGTCGGCCGGTAGAGCACCGGAGACCGCCGATGTCTCGAAACTGGCCTTGAGCCAGGCTATTGCGCCGGTCACGTCGTCGAGGGCATAGTTTGCGGCCGTCGGCCCGTTCGGCTTCACGCGGATGGAGATGCCGCCAATTTCATTGATCGCCTCGAAACCGTGTTCGTCCGATGTATCGTCTCCGAGGAATATCGGCCGCCGGCCGACAAAGGGCGGAATGTCCATAAAACGCCGGATGGCTGCACCTTTGACGGCTTCCAGGGGCATGAGCTCGACGCCGGCGTTTCCCGGAAGCACCCGATAACCCTTCGGAAGCCGGGCCAATGCCTGTTCGACGAGCTGGATTGCGGGCGCAAGCAGTTGCGGTGCTGCTCTTGTATGAACGGCAAGGACCGGCCCCTTGCGCTCGACATAGACCTTGCCGCTGCCCAGTTCGGCCTCGATCTCGTCGGCAAGGGCGGCGATGTCGGCCGGCGCGTCGGCGGCATCGATGGGACCCGTCGGCGTCAGCCGGTGCTCCAGCCCATATAGTCCGGCGATCCGCAGCTTCAGCGGATGGAACAGCTTGTCCACGGCGGGGATCGATCGGCCGGTGATGAAAGCGACCGCACCATCCAGCCGCCGCTCGATGCGTCCAAGCAGATTGCGCAATTCCTCGCCGACGAACACCGCGTCGGGATGGGCAGCGTGTTCCAGCAAGGTTCCGTCGATGTCGAGGAAGAGCGCCCATTGCCCTTCCGACAGGTTCAACGCCGGCGGTTGTTCAAAGCTTTTCACGATGCTGCCTTCCGTGCCCGCTCGAACATCGAGATGACGTTGTTGGTGTTCGATGGCGGGCGCTCGCCGGTTCCGGTCACCCTGTCGAGATCGCCGCGTTTGCGCAGGCGCGCGGCGTCCAGCAGCATGCTGCCGGCCCAGCGGTAGACGTTGTTGTCGCGGACCATCTCACGCATCGGCCGCAAACGTTCGCGCTGCTCTTCCGGCGTCATCGTCAGCGCCTGCAACAGCGCCTCGCTCATCATGGCCGCATCGTAGGGGTTAACGATCAGTGCTTCCAGCAGTTCGCGCGACGCACCGGCGAAGGTGCTGAGCAAAAGCACGCCCTGTTCGTCGTCGCGCGCTGCGACGAATTCCTTGGCGACAAGGTTCATGCCGTCATGCAGGCTGGTGACCATGCAGATGTCGGCGGCGCGATAGACCTCGTAGACCTGCTCCTGCCGATGATGTTCGGCGACCATCAGGATAGGACTGTATGTCTCGCTGCCATAGCGCCGGTTGAGCTCGTCGGCATAGCGGCGGCATTCGTCGTGGAGTTGCTGGTAGGCGGGCAATGTCCCCCGGCTCGGCGCCGCGATCTGCAGGAAAACCACCTTGCCTATCCATTCGGGATATTTCGTGAACAATTCGTCCAAGGCATGGAAGCGATCGAGAATGCCTTTCGTGTAGTCGAGGCGCTCGACTCCGATGCACAGTTTGGTATCCGCTGACAGGCCGAATCTGTCGCGGACACGGGCGCGGCACTCCTCGACAGACGGCAGTTTTGCCAGCAATTGGGCCGGCCATTCTATGGAAATGGGATAGGCGTGGACCAATGTGGTCTGCCCACCATAGGAGATTGCCGCGTCTGCCCGTTCGATCCGGCTCTCCAGAAAGCGGTCGACACTTTCGGTGAAGTTGTTGGCATGGAATTGGGTATGAAAGCCGATGATCGAACTGCCGAGCAGTCCCTCCAGGATCCGCTCACGCCACGGACAGATGCTGAACACTTCCGAATTGGGCCAGGGGATATGCCAGAAGGTGATGACTATCGCGTCCGGCAGGCGCTGGCGAATCATGCGCGGCAGCAGCGCAAAATGGTAGTCCTGCACTAGCACGATCGGCCGTTCGTTGCGGGCTTCGGCAACCACCGTATCGGCGAATTTGCGGTTGACGGCCTCGTAGGCGTCCCAGTCCGAGGCGCGAAACACGGGGCGGGTGAAGGCGATATGGCAAAGCGGCCATAGCCCCTCATTGGCGAAACCCAGATAATAGCCTTGATATTCCTCCTCCGTCAGCCAGACCCTGCGCAGCGTGTAGGACGGATTGCCTGGCGGCACCTGCACCCGGTCGTCCTTGTCGACTGTGAGGCGGTCTGCCGTGCCGCCGCCATAGGCGATCCAGGTGCCGGCACAGGCGCGGGTGATGGGCTCGAGTGCCGAAACCAGCCCGCTGGCCGGCACTAAAAGTTGCACGCCGTCATCCTTGATGTTGTGGATGTAGGGTTCGCGGTTGGACACGACGATGACCTGTGCGTCCGGCAGGTCATCGGCCAGGATCTTGCGCAAGGTGTCGGGCGACCACGTGACGAGTGCCGCATCGGCCGATTGGCCGTTCTTTTCGAACTCGCGCAGCACCTTGCGTGCCGCTTCCGACGCGACATCCTCGCTCGGCGTGTATGCGGCCGCCGTTGCGCGGCCGCGGCGCTGGCGGGATATCGATAGGAGAATGGCAAAAGCGGAAAAGCCAAAACTTGCAATCAGCAAAACCCAGAGCAGGTTTACAGTATAATCTGACATCGAATGTGATCTCGCCTCCGGCCGGCCGATAGCCGTTTCTGTTTGTTTTTCTGGTTCGCTGCCGTGTGACGACGACAGCATCCCCCGCTGCCCATTTTGCAACGCACAAAGAGGCTATCGGTTCCGGACGATTGCAATGCCGGGCATCATTTCGATGCGTCGCAGCGCGGCGGCATCAAGTGCGCACGATGAGCGGCACCATCCCCTCATACCGATCGGCGAGAAAGGCGACGACCCGGTCGCCGACACGCTGGAATGTGAGGTCGACCACCGTCGAGCCGACACCCAGATGCCGCAATGTCAGCGTGTCGATGCCGATCGGCAGCCTTGGGCGGGTGACCCGGATTTCGCTCTTCCAGCCGTCGATTTCGAGGCCAAGGCAGGCCTGCATCAGCATGAAGGCCGATCCCGCCGACCAGGCCTGCGGCAGGCACGCGACGGGATAGGCGATCGGCGCTTCGCCCGGCGACCGGGTAAAGCCGCAGAACAGTTCCGGCAGCCGCATGTTGAAATGGACAGCCGATTCGAACGTGCCGCTCATCAGCCGGACCACGCTGTCGCGCACGCCGTAACGTGCCAGGCCGGCACCGCACATGGCGGTGTCGTGCGGCCAGATCGAGCCATTGTGGTAGGACATCGGATTGAAGAATATCGCATCGTCGGCCAGCGTCCTCACTCCCCAACCAGAGTGGAACGACGCGGAGAGCAGCTGATCGGCGACCATCTGCGCCCGTTCCGGCTCGGGCAGCCCGACATAGAGAAGATGGCCGGCATTCGACGTCCGTACCTTGCAGAGCTCGCCTGCACCATCGATCGCCAGTGCATAGAAATTGAGATCGTCCATCCAGAAATGGCGTTCCACCGCGGCGCGCATGGTTTCGGCGCGTTCCTCCCAATGATCGGCCTTGTCGTCCTCGCCGCGGCGGCGGGCGAGCGCCGCCAGCCCACGGAACGCAGCAAAGACGTAGCCTTGCACCTCGACCAGGGCGATCGGCCCCTTGGGCATGCGGCCATCGGCATGGAAGACGGAATCGAAACTGTCCTTCCAGCCCTGGTTGGCGAGGCCGGTCTCGGCGCCGCGCTGGTAGGTAACGAAGCCGGTCGCGCGGCTTGTCTCTTCCGTCCATTCGGCCGCTGCACAGAGCGATGGCCACAGGCTGTCGACGAACGCCATGTCGCCGGTACGATCCGCATAGGCGCAAGCGAGATGAATGTAGAGCGGCGTGGTATCGACACCGCCGTAATAGCGGCCGAACGGGAGCTCCCGCAGCGCCGCCATCTCGCCCTTGCGGGTCTCGTGCATGATCTTGCCCGGCTGCGAATCGCTGAACGGCGACGTTTCGGTTGCCTGATGCTGGGCGAGAAAGGCAAGTACGCCGCGCGCCAGCCCAGGATTCAACCACAGCATCTGCAGTGCGGAAATCACCCCGTCACGGCCAAACGCCGTCGAGAACCAGGGTATGCCGGCATAGGGGTAAGGTCCGGTTGCAAGCTCGGTGGTCAGCAACGCCACGTCTGCGCGCGCGCGTTCGATCCAGTCGTTGAAGACGCGGCCGGAGCTGTGCACCGTCGCGCCGTGGCGGCGTTTGGCGCGCATGCCGAAGCGAGCGCGGGCGGCGGCAGCCCGAAAACGGTCGCGGTCGGGTGTCTCCGCCACCTCCGGGCCGACCTCGATATAGAGGACCTCGCTACTGCGCTTCGTCACCGCAACCAGGAAATCCGCACGGCTGGCGGTCAAATTGTCCGGCGCCTGCGAGAACGAGATCGCCGACAGGCGTACGAGCTGGTCCAGCCCGTCATATCGAAGCACCACGGATGTCGGACTGGTCTCGGCGGCGTGGGCTATTCCGCGCTTGAGCCGGGTCGAACCGCGCACCTCGAACATGTCGCGGAAATCTGCTGCGAAATGCAAGGAAACCCGAATGGCCGACGATTCCTGGCTGTAGTTCGAAAGGGTGATGCGCTCGAACAGCCGGTCCTGCCAAAGCAGCCTGACGCGTTCTATGTGGATCGCGCCCTGCGGAATGTCGCGGCCACCGACACTCTGGATCGGCAGATTGGTCAGGTTCGAGGTGAAAAGCACATTGTCCTGGCTGAGCGATGCGCCCAGCAGCGACATTTGCCGGCCACCGATCGTCAGCCGGAATTCCGAAAGCACACGCGTGTCGTCTCGGAAAAAGCCGTCGCCGGCGCCGCGGATGTCGCCATAAGCGTCGGCCACCGCGAAGCAGTCGCCTTGCTTGAGGGCGAACAGTCGGTGCGGCTCCCGGGGCGCAACCTCGTCGAGCGAGGCAAGGGCTACAGCGGGATCAAGCTTACGCTCGTCGAGTTGATTCATACGTCACAAGCTCTGTCGTTTCGTTTCCAACGTCCACAATGACGCCGATCAGGACGCTCTCGCTTCACCGGGAGTGCCGATCAGGCGCGCATAGGCAGTCACATAGTCGTGGGCCATTCTCGTGGCAGAAAAACGGTTTTCGAATACGGCTCTCACCTGTCGCCTGTCGAGGCGCAGCAATTCCGGTATCGAGGCGACAGCAGCATCGACTGAATCGACAAGGAAACCGGTCACGCCGTGGTCGATGATCTCCGGCAGGGCACCGCATTTCCAGGCGATCACCGGCGTGCCGCAGGCCATAGCCTCTATCGCGGCAAGACCGAACGGCTCCGGCCAATCGATCGGAAACAGCAGGCCGGCCGCCTTGCCGAGGAATTCCGCTTTTCTGTCCTCTTCGATCTCGCCGATGTAGTCGACACGGTCGCCGTCGATCAGCGGCTCGACCGTGTCGTGAAAAAAAGCGCGGTCGTCGTCGCCGATCTTTGCCGCAACCTTCAGTTTCAGCCCGGAGCGCAAGGCGATCTCAATGGCACGGTCCGGCCGCTTGTCGCGCGACAGCCGGCCCAGAAAGGCCAGATACGGCTCGTCCGCATCCGTCTCGAAAGTCGGCTCGTAGATATTGATCGGCAGCCCGTGATGGATGGTCGCCAGCCAATTGGCCGTGGGTAGCCCGGTTCTCTGGCTGCGCGAAATCGAGATCATCGGAAAGCGCGGAAAACGTTCGTAGGCCGGGGCCAGGTCGACATAGTCGAGCCTGCCATGCGGTGTCGTCACCGTGCGGTCAGGTATGTGTTCGAAGAAAGGAAAATGCAGGAAGTGGCTGAGATGGAAATGGATGATGTCGAACTGTTGCGCCCGGTTCCTCACCTCGGCGAGCATCGCGAGATGCGCCGCGGTTTCGGATTTGTGCGGGCGCGGATCGAGACGGAGCGCGCGCTCGCGACACGCCACCAATTTCGCCGATGTCTTGGTATCGCCGCTGGCGAACAGGGTCACGTCATGGCCAAGCTCGACCAATCCCTCGGTCAGATAGGAGACGATGCGCTCCGTCCCTCCATAGAACCGGGGTGGCACGGATTCATGGAGCGGCGCCACATGGGCTATTCTCATGTTTTGGCATTTCCCTCAAACAAGACTGTTCGTGGCATCGAAATGCATCAGCCGCGCTAACGTTCCCGTACCATAGCAAGATGTCATCCAATTGGGGCAAGATGTCATCCGATAGGGGCTGCCGGGCGTTTCCACCGCTGCTCGTCTGGTCCGGCCAACATTTTCCAAGCCAAGCCCTCTTTGCCGGGAACCAAAGCCCGGTTCGCGAGTTTAGTGGGGTTCGATCGCACGCAACCGGTCGACGGGGAGGAACGATGGACCGTTTGCAATTCTTTTCACCTGTGCGGATTTTGCGCGGACAGGGACAGCCCGTGGAGGAGATCGACAGCGTTGCCGAAGCAATGGCATTCTTGCGAAAATGGCCGGCCGGGCGGCGCGGGCCGGTTTACCAGTGCGCCGTGAATTGCTGCGCTGCTGCCATGGCCGGCCGGATGTCGGCCGAGGAAGCGCGAAAGGCTTTTACCGGCTTCGCACGGATCACCCGCCTGCTCGAGGGCGATCGGCCGTTGCCGATGAGCGGCGAGGAGCGGCATCGCGATCACGCGCTGAGGCGATAGGCGCGCCAACTGCCGCAGACCGTCAGATCACGGGTGGCATTCAGCCGGAGCGCCCGATCGGCGACCGACGCGCTTTTGCGAACAGACGCGTTCATGGCCTGCAAATGCACAGGCCAGCTTCTGTCGACGAGCATCGCGACAGCCAGCGCAAGACCAAGCAATCCTGCGGGGCCGGTGAGGGGCGCGGTCGCCGATTTCGGTTGGAGCGTCAAGCTACTACTCCCGTTGTTATGAGGATTGATTGCCGTTGGCGGCCGCCAGGTCGCCGGCATGGGTCAAGTAGAGTGGCCACCGCCGCTGGTACCGCCTGTTCCGCTGGTCGATCCGCCGCCGTCGATCCGCTGCTGCCGCCGCTCGAACCGCTGGAGCCGCTTGCGGCGCTGCTGCTTGTCCCATCGTTGCCGCTGCTGGACCCGCTACTGCCGTCATTGCCGCCGCTCGAAGCACCGCTGCCGCTTGATCCGCTGCTGCCGCTCGAGCCGCTGCGGCCACTCGAACTGCTTGTCCGCTCGAACCGCTGCTGCTTGAGCTGCCGATGGGCCCCTTGTTGACATTGTGCGGGGAGGGACGGTTGTTAGCGCCCTCGCTTACATTTTCGCAGGTGGATTTACGCTGATTTTTGGTGCCGAAGGCACTGGGTTCATTGCTCGCCTTCTGGCAGACCAACCTATGGCAAATCAAAGTCGCTTCGGTTGTCTTAGGCGTAAGGCCCGTGATGACTATTGCGGTTGTCGTGGCCGCCATGGCCATGATCGAGAACCGGAGTAAATTCCGAAAATTTTGCATAGATACCTCGCTTTCTGACGCCTCGCTTCTCGGGCTCGCGCCCAAAGCTTCCTCGCTGTCGAGTGGGTGTTTGCAACAGGGCCGCATACGGATCGCTTACGCCTCAGCGGTCGGGCTCAGGGGCGGGCATAGAAAGTTGGACGAAGCGCAGACAATGGTGCCGCATTGCGGTATTTCGACCGGAAGGGCCAAAGATGCATTTTTTGGGGGAATGGATAATGTCGAAACGGCTTAGACTGGTCCTGGGAACTGCCGGCGCAATCGCCGTCGCCATCGTCTGGGGGATCGTCGCGACGTTGATGGGGGTGCCATCGATTCTGATCACCGTAGGAGCGGTCGCGATCGGCGCAGGCATCTACAGCTATCAAAGCCGGAGCTGATCCGGTATCCGGCGACTGCAGCTTGGCCGAAAAATCGCACAGTCGCCGACTGCCTGCGGCAATGTTCAGTGTACGAATATTACCAACGACAGCGTTCTGTGGAACGAGTGGCCTCTCGAAGCTATTGTGTGACGGTCCGAGACCCCCGCCTCGGGCCATTGGGTCACCCAGCCGAGTGGTCCGCTGCTACCCAATGGCAGCGGACCTTTCACCCGGAAGACGGACATTGTGCCGAATCGAGGGAGAACGATGGTCGTTGACGAGATTGCAGCGCGGCGCCTGAAAATTCTGATCGAGCAATATATCGAGACCAGGAAGAGGCGCCACGATGAGGTTTCCACCGCAGCGGCTGAGATGGCGATCACGGCTGTCATGCCGAATTGCCCGGTCTCCGGAAAAGCCCTGGACGAAATGATTGCGGCATGTGCGTTCGAGCATGGGCTGGGGGTGCTGTTCGATCGACCTGACGCATGAAGGCCTGAATGCCATGAATCCCGATGTCAAAATCGTACAGTGCTGTCCTGTACGAATCCAACGCTGTTCCTGAGACCGCTCGCGACGACATAAACCAACCAGCCGGAGCAGGCATGCCGAGATATTTTTTCATTTCTGAAACAATGAGGTAGTGTCTCAGTTTGAATTCATTTTTTATCGGGCGGAAGATTGCCCGGCTTCATCTCGAAGGCATCACTGGCTGGCAGCCGCTCCGGCGGCTCCCGCGCCGCCTTGGATACCCAAACTTCGCTTGGGGTAGAATGACCGATCCATTTGCGCCAATGCGAGGCAAGCCAAATTGGCGATATTGCCATTGCGCCCTTTGCCCTCGCTTCCTTCGGCAAATAGACGAGACGTGGCCCGCGCCATAGCCGCTGCACCGGACAAGCCCTAGACCGGATGCTTCGAAGGTTTCAAACAGCATATATTCTCGGATCTCTTCGATTGGTGTTACTGCACGGAAGCGAAACACCGCGCCACGGTAGAGGAGATCGTTTTCATTTAATGAGCTCAGCGTGGTCCAAGTGAGCATCTTTTCTTTGCCTTCGCCGTTGTTCTTCTTGGAGGGGCCGAAGCCGGGCAAGCGTGGGCCGTACAAAAACGCGGCATCTAGCCGTCATCTTCGATAGTGCCGCCGACTTCATTTCGGAGCAATCGCAGCAGGCGCAATACGACTTGATCCTTCGGGTGGTGCCGACCGCTAACATCGACTTGGACATCCCCGTTGGCTTCCAAACTGACGTAGGCGATAGCATCGCCTCCACCGAGTCTGGGTAGCACCCAAGGGTGCCGTTGGCCGGGGAGTTGTCGGTCCAACTCCGCTTCAGTTTGGGCCTTCCCTATTGTCCCAACCAAGAAATATGACTTCATGCATTCTGATAGGCTGACCGGTCTCAAATTTCAAACTGAGACACTACCAACAATGACGGCCGCTTGACGGAAGATTTCGAGGGGCAGGACCTGGATGGCCTGTCTGCCGCCCAGGACAACGCCATGGCTTCGGCCAAGGAAATCCTGGCCGAGGGTCTGCTCAGCGGCAGCCCAGTCCTGACAGACCTTTCCTTCGAAATCTGCGACGAGAACCGGAAGCTGCTTTTCCGATTTCCCTTCTCGGAAGCTGCCGAAAAGGCCGGCGCTCGACCTTGTTGGCCAAAAAGCCCGGCAATGCGGGCGAGCTTTGATCGAGCCTGGCTGAAAAACCGCATCTCGCGGCAAGACGGTCGTTGGTGCAAATCAGCACCATAGGCAAATTAGTAGCATAGCTGCCGGCACAAAGCAAGAACAAACATGGCTTGCCTTGCCGAAAGGGCGTACGTTTCAGGAACTCGAGGGCAGGCCCGGGTAGGGGCGCCAAGCGACATTGCGGTTTCCAACCGATGTGTCGATCTGTTGGGCTGATGTTCGTCAGCTTCCCGAAACGTCTTCGCAGGATGCTGTGATCAGGAGTTCCTTTCTCCCGCGGTTACGTTTACAGGACATTCTGGACAGTGTCGTTTGCGCGCCAGCAACTGGTCCGGGGCCAAGGCCCAGCGCACAGTCGTCCTCCGTCAAGGAAACCAGTCCGGCGCCGCTTTTGGAGAACAATGATTTGTGGTGGTCAAATAAGCAAAAGAGATTCAAGGGAACGTGGGACGACCGACTGGACGGCCTATTCTCAGCAGAGGTCGACTACGCCGGGAAGTCCATTCTCGATGTTGGCTGCAACATGGGTGTTGTCGCCTATGAGATATCCAAGCTAGGACCGAGTTCGATCCATGGGATCGACATTCTCAAGCCGCATATCGAGACGGCCAGGATGATCTTCCTGGGTTGTCCGGTTCAAAGCCGGTTCGATTGTCTCGATCTTGGCAGCCGGAAGCTGCAAAATGTTCTCCAACCGCAGTATGACATCGTCATGCTGCTGGCGGTCTACCATCACATGCAGTGGAGCCTCGGCGCGGACAAGGCGCGACGCGTGCTGTGCGATATCGCCAGGCGTGCTCAAACGATCGTTGCCCGCGTTCCTCCTGGCAAGGATAGAGAGATGATCGCGGTGCTTTCGGATGTGGGCTTTTCAATCAAAAGCAATCACACCTCGCCTCTTGGAAGCCATCTCATGGTCCTCGCGAAACACTGACCGGGCATAGCGCGGCCGACAGCGAATGGCGCAAGAGCCGCGTGGCTGGGTCCGCTATGCTCGTATGCGAGGAACCGACGGTCGTAAGCCGATGACGTGCAAGGGTCCGGTTCGGCATTGACTGCGGTCGGGAACGAAGCCACAGACAGGTGATCGAAACCGTTTCGCGCTTCAAGACAACACAAAGACCGGACGGGATCGCAACGGGCGGCGACGAGATGATTGCAAAGAAACGAGTGTCAACGGCCCCAGCATATCCGCTGATCAAGCGTCTGATTGGCGAAAATCTGCCGCCGCACAAGATGCTGTATGTGACAGGTTTGCTGTGCTCGATCGCTGCTGCTGCGGCGACCGGGGCAGCGGCCTGGATCATGAAAGTCATGATCAACACCATCTATGTCGAGCGAGACGCTGCCGCTGTATCGGGTATCAGCGTCGTCATTATCGGCATTTTCCTGGTCAAGGGCATAGCTGCCTACTGCCAGACCATCACCACGGGGAAGATTCGCCGGGCTATCGTTTCAGACCTTCAAAACCGTCAATTTTCCCGAATGGTGTATTTCGACATCAGCCGTTTCGCGAACCAGCATCCGGCAAAATTTATCTCCAAGATCATGTTCAACGCGCGCGCCGGGGCGACCGTTATTCTCACCCTCACGAGCAGCGCCGTCTCTGATCTGCTGACCCTGATTGCCTTGGCCAGCGTCATGGTCAAGCAGGACCCGGTAATGTCGCTAATATCCGTGGCGGTTCTGCCGATGCTGTTCCTGTCAGTCGGCGCGATAACCAGGAAGCTCAAGGCGCTGGCGAGGGGCGAGACGGAATTGGCCGCACAGGTCCAGTCGATCGGCACGGAAGCCGTCGAAGGCATCCGCACCATCAAGTCCTTCCAGCTCGAGGACAAGGCGGTTGCCAGCTTTGCAAAGGCCGTCCGCAAGATGGAAAGACGTGGCATCCAGATCAACCGGACGTCAGCATTGATGAGCCCATTGATGGAGACCGGCGGCGGCGTGATCATCGGGCTTTTCGTTATGTACGCCAGCTGGCAGACCCTCGGCAACGGCAAGACGCCCGGCGAATTCATGGCCTTCATTACCGCGTTCCTGCTTGCCTATGAGCCTGCCAAGCGGTTGGCCCGGGTCAATGTCGACATCCAGAAGCAAATGGTCGCCGTCGAACAGATGTATGATTTGATCGACACGCCCGAGCAGCGGCGACTTGCAATCGCGGGCGAGCGCCTGGCCGACGTCGATGGTGGTATCCGCTTTGAAGATGTGGCCTTTTCCTATGACGGCAACAGCCCGGCGCTCGAGGGTGTTTCCTTCGACGTGCGACCTCGTGAGAAGCTGGCGATCGTCGGCCGCTCCGGCGCCGGCAAGACCACCATCGTCAATCTGATCCTGCGCCTGATGGAGCCGGACAAGGGCAGGATCCTGATCGACCGAAAGGACATTTCGAAGATCAGCCTGGCCGACGTTCGCGATAATATCGCACTGGTGTCACAGGACGTCTTCCTGTTCGAAGGCTCGATCCGCGACAACATTCGCGACGGCCGCCCGAACGCCACGGATCAGGAAATCGAGTCCGCTGCGAACCTCGCCCGGGTCACCAGCTTCGCTTCGGCGCTCGAAAACGGGCTCGACACGCTTGTCGGGCCGAGCGGCACCAATCTGTCGGGCGGGCAGAAACAACGCGTCGCCATCGCACGCGCCCTGCTCAAGAATGCTGCGGTAATCGTCTATGATGAAGCGACATCGGCGCTTGACGGTGAAAACGAACGGGCAGTCATGGAGGCAGCCTTCGACAACACATTTCAGCGCACAGTGATCTGCATTGCGCACAGGCTGTCTACAATCAAGGCGGCCGATCGTATTCTCGTATTTGACGCCGGACAGCTTGTCGATGCTGGAACGCATGACCAGCTTGCCAAGCACAGCGAGATATATCGTTCGATATTCCACCTGGAGACGCCCGATCCGATGGTCGAAAGCGGCAAAAAGCTGCGGCAGAGCGTATTGCGCTGAAGGCCGATGACCAGCTTTTATCACGGTTCCTATGTTCGGTATGTGATTGGTGGACTGGGCCTTCAGGTGCGCCGGTACAAAAAGGCGGTGCGCAGGTTGTTTTCCGGCCCCAAGCAGCCGCGGTCCATTCTTGAGCTGCAAGCCAGGGTTGAGGCCCTGATCGTTCGCAGGGACTGGAAAGGCCTTGAAGCCGGTACCAATGAGATAGCTGTCGCGGCCGATCATAATCGCGACCCGGAGCTGATGCAGAAGGCGGGCCAGGCATTCGAACGGCTTGGCAACTTTGCGCGGGCAGCTGAGCTTCGGCTTTCCGCTCGCCGGCTGCGGAAAGGGAAAAGCGCGAACGAGTGGACCGGCGAGAATCTCGGATCGGATACACTGCTGATCGACCTTGTGGAGGATGACCCGCGCAGCCTTGGCCGGGTTATCCGCCACGCGCGACTGGCCGGCGCTGCCGCTGCCTATGCGCAAAGCGCAACAATCCGGGTCGAGCCGCGCCTGGTACCAATTCTGCAGCGAACGTTCCCGAAGGCGACCGTGGTCCCGGCGCAGCGGAATGTGGTCGCCAACAAACGTGCGACTTTCGAAGATCTCGCCTGGGTGTTCGGACGCGATGCCGAAAAGCTTGCTGCCGACTTCGTGCCGCTGCGGGCAGATCCTGAACACGTCGAGACATTCCGCAAGCGCTATCGGGCGATGACGGATCTGCCGCTGGTCGGCCTCTCCTGGGGCAGCAAATCCCACACCAAGGACGTGCCTGATTTTCCTGAATGGGCACGGTTCATCGCCCAGACACAAGCGACCTTCGTTTCGCTCCAGTACGGACAGATCAAGCCGGCGTTGCGGCGCCTTCGCAACGGCAATGAAGCGCGTCTGATCTTTGACGACGGCGTCGACCAGATGGTCGACATGGACGGTTTCGCGGCACAGGTCGCCGCACTCGATGCTGTCGTGACGATCAGCAATACGGCGGCCCATCTTGCCGGAGCCCTTGGCGTGCCGACTGTTTTCCTCATCGACGATAATTTTCAGACGGCATGGCCGGTGACCGGCGACCGGACACCCTGGTATCCGAAGGGCATTGTCATTCGCAAGGAGGGGCGCACTTGGTCGCTGGTGCTCGACGAGGCCGGCCGGCGGCTCTCATCGATCCTGACGGCGCTTTCCGACGCTCCCCGAGGACGATAGAACATCGCCGTGCAGAACAGACGAACCATCCTTCAGAAAGCAAAAACCGCCGATCTGCGCCCGCAAGGCGCCGCCGGCAAGCGGCTGCAGAAGGTTCTCGAGCGGGCAAAGGAACTTCTTAGACGTCCCTCGCGCCACGCCGACGAAAGTGCCGAAAGGCATATGAGGCTGATGGAGGAAAGCGTGCAGCGTGGTGACTGGCAAACTGCTCGCGACCATGCACTGGCGCTTGGCGCGCTTGGTGAGCAGCTTGGCGATCTCGGCCTGATCAAGAAAGCGGGGCGCGGACTGAGGCGTCTCGACGGCGGAAATCGCATCTGGCAGTTGATGGCGGCGAGCAAGCAGCGCGGCAGACCCGATTGGGATGGCAGTGATCTTGCGGGTCGCACGCTTCTCGTCGATCGTCGCGAAGGCGACCTGGCGATCTTTTTCCAGTTCGCGTCGCTGCTTGGTCCAGTCGTCGCGGCTGCCGGTCGATGCATCGTCTTCGTCGAGCCGCGACTGGCACCGCTTTATCGCAGAACATATCCTGCGCTCGATGTTAGGATTGAAGGGGAAGAGGACATGGCGGCAGTGGACGCCGATGTCGTTGCCGGTTTCGAGACACTCGCAAAGCATTTCTGGCCGGACGACCCGGCGGCACGCGCGCCCTTCGTTCCGCTGGAGCCGGACCGCCGACTGGTTGCCGAGCTGCGCGGCACCTATCTCGATGGCGGCCCAGGTCCGCTGATCGGATTTGCCTGGGGAAGCCTGAACAAGAGCAAGGATCTGCCGGCTCTGGACGATTGGCGGACGCTGTTCGGCAGCCTGCCGGGGCGCCTCGTCAGCTTGCAATATGGCGATGTCGGGCCGGCTCTCTCCGAGTTCGAGCGCCACGCGCCGGGCCGCATCATCCATGACGCTTCCGTCGACCAGTTGACGGACATGGACCGCTTTGCCGCCCAAATCGCGGCGCTCGACGCAGTGGTGACGGTCAGCAATACCGGCGCCAACCTGGCCGGAGCGCTCGGCGTGCCGACGGTTGTCATGCTCGACGACGGGTTTCGACTGTCCTGGCCTGCCTTCGGCGAGACCGTCGCCGCATATCCGAGCGTTCGACTGGTCCGAAAAGGCGGCCGAACCTGGGCGTCGGCAGTGCAGGAAGCAGGCGGACGGGTCATGCAAATCATCGGCGGAGCTGGCGATGGAAGGTAGCCTACTTCTCGGCCGGTTGCGCCGCGCTGTCGCGCTTGCAGGCTACAAATACAAGGTCTGGTTCCGACGTCACCGGCGGCAGCTCTTCCTTCGCTGGCGTGACGGCGACATTGCCGATCAGATGGCGGATTATCGGCGAAGCGTCGAGTCCCGCGATTGGCCGGCGGCACTGCCGAAAGCCCTGGCTCTTGGATCCATTGCGAAATCGAGGGGCGAGGTCCACCTGATCGACGAGCTCAGCAAGGCGCTGATGCGGATGGGCGCCTATGGCGCAGCCGCCGAACTCAGGATTGCACGACGCCACATCGTCAACGGCCGCGTCGATGGCGAGTGGCTGGGCCAGGATATTTCTGGCCAGACACTGCTGATCGATCTGATGGAAACCGAAAAGCAGGGTCTGGCCACCGCGATCCATCATGCCAGCTCCGTCGGCTGTGCCCTGGCGCGCGCCGCCCGTTCGATCGTCCTCGTCGAGCGCCGCCTGGTACCGCTCTTTCAGCGCACTTTTCCAACTGCCGATGTGCGGCCGGTCGGTGCTGGCGGCAAGGCCGTCTATGCCGAGGCGCAGGCCTTCGCCGGCGTCCAGCATCTGACTGCCGTTTTCGAGACCGACGAGGCGACGATCCGCGAGCATTTCGTGCCCCTTAAGCCGGATCCGGCCCGGGTCGCTGAACTTCGCGCCCGCTACCGGAAGGAAGGGCGGCCGTTGGTCGGTGTCGCATGGGGCAGCTCCAATCCCGGCAAAGACCTGCCGCCGCTTGCCGCCTGGCGAAACCTGATCGGCCGCCGGGACCTCCGGTTCGTCTCGCTGCAGTACGGCCAGATCGAGACCGATCTGAAGATCCTGACCGACGGTGAGCCGGAGCGCATTCTTTATGACAGATCGGTCGATCAGCTCGTCGACATGGACCTTTTCGCCGCGCAGGTTGCCGCGATGGACGCCGTGGTGACCATCAGCAATACCGGAGCGCATCTGGCGGGCGCGCTCGGCATCCCCTCGGTTTTCATTCTGGGCGACGGCTTCAAGCGCTCCTGGCCGGTCGAGGGCGACCGCACGCCCTACTATCCATCGGCCGTGCTGGTCTCGAAACGGGAACGCCCCTGGTCCGTGGTGATGAGCGAGGCCGAGGCCATCCTGGCGCCATGGATCACAAAAGTGAGTGGCTAATGCATGTCGTCCGAAAGCGCGTCACTGAATACGCATCGACGCGATCCGCATTAAGCGTTCGGCCGACGGATCGCGGAATGGAGCGCCCGTGTCGAACACTCGTCGCAACAGGCCAAAAAACATAAGGCATTCCGAACCGGGATATAGTAAAGGCCAATTCGCCCCGCAGAGGATCGCAATTCTTGCCGGCATTTCTGCCTTGTGTTCGAATCAGCCGTAGGCTTAGGCGCCCAGTAATGGGGTTGGTCTGGCCTGCAGCGGTTCGGGCGCCAGCTCTGATAATCTAAAGGAGGTCTCTCCCATGTCCTTTCTAAAATTTTTCCAGGCCAAAGCGCCGCCTCTTCCTCTTATCGTATCCTTTCCAAAATCAGGGCGCACGTGGCTGCGTGTCATGCTGGACGATCTCGGAGTTGAAGTTCAATACATTCACGACGGAACCGACCACAAGTTACTTCGACCAAAATCGAGCCTCAAGGAGAATAAATCTCGATACAAGAAGAGAAGAACAATAATGCTTGTTCGCGATCCAAGAGATACGGTGGTCTCAGGGTACTTTCAGGTTCAGAAGCGCCACATGCTTCCAGCCGGATCGTTCAGTGATTTTATCAGAAGCGACAATCATGGGATTGAAAAGATCATCAGATTCAATCTGCATTGGTTCGCGGCCATGCCCCGGATGCGCGAAATCCGGTATCTTCAATATGAAGATATGCATCGGGATACGGCTGGTGTCCTTCGCGCGATCCTTGGATTCCTGAACCAGCAGGCTGACGATCAGACGCTTGTCGACGTGGCGAACAACCGAACCTTCGACAAGATGAAAGTGAGTGAATCGACCGGTGATCTGTCCGATCGATACGGCAAGATATTACAGCCGCGCGATGCGAATGATCCCGAAAGCTTCAAGGTGCGCAAGGGTAAGATAGGCGGTTACGGCAAATATCTTTCCGAGAACGACGTGGCCTATTGTGACGAGCAGTTAGCCAAGTTCGAATATTGGGAGAAGCTGGACAAGGTCTTTAGCACGAACGGCTTGTGCTACGCTCGCGTCGATAACCGCGCCCGGGTCGCCTTGGGTTAGGGGGCATTGCCGACATGGTGATGCGGACCGGATTCATTTGCGGCTGCGGCCATAGCGGGACGACGTTGATTGCGACGATCCTTGCGTCGCATCCTGACGTCTACCTGCCGCTTCAGGAAACCAACATTTTCTTCAAGTGGACGCCACTGGCCATGTTCCGCTTCTGGAAACTGAAGCGGGCGGCGCGCGAGGCTGGAAAGAACGTGCTGCTTGAAAAGACGCCGCGGCATATCCGCCGTGTGGCCCGCATTCGCCGGCTCGTGCCCGGCGCGCGTTTCATCATGCCGGTGCGAGACGGGCGCGACGTCGTGGCGTCGCTGACGAAACGACTTGACGACCCACAGGAGGCTCTCGACCGCTGGATCAACGATAATGCGCTGGTTCTCGCGGAACGGGGAAAGCCGGATGTGCTGATCTATCGCTATGAGGATCTGGTCGAGAAACCGGCCAAAGTGGTCGAGCAGATATGCGGCTTTCTTGATGTGACCTTCAGCCCGGATCTCCTCGACTACCACAAGAACCCGCAGCAATGGTTCAAGCCGACCGACGCCAGCGTCGAGACGCCACACGAGGTGCTCCGGAACCACCAGGTCAATCAGCCAATCTATGACGGGAGCGGGAGATGGCGCTCCGAACTTGGAAACGCCGAGTTACAGGACCTGGTACAAGGACGAGGTGCCCAGCTCATGAAAGCGTTCGGTTATGCATGATGTTGGTTCGGCATCTGCCGGAGTGCCGTCTACCAATCAATTTTGTCGATCAAACCCGTTTGGAATAGGCTGTGAGCGCCTTCGTACAGCATTGACTGTTCGCTCATCGCGCTGAGAGCGGCTTTACCGCTCGATACCTCATGATACTGGCGATATTTGGAAGCACCGTTCCAATACTGACCTTCCGCCACCGCGACCTGCGCCTTGTCGTTGAAATCGGCGAAGAACTTGAAATGAAGCAGGCCGGCCAATCCCTTTATATAGTTTCGCCAGTAGGGCAGCGGTGCGTGAATCGACGTAAAAATCGTCTGGCGATCAACATATATCAGAGGAAACTTGGTCAACTTGTGCTGCCTGGCGAAAAGCCGGGTCCTCGGGCCGCCTGTGATCTTGAGATGCCGGGGGCTCCTCGTCACCTCATAGCCGCTGCCGTCGAAATGGTCCGCAACCTGCCATGGCGGCACGATGGGATCGAAGGGTACGTCCCAGATGTTTCCGCTCGGATACATGTCGATCATCGGCGCCAGCAGGCGTGTCATTCCGCGCCGCTTGAGCCAGGCGGCCATCGCGCCGAGCGGATTCTGATCCATGCCGTCATAGACAAGATATTCGTCCGCATCGACGGTCAGATACCAGCGAGGCTGACCATAAATCTGCACAAGACGCTGCCGCCAAAGGTTTCCCAGGTCCGACTGAGAATAGGTGAGCGGCGAGCTGAATAGATCGACATCTGGCTGCTCGGCCAGAAGCTCAGCTGTTCCGTCGGTTGAGCGATCATCGAGGACGGCGAATCTGGTGACGCCGAGCTCGCGATAGTGCTTCAGGAACGGGCGCAGCCTGTCCGCCTCGTTGCGGATGACGAGGATCAAAGGCAGGTCATTCGCTTTAAGGGGCGTTATCGGCCGTAGCGATGACACTTCTGCCCGCCTTCCGAAGGTGCGTCTCAGCCGATATATGGCGGTGTCGGTAATCGTCCGGCGGACAATGGCGGGCCAGGTTGCTTTGCTCAAGCCGTCGCTTCCCCCTCATAGCGGTCACTACCCGGCTGGCGCTGATCCGCTGTTTGCAGTTAATTTCTACATGCAGCACCGTCAGGCAAATCGCAAGCAGTCGCGGACAATGGACACAGGCCTGTTCTGAGTTCCGCGAGTGAGCCTTCCAACTGTTGCCGATGCGCGCTGGCCTCTATAGACATCGTCAGATGGCAACAAGGCCGGAGCCCTGACCCAATGCATGCCGGCATTCGTGGCATCGAAAATCAATTCGACAGGCCGATCCTGTTCGTGCGCCAGCGTTATGCGCCCTTTGGGGGCGGCGAGATCATGCTGGAAAACATCATGGCCGCATTTGCCGCGCGTCAGCGGCCGGTGGCCGTGCTCTCGGGTGACTGGCCGCGCTATGAAGGCGTAGAATTCATCCATTGCGCCGGCCGCCGCTTTCCGCGTTCGCTGCGGGCGGCGTCCTTTGCTCAAGCCGCCTGCCGCAAGATCGCCGAGATGCCACCGGCGCTGGTGCAGAGCAACGATCGCCTCCCGTGCTGCGATGTTTTCCGGGCCGGGGAGGGCGTTCATGCCGCCTATCTTGCCGAACGGCGGCGTTTCGAGACGCGGCTCGGCAGGGCGGCAATGGCGCTGAGCCCCTTTCACCGCCAGACGCTGCGCCTCGAGCGCGCAACCTATGCCAGTCCACGGCTCAAAGCTGTCATAGCGATTTCGAAGATGGTCGCCGAGGACATTGTCCGTCACTATGATTATCCGGCCGAAAATGTGCACCATATTCCCAACGGGGTGGATCTCGACCGCTTCAATCCGCAACTGCGCCAACAGCATCGGGCCGCGGTCCGCGCGCAGCTCGACGTCGACGAAAACAGGCCGGTCGTCCTGTTTGTCGGCTCGGGCTTTGCGCGAAAAGGACTGCTTGCACTGATGAAGGCTGTCGCCAGGCTCGATGGCGAGCCGGAATTGTGGGTCATCGGCCATGATTCGCGCGCCAACGCCTTCAGGCAGGCCGGTAACAGGCTCGGTCTCGGCGCACGGCTCAAGATGCTGGGGCCGCAGAAAGACATGCTGCCGTGGTACGGCGCGGCCGATATTGCCGTGCTGCCTTCCATCTATGATCCTTTCGGCACAGTGGTCATCGAAGCGATGGCCAGCGGCTTGCCCGCCGTGGTAAGCACCGGCTGTGGAGCGCGCGAGCTTGTCGAGCGGTTCGAGCCGACGCTCGTTTGCGATGCGGCCAGCGAACGTGACCTCGCAGCAGCGCTCGCCCACGCGCTGCAGTTGGCGTCACGACCTGAAACCGGAGCCCGGGTGAGAGTGGCGGCCGAACACTATGATTTCAATGTCATGATCAAGCGAATGATGGCGCTGTATGAAAGCCTTGATCTGAAATGATTTTCGACTTTGTTGAATTAGATTAGTACCCTCAATGTGCTAACGGGCCGGGAGCCGATGCTGCAGATGCATTCGAATGACAGTGGCAGCTTTGATGCCGGAACCTTCTGACCGTGCCGGCGCTCTCGGTCATTATCATCACCCGCAACGAGGAGGCGTCCATCGCGCGCTGCCTTCGCTCGGTGGATTTTGCAGACGAAATCATCGTTCTCGACAATGACAGCAGCGACAGCACCAGGGAGATTGCCGGTGACTTGGGGGCCAAGGTTTTGATGACCCTTGATTGGCCCGGTTTCGGCGCGCAAAAAAACCGTGCGCTGGCCGCGGCAAGGGGCGATTGGATCCTCTCGCTGGATGCCGATGAGTGGGTGGAGGCGCCGCTCGGCACGGAAATCAGGGCCGTAATCGCCGACCCAAAAGCCTATGACGGCTTCGAAATACCGAGAAGATCGCGCTTTTGCGGGCACATTGTCCGCCATAGTGGCTGGTCGCCCGATCTAGTGCTCAGGCTCTTCCGTCGCCGCTCCGGGCGCTTCAGCGACGACACCGTGCACGAGAAAGTAGTGTTGAACGGAAAGGTCGGGCGATTGTCCCAGCCGATCGAGCACGACTCGATCACCGACCTGGCAGATGCCCACGACAAGATCGGCCGGTACGCAGAAGCATCCGCCGCGCAGCTGCTTGCCGAGGGCAAAAAAAGCTCGATAGGCAAGGCAGTTTTGCGTTCCGTCTGGGCCTATGTGCGCAGCTATATTTTCCGGCTGGGATTTCTGGACGGTTCCATTGGTGCGATGGTGGCCGCGTATTCGGCCAGCTACACCTATCAGAAATGGGCGCGTGTCGCATTGGGAATGCGAGGCCGGGTCCACCCAAAAAAGCAAGGCTGAGGCCAGGACAAATCTGTGAGAAACCGGCTCGGTTGACCGCAATTGTTGCCGAGCCATCGCCAACTAGTTAGTGTACGACCGATAAAATCGAAAGCCAGGGTAGTGAATATGACTGATGCGTTTAGGGTATTTATCGGATGGGACAGCCGTGAGCCGATCGCGTACGACGTCGCGCGACACTCGCTGCTCAAACATGCGTCGGCGCCTGTCTCCGTCATTCCGATCAAACAAGACGAGATGCGTGCCCGCCGGCTGTATTGGCGGGAAAAAGATCCACTCGCCTCGACGGAGTTCACTTACACGCGCTTCCTCACGCCTTTTCTCGCCGACTACACGGGCTGGGCCCTGTTTTGTGATTGCGATTTCCTGTGGCTTGGTGACGTCGCAGGCCTGCTGAAATATACGGACTCGGACAAGGCGGTCTATTGCGTCCAGCATGACTATACGCCGAAGGCCACAACCAAGATGGATGGCGTGGTCCAGACATCCTATCCTCGGAAAAACTGGTCGTCGCTGATGCTGTTCAATTGCGCGCATCCTTCGGTCAAATCGCTCACGCCAGAGGTCGTGAATCAGGAAAGTGGCGCCTATCTTCACCGAATGCAGTGGGTTGCCGACAAAGATTTGGGTTCATTGCCGGTAGAGTGGAATTGGCTCGAAGGCTGGAACGAAAAGCCTGCTGTCGGCACACCTAAGGCGGTCCACTATACGAGCGGCGGCCCGTGGTTTGCCGAGTGGCAGAATGTCGACTATGCCGACTTGTGGATAGCAGAACGCGACGAGTTCCTGGCTTCCGATCAGGCAGAATCTTCTCAGAGCGCAGTTCGATAAGAGCATCGTGTTTGGCAGGTGACCTGGGCGCTTCCGAAGTGGCATCGGCGTCGGCAACAACGCGTGGTGCCGCCTCGGGGCGGGACCGGGGCAGATTGCGCCTAGGAATCTGGCGGTTCCGGCTGGGGAAGCATGACGCGCTGAGATAAGGATCAGCTCGCGGCAATATGATCGGTTTGGGGTCCGTCAGCTCTTTCATCGGCCTAGCCGGCACGCGAAAGTCGACCATGTCGTCACTGCGAAGACGCCTCGATCGTTTCCTGGAAAACCGCGGGCGTAAAATACCGCGGCTGCGGCTGAACCATGTCGAGCGCCTGTTGCTGGTCCGTCGCCATGGTGATTTTTCCCTTGCCTATTCGACCGCCGTGCAGAAGGGGCTTCACTACTTCGGCGATGCCCAGGGCTACATCGCTTACGGAACCAAAACGCGACATCACTTCGCGCTCGGTGATCCAATGGCTGCCCCGGCCGATCGGCGCGACTATATCGAACGTTTCATCGAGGTTGCCGGCAGCCCGTGGTTCGTGCAGATCGGCGAACAGACGGCGCACGTGCTTGCCGGACTTGGCTATCAGGTCAACCGCCTCGGCGTCGACACCAGGCTTGTCCTGCCCGGCCACGACTTTTCCGGAAAGCGCAATGAGACAGTGCGTTATTCCGAACGCTGGCTCTTGAGGAAGGGGTTTTCCTTCGCGGAGGACAATGGGACCGTCTTCCTCGACGAGATTGCCAGGCTCTCCCAGAATTGGCGGGCCGACCGCATCGTCAAGCGCTGGGAGATGAGGTTTCTCAACAGGCCTTTTGCCGATCACCTTGGCGTCGATATGCGCCGTTTCGTCCTGCACGGTCCGGATGGAGAGCTCGTGGCCTTGCTGGATTTCGATCCGCTGTTCAGCGACGGCAAGGTCATCGGCTACACCACGTCGTTCAAGCGCAAGCACATCGATGCCTCGGCGCATGCCGAGATCGGCCTGACCAAATTCGCGGTCGACCGCTTTCGCGACGAAGGTGTTTCCGTGGTCACCCTCGGCCTGTCGCCGCTTGTCGAAATCGGACCTAGCGGGTTTGCCGAAAGCGATTTCTGGCGGCGCGCCTTCCAGCGTGCCTATGAATCGCCGTGGGTCAATCGCACCCGCTTCAACCTGCAGGGGCAGGCGGCCTTCAAGCGCCGGTTCCATGGTGTCGAAGAGCCGACCTATCTCGCCTTTCGCAAAGGGACCTTTTTCGAAGCGCTTTCTTTGCTCCGGCTGATCAGGGCCGTCTAGTGCCTGGTGGATGAGGGCTCGTCATCTCCCAGCATGGTCGACACCACGCCGGCCAGGCTTGGTTCTTTAGGTGGGAAAGGAATGCCGCGGCGGGAGCAAAAAGACCGGCTGCGACGCGCCGGACCATTCTGCTGCGTCCCCCAGTCCCGCCGGCTACTTTTGGCAGCACGAGAACGGCTCCGCATCAGCGCGCGCCAAGGGGCGGATTCACGGTTGCTGCTGCGTACCGCCAGGAATAACGAGAGTACCCTGGCCCGGCCTTGAGTATCTGAAGCCTATGAAGAACAAAGCAACGATGATCAAACAAATGACGATGACCGCGACGACGCTGCCAGGATGGTGTCCGGTATCTGGCGGTTGGACCATTGCCTTCCCGTATGGCTATCGCCGCTGACCTTCTTCATCTTCCAACCGAGCATGACGACTGTCAATGGATACACGAGCTACCCCCGCCATCCAATCAGCAGCCGGTAGTGTCGAACACGTTACGCGCTTGCCGACCGAAGCTGATGATGGACCGAACCACAACTTATCCTAAGCACGCCTCCATCGCTGCGAAGCGTTGAAGGGCGGCGATCCACCGCGGCTTAGTCAGGCCGGAAACAGGAATGCAGCAGCCGGATCGAAAAAGACCTGCCGGGTGCAGGGCGACACATCCTGCGATTGCATGGCGGCGGAGGTCGGCCTGATGTCAACCTCCTGCCCAGCGGCGATGCGCGCGACGATCCGCCGGCGCTAGCCGTAAAATGCGATGTCGACGATCTCGACATTCAGTTCCGCGCTCGCCGGGCTCCGCTCCATGCTAAAGGCTTCGGGCCGGATCATCAGGCCTGGTCTTCTGGCCTTTGCCGAACGTGCCGTTGGCCCTGACTCCGGATATGACCCAACAGTCTGTCATGCGGATCGTTGTCGTGCCGTTGGTGGTGCCGAGATGTTCGGCAGCAAGGAAATTGGAATTGCCGGTGAAGCCGGCAACGGAATCGGTCGCCGGCCTGAGATAGAGATCCTCGCCGGTGCCGGTCTGCTCGATGCGGCCATCCTTGAACAGGGCGATTCGGTCCGACAGATGCAGCGCCTCTTCCTGATCGTGGGTGACGTAGAGAATAGTGACGCCGGTCTGGCGATGGATGCGGCGGATTTCGCCCTGGATTTCCTCGCAGCTTCTTGTCGAGCGCCGACAATGGCTCGTCCATCAAAAGGATCGGACGATCGTAGGCCAGCGCCCGGGCCAGCGCGACGCGTTGCTGCTGGCCGCCCGACAGCGCACCGGGTAAGCGCCCGGCAAAGCTTTCGAGCCGCACCAGGGCCAGCATGTCGGCGACCTTTTTCTTCACCTCGGTGTCCGGCCGGCGGCGAACCCGCAGCGGAAAAGCGACGGTTTCGGCCACCGTCAGATGCGGAACAGCGTGTAGCGTTGGAAGACCATGCCGATGTTGTGCTTGTGCGAAGGCACTGCAAGCAGTGATTTTCCTTCCAGCAAGACATCGCCGGAAGTCGGGTCCTGAAAGCCGGCGATCACCGAAATGACCGAAATCATGGATGCAATCCGGTCGCGCAAGCCGGACGAGGCGGCGGCGGCGCGGCGGCATGTCGAATCCGGGTGGCAGATCGCCCGCAACACGCTTCGCCTTGGCTGACTGGTATGCCGCCGGCGGTGCATCGTTCCACGGCAGGCATCTAACTGGTGCGTACAGTGACATTGTGACATGCCAATTTGCTTTCAGTTGCGGCGGCAAAATCGTATATCGGGTTAGTTAGGTGTTGTATCTCTTGCTAAATTGCTCTGTCATTCGAACGGAGTATCGGACGGACTGAGACAGAGAAACTAGTAAAATGAATATGTTACGCCACAAAGTTGCCGTGGCACCTATGATGGATGGGACAGATGTCGAAATATAATCAATTAGTTACGAGATGTTGTGTGCAAAAATCGCACAGGAAAGTTCTGCTTCCCTTCTTTTTTCGTTCCCACGACAGAGCCGCCGACAGCCCGTTTGGAACGCTCTTCTGGCGTCGATAATGACCGCTCCGATGCGGATGTTCGCCGGGATATCCGTGAACCTCATTGTCCGCCGCGGGTGTCCAGTCTGCCTGCCGTTCTTAGACAGTTATCGAACCGCTTGCATCGCTCCCAGCCCTGAATTGCGACGCGTATTCGAGGATCTAACGGCGCTCCCGATTGCCGGGTGACCGCGCGCGGTGAATTCCGAAGATCGGGAAGGGTGCTAGGGGAAGCGAACTAGAAACCATATTCTCTGTGCACCGACAATGCCGGCAGCACGCGCCAATTGCAGAGCCGGGATGCGCGGCACTCGCTCTGGATCGCATAAGCGACACCGCAATGGCCACCGCGGACGCACGCCGCCGATCCGTCCTGCGGAGTAGGGGCGTTCTCATTCGCTAGTTTAAACGGCTGAGACGGGGTTGTTCGTGTGAAGTTTCGCGTGGCTATCCGAATGGCGCGCCGGCATCGAAGAGCAGTTGGCGCGTAGGACCCGTCGCTCTGAAGTTTCGCGTGGCTATCCGAATGGCGCGCCAGCATCGAAGAGCAGTTGGCGCGTAGGACCCGTCGCTCTATGAGGATCGGAACGACGCGGCGCCATTCCGCCTTGGCTTCCCTGGACATTGTCGTTGGTGGTTTCGGTGCAGTGGCGAGGGAATCTAATAGGGCGGTTGGCGTAGCCTTTCGGCCACGCTGATGATGCGACATTTCAGGATATTCCAATTTGATAGAGTCGGGAGCGAACTAGCTTGGGCGGTCCCGGAGTCCCAAGCGCAAATTTCGAGCCCCCCGCACGACCCGAGACCGCTCTCACGGTATTTGGTGTCTGACCGCTAAGACGCATTGTCTTTGCGTGGCGCGAGGAGGCAGCCAAGTTGCACACAGTTGTCCGAGCAGGTATATTAGAGTTTCCCCAGAGAAGGAAACAATCGATGCTGCAGAAAATAGCCTGTATGTTTGCCAGTTTGTTGGCAGTATTCGTTACGTCTACAGCATATGGTGCCAAGTACCAACTACTACCCGACCTGTCGGGGTCTTCATATCAAAACGTTACGAGCAATGTCGTGGGTGGTGTCTTAACGCGTATCACTGTTAGAACCTCACAGGTAGTCGTAGACGTGGACACTGACGATATTTTCGATTGCGAAGCTATGGTCTATTACTCATCATTGAATGGCACCTACCGAAATGATGTAATAGACAGAGCAATCTGTAAAATAGTTGCTTCTGGTCCAAGTCATGATATTACGTCGTTCAACCTAAAATTGCCGTTCTTTGATCCTGCTGCGGGCCATGACCCTAAGACGCTTCTGCGGCCTGCCTTCTTCTGGCAAGTATCGAACAACACCGACATTTCGGTTTGCCTTCAAATCACTCAGATCGCCGGTCCAATACTCATCCGAAACAGGTTATTTGGCATGATGTACTGCAAGATCGCGACGGTCGATACGACCAAGGGCGTTCCAGACGAAACTGATCCGTTGGTCGACCTTGGGGACCATCCACTCAACCCGTAAACGGCATATAGATTTCTGTCACGTCCGACTGTCTTGCAACGTCTTGGCATTGTGATGCCGCCTGCATAGCGACTGCAGATTCGTAGGATCCAGCCGAGGTTCAGGCGCGACTGTGATGGGTACAGTGTGGTTGACATCGTCCGCCACCGTGACAACTTCGTCATGCAGGCAGTGCGCGCAAAAACGGAAACTCGGCTATACGCTGCCGATTCTATTTGAGACGGACTCCGATGCTGATTGGCAGGATGAAGCCAATTGGTACCGGGTTAATCCTGGCCTAGCCGGCGGCTTTCCTGATATAGACGGGCTGCGCCAACTCGCTCGAGCATTCGCATTCGCCATTCGTGGAGATGTCTGTGTCCGACCAAGGTAGCGCGCCCATCGATTTGGGCGCGCTACTCAGTCGGCCGTGTTGGCTGGCCGCCGACCTTTCCTCGAACAGGGATCTTACGGTCATAGTCGCAGCCTGGCGCGAAAGTGACGGGTACATAGTGCATCCATGGTTCTTCTGCCCGCGTGACAACCTCGCAGTACGTGCAGACCGCGATGGCGTGCCGTAGTCGCCAAACGACTCGATAGGTGCATCGTCGGAGCGGTATCTATCTTCGGCAGTGGCCCATATTTTCCAGCGCGTTACTGGCACCGCATATTTGCCAAGGTCGAACCGGCCACCTTTGACCAAATCAATGAGAAGTAGTCGAACCCAGACGGCCCTGTCGGAGGGTCCAGCCTAAGCGCGGCTAAGCCGTCGCCGAAGACCACGCCGGGCTTGCGTCATGTCCGATTTGAGCATGTAATGGGCCGTCGTTTAGGTGCGGACATGAACGGGAAATCCAAGTCCGTTTTCGTTGTCGTGGCATTGCTCGCTTGCGGAGTTGCGCGTGCCCAAGCATACCAGTTCCCGCCTGACCCGATCGCTCCGACTTCGGTGAGCGAGTGCAATGCGCTCTATGACCAGTATCGCTCAATCTTTCAACAGGTCGTGGCCCGCGCAAGGGCCGCAGGCGATTCGGCATGGGAAATCGTCAAACAGTCGGGAACAAGTTCGGAATCGAATTCCCTCTATGAGCAGGCCGGGCGATTGCACGACGAGGCGTCGGAAGTATTATCCGAAGGGAACGCGGCCCGTTTGCGCTGCATGAGGCAGGTCTACGCATATCAGGCCAACCAGGCGGCGGAAAACCGAGATGCCGACGTGCGGCGCCTAGGCTCTGCCGGGAAATACACTACGGACTTTGGCGGAAAGGTCGCGGACGCCTCGGCTAAGAACGGCTTGAAGACCTTGGAGACGCTGCGGGACGTCCCGCCAGGGATGGCGGCGCTCGCCGGTACCGTGGGAAAGACGTGGGAGATCGGCGGGATGCTCCATGACTTTTCGGGACGCGGTGGCGCAGGAGGGTACCTGAAGCAAGTGGTCGGCGGCGTAGCCAGCCTTGAGCAATGGGGGCCGTTGCGGTCGTTCATGGTCAAGTCGGCGCTTAGCGAGTTGCTCAGCATCAACAAGGCCGCCACGTCCGCCTGGCAGGCCGAGATGTCTGCGTTCAACGAAGACTCGGGCCTCGGCCGTCTCGTTTCGGATGCGCGTCAGGCCGACAATGCGCGTTTCGCAGGAACGGCACCCGCGTCGGGCCTTTCTGTTCGCGACACTATGGCGGACGACGAGCTGGAGGCGTACCGCGAGCACCAAGGAATGTACGTCGGTCGCGGTAAAGCCTACGAAGAGGCCCTCGCCGAAGTACAGCGGGAGTACCGGAAGGCGATGAGCCGCCCGGCGCCGCAGCAGTCGGCCCGCCCGGCGCCGCAGCAGTCGGCCCGGCAATCCGGTGGAACTAGATACTCTGCCCTGCAATGCAGCCAGCTGCGGCAGCAAATCCAGTATTACTACAGCATTTTGCCGCAATACGACGCGGCAGGGCAAGGCCAGTTGATCCGGATGGGGATCAATGAAAACCAGAGGGCGTACGACACGGGGTGCAGATGAACGAGAAAATTTGTCCTCGCGGCTGGCGCATGTCGAAGATCTCGCAGTCACGCGGAGCAGCAGCCGCCGCAGCCTTGGCTTTGGCCGTCTGCCTTTGTTTTGGAACGGCTGCTTTCGCGGTAGAAGGGACCGCCGCGTCGAACGGTGTCGTCGACGGCTCTTCGCCGAGAAAGCCGGACAGCGAACTGGCGAAGCTTGTCGAAGGCCTGCAGAAAGGGAACGTCACGGACGATCGGATTAAAGCCTTGCCGGGACCGCTAGCCGGGGACGTATTATCCTATTTCGCCAACCTGAACCAAGCGGACATCGTCAAGCGGCTCACCGGACTGGGCGTTCCGGCCGACCAATCCAACTCCTTCGGCACCAACGCCCTCATCATCGCGATAGGAGGTGACAGCCTTGACGCCGCTTCTGCACTGCTGGCAGGGGGCGCCGATCCGCAAGCGGCCACCTCCCGGGGCACCCCCGCCACATACGCGAACAAGGTCGGCTCGGTCGAGATGAAAACGCTTCTGGGCGGAAAAGTTCTCGGCCCATCGGACCGATTGCGGTCATCCGCGAGGAAAGGAGAATTGGAGACGTTGCGAAGCCTGGTGGCATCCGGAGCCGACCCGGGGTCAGCTGACGACAAAGGCGTGACTCCCATCCTGGAGGCGACGCAATCAGGCGATCTGGAGGCTGTCCGCCTGCTGCTGAAGCTCGGAGCCAAAGCAGAGGGATCGCCGAATGCGGACTTCACTCCGCTGGCCGTGGCCGTCGTCTCAGGAAACGTGGAGATGGAAAGGACACTGTTGGACGCAAATGCCGATCCAAATGTGAAGATCCGCGGCGTGCCTATACTCACGCTCGCTGTCATCGCTGGAAATGAGGAGGTCACGAATCTCCTGCTGGCCGCCAAAGCGGATGTCGGCATAAAGGGGGACGACGGAACGAAGCCCGCCGATGTCGCCGCCGCGATCGGGCAACTCGACCTTGCTGTCCGGCTCGGGGGGGCCACCGCCTTCAGTCCGGCAATTGACCTGTTCGCAGCGATCAAGGCGAAGGACGAGAACAAGGTTCGGGCCGCCTTGTCCGCCGGAGCCGACCCCAACCAAAAGAATGCGGAAGGTTATCCAGCTCTCGTTTACGCGGCGGCGTTCGGCAATCGCTCTTCGGTCGATGTCTTGATGGCGGCCGATGCCGATCCATTCGCAGTCGGTCCCGGCGGTGTCTCCGCCCTCCACGCCGCCTATGCACGGAAGGATGATGCGTTGTCGGATTCCGCAGCGGATGCCGTGATCACCTGGGCAAACAAGTCAACACTGCTACTGCTGAACGTCAAGGACGGGAACGGGAGGTCGGCCGCAGTCGTGATGGCCGCGCACGCCAAGTCGAAACCCGCTTCCAACCCCTACTTGCACGCTCTGGGGATCGACCCGGCCGGGGTCCGTTACTTGGCCAACGAACCTGACGGAGATGGCATAACCCCTCTGGTGGCGGCTGTCCTCGCGGACAACGGCGTCGTCCTGAAGGGGCTCATCGACGCAGGTACTACGCTAGGGAAGGCCAAGGAAGATGTGTCCCTCCAGGAGCTTGCCCGGGCCAGGGGATCATGGAGCGCCCTTCAGGCGTTGCCAAGCGACCGAGTTATTCCCGATGGACTCGCGAAAGGCGCGTCTTCCTCCGTGAAGAGCGAGTTCCAGTCACTCCTTTCGCAATGGGGATACTATAAAGGCAAGGTGGACGGATCGTTCGGAAAAATGTCCAGGGCAGCTGCAGTGGCTTTCTTTAAGGATCGACGCGAGGAGATTCGCAAGATTGCAACAGCTTCCGGCCGCCCTCTCTCGTCTTTCGAGTTTCCTAACGGAAAACCCGGGGACACGAAGCTCAGGATCGTCTTTCACGGCAGGGGGGAGTCGTGTACCTGGAAAGTTGTCGAATGGTATCCGAAAGGCACGAATGATAGCGTCGGCTTCGTCGGGTGTGTCAAGGGCGACCAGGAGTGGAATTCAAACGGCGTCGGATACTCGATTTTCGGCGACGGGTCGGATACGATCCAGCTATTCGGCGAGGAAGGATGGGACGGCGCCGTCGATCTCAAATAGTGACCGGATGCCTGTTCAAAGCATCGATTCCACTCACACACTCACACGGGACAAGGCTTATCCCGTTAGCTCAGTTGATTGCCAGGGTCCGCGCTTCAGCCCGACCACCCTGGTTTCGAAAGTGCCGCCGGGCGCGCACGTCCCGATATCATCTTCCCGGAGAAGATTGTGGGCGCGCTGGCGGGATGGATCCAAAGAATCTGAAGGCAATCGCGCCGCGCGCAAAGCTCTCGACCTGTGTACATCACCTTCTCTTCTATTTTCGTTCCTGCGGTCAGCGCAGCTGTTCAACGGGCCCCAAGGCACCCGTCGGCTACTCCATCCTATCCTGCGAGGATCCGCGATCTGCCTTTTGCCAGACAGGTGCAGTCCTCCAGATAATTCCCAAGCACGATGCACGATCCCGAAGGTTCGCCGCCCGGACAAAGACGCGGTCTATGGTCGCGATGGCCGGCTGCTCAGCTGCTCACCGAGGGGGTTCTGACGCACATTTCGATGCACGCAACTAGACGAGTTCGAACTGGATGATGGCACGTCTCAACGATGGAAGAGTGACCGCCGCCATAACGAAATGCCGAGTAGCAGCATAGGGATGCAGAGCAGTTGGGACATCGAGAACGCGTATCCTGCGGACCGGAATGGATCCGGTTCGCTGCGGAGAAATTCAGCCCCTATACGGAACAGGGCATAGAGGCTCATAAAAAGACCGGCAGTGCGCCCCGGAAAAGTGAGCGCCTTGCCCCAGAACGCAGCGGGATAGACAAGTGCGAAAAGCAGCACGCCTTCCAGCCCCGCCTCATAAAGTTGTGTGGGATGTCGCGGATGGCCAAATGGCGTTAGAGCCAGGCCCCAAGGCAGCACGGTTTCCGGCCCGAATAATTCTCCGTTCAAAAAATTGCCGATCCGCCCTAGCCCAAGGCCCGCCGGCGTCGCAGCGGCCGCAATGTCGGCCAGTTGAAGCGGCGGCAAGCCCTGCCAGCGGGCGTAAAGGACAATGGCTGCCGCGACGCCGAGCAAGCCGCCAAAGAAGGCCATGCCGCCCTGGCTGAAATCGAAGACAAGGGACGGGTCTTCCGCCAACCGGTCAAATTCATAGAACACCAGATCACCGACGCGGCCGCCCGACGTCACTCCGATGGTGATCCAGAACATCACCGCGTCGATGTGGCCGACACTGATCGTCTGGCTCTTCCGGGCGGCGAGCGCGCGCATCAGCAGCCAGGTTACCACGATACCGCCGGCAAACAGCAGACCGTACCAGCGGACCGCCAATGGGCCTATGCTGAAGGCGACGGGATCGATTATCCACATGGTTGCCGCGACAAGGGCACAGACCGTCCGGATTGCGTCGGCTGCCCCGGCGGGACCCTGCGGAAACCAATGGTCATATCAGGTCGACAACCGTTGCGGCTTGTTCAACCGCCGGAAATTCTGCCTTGTAATGAAAGGCCTCCTGAATTGTCTGATCGGCCCACGGTCTGTTGAAATCGCTGGTGTAGTTGAACAGAATGCGGCGTTCTCCGAGAGCAGGTGAAAGCACGATGCGTGCCATCGCCGGGGCGTTGGGGTGACCATGGCCTGCCCCGTTTGTCGAAACGAGCCACAAGGGACTTTCGAGCAGGTTGACCAGCATTGACGTGTTGTTGGCGGCACTGCCGTGGTGCGTGACCTTGATCGCGTCGAAAGATTGCCTCTGCGGCCCGCCAAAACGGGTCAGGGCGTTTGTGAGATCGCCGGGGTGCGCGTCGGCGCAAAACAGAGCTAGCTTTTGACCATGCTCGATGACGAAGGTTATGCTGGTTCCGTTCGGCGCGGCCGTGTCGGCTTCGTCGCACGTCGCCGCCATTACCGGCACCTGGCCGACCGTTAAGATTGGCGCCTTGTTCAGGCCTCCAAGCACCGGCACGGCCGATAATTTGCGATACCAGAATTCCCACTCGTCGGCGAAAGCGCCGAGCTTTGCGCGTGGCGGGCCTAGCAGCGTGACCTTGCCGCCATCAGGCAGCGGAACGACTGGAAGCGCTCCTTCTGCGGCAACCGCGACGACTGTATCGGCAAAAGATGCATTCCAACGCCAGCCGCATGTAGACACCACCCTGTCGAATTCATTTGCCTGCTGAAAGCTTAGCACCGGCAAGGCTTTTCTGACCGGCGCAGGTATGGGGGGCGGTGGATCGCCACGCGCGATGCGCGCGTGACGCAGGCCGTTGAACCAGATTTCACCGATATCGGCCTTCGTCATTTGCGGCACAAGTTCTAGCAGGCCGCCGATGTGGTCGCTGTCGATATGGGTTAGCACCATCAGATCTATGAGCGGGGCGCGGCGCGGGGAAAGGACCGATTTCAGATAGGGCAAGATCGCGCCCGCCGTCGCCTTGCGACCGCCATCGATAAGGATCCGGTGCGGCGCGCTGCCGGTCTCGACCAGGAAGCAATCGCCATCGGCGGCGGGCAGCATGTGAATCCGGAACATCAGACGGTCCTCCGATTTTGTCCAAGCCGCAGGGCAAGTGGCTGACCGGTTAGTCTTTGCAAAAGTTGCCGTCTAAGGCGAACCGATCCCGAGTAATGTTCCGCCGATGCCGGCAGCCAGCAACAGTGCAATCCAGATGGCCAGAACATTGAGGTGCCAGGCTCGCGGCAATCTGGGTGGAGCGTTGCGCGCCTCGAATTCACCCACCAGTTCCTTGAGTTCGCGTTCTTCGTTGGAGTGCGCGCCAGCGCCCCCCGACGTCAGGCGCGCAAGATCTTCGCGTGCATCCTTCAGCTGCCGCTCGCGGCCGGCTAGTCCGTCAGGCCCGCCCTGCAATTCGCTCAGCCGCGCGCGAAAGGCCAGAATGGGCGAACGCGCCGCGAATAAATACAGACCGTAGGACACGATCCAAAGGGGAATGAACAACCAAGAATAGTAGGTACGATAGTCTCGGCCATCGTCGAACCCCAAAAACCAGAAGACAAACCATGGTACGAACCAGTGGCACATTCCGGCCGTCAGCCAAAAAATATAGAATAGCAGCCCCTCCAGGCGCGCGAGCGCGCTCCGTGCCTGCGTCGTGTCGATGCTGCCTATGGCGATTCCGGTTTCCCGCATGACAGTCAGCATCTGCCCGTAGCCGAGCCACCAGCCGAGCATCCGGCCTATCTGGAACCCCGTGCCGAGACAGACCGCGAAGAGTAGAATTGAAAAACCCAATCCGGCAGTGTCGAACCTGGAGGATGCCCAGGCGAGGTAGACGCCAAAGCATGCGGCGATCGCAGTTCCGGTTGCCAGTGACCACCGTCGCACGCGCCGATCCAGCGCTGCTCTGAACACTGCCATGTCGCTACCGACATCGAGACCCGCGCCCTTCAGCAGGCCGTCCAGTGTGGCGTCCACAGTCCTATGGACCGCTGCCGTGCGCCAACCTGCCACAACGACCGACATCCCCGCCACGACAGGCAAGAAGTCGAAGCCCAGCGCCTCATTCCCGCCGAAGGTATCGATGCAGATGTAGAAAGCCCATGCGGCGGTCAGCCAGGCGCAGAACACGAAAAACCAGTCGGTGCGCGTCAACGTCCGCCAGGGTTCGACGAATGCCTGTTGCCGGTCTCTGACCTGTGACGGCGCAGCCGCGGTCGACGCGCTTGCCGGCGAGAGGTTCCCGCCTACCGATGGGGTCTCAAGGAGCGTCACGCTTAACCCCCTCATTCAATTTGCGCTGAACGGCGGCGAGGTCGTCCCCCAACAGAAGGGTTTTCGTACGTAGCGCGACATGGTCCAGCTTGCGCTCTTGAAGGGCCTTCGCCACCTCCAAAGCTGCGGCATCGTCGAGATTGAGCACCGCGATCGCCAGCCAGCGCCAGAACTCATCCACCGTGTAGGCTCGTGACAGGCCAGGCGTTAACTTCAGCGCGGTCCATACCGGCAGGGCCGCGGTGATTAGTGTGTTTTCCGGATCGACGAGCGGAGGCGGGTCACTGCGGCTGCGGATCTCGCCGAGACGGGATCTAAGAATATCGGCGACGGTCTCTTCGGTCAGCTTGATCTCGTGTAGCACGCAACGCCGCAGAAACGGATCCGGCAGCCGCCGTTCCCGATTGGAGGTGATGATGACGACAGGCCGCTTGTCGCTTGCGCAGCTGACTTCCCGATTTTCCTCCTCGGCCACGGTGAAGCTCATCTGGTCGAGTTCGTTCAGCAGGTCGTTCGGAAAATCGCGGGGCGCCTTGTCGATTTCGTCGATGAGCACGACGCTCACGCGCTCGGGTGTCGCCGTCCAGCCAAACGCTGTGCCCAACGGGCCTGCCTTGATGTACTTGCTCTTCGGCACGCTCTTGCCGGAAGCTTTCAACGCCTCTGTCTGCGATTCTCGGAACCAGGAGACGGCATCGAAGGAATAGAGAAGGTCCTGCCCGCGTGACTCCGATTTGACGTTGAAGACCAGAACCTTGCCGAGATCGAGAACATAGGCCAGCCAGTAGGCAGCCAGCGTCTTCCCACTGCCGGGTTCGCCTGTGAGGAGCAGCGGACGCCCGAGCGTGAGGGCGACATTGACTGCCATGAGCAAATCCTTGGAAGCCACGTAGCTTGATGCGAATTGCTCGTGGCGCTTGACGAAGGGCGCGTTGCGCTGCGAGCGCTTAAGCAACGCCTGCGCGGCGCTTTGGGCATACTGCTTGCGCGCCGCAGCCTGGGCCGGCTCGGCCAACTGCTCAATTTCCCGCGCCCTTGAATAGAGGGGGCCGACAAGGTCGAGGTCATTCATGCGTCATCTCCCGCTTTGTCCAAACGATCCTCCCACACGCTTAACCGCAGCTTCTTTTCCAGCGCCAGGTGGAGTGGTCGGAATCGCCTTCCATTGTCGCGCATCAAGTCGATTGTCGCCTTGTCGGCGGTGGTTTTGTTGAAGCCATACAACTTGGAGAAACGCTCGATGTGTTGCGTGATTTCGTCGCTCGGCACCTCCGCCAGCGCGACTTGTTCGAAACCGCTGCCTTCCGCAAGCGAACTGGCCGCGTCTTCGCGCACAAAGCGCAGGCCGAGAACGATGCGAGTTTTTTTGGGGTCCAGCTCCAAATTTGTAAATAGCGTACGCCAGAAATCCAGATAGTCTCCCAACGCCTCGATATGGGATGCGTTGAATGGCCCGTGCGTGAATGTCAGAAGCGTGGGCTGTCCATTGCTCAGATTGTCGACCGCAGCCTTGACGTTTTCATCACGCACGACGCCAAGTTGCGATTTCTCGTCGACTCTGCATAAGGCTCTGTAGACGCAGTCGCGGAAATGAATTTCCGCATCGGCCTTGGGCAAAGCCGACAACTGCAGTTCGACCGAGTAGTTCACGGCGGACCAGTCCGCGAGCCGCTCGGACACCATGTCGACGAAGCGCTGTGCGAAGACCTCGGTGCCGTCTTCGGGGAGCCCGTGCCACAGAATGACGTGGGGAGCCGTTGTTGGTTGTCTAAGAACCTGGTTGAAGTAGCGCTCAATCTGATCAAGTGGTACGGCGCGGTCGAGCCGCATCGGGACATCGCCGACGGACTCCGCGTCGATCACGTCACGGCTTTCCAGACCCAATGCCGACCAAAGATCGTATTGCATGGCAACGATCGTCGTTGCCCAGCGCGCAGCCATCACTGCGTCCTGCGGCCGGAGCTTGGCCATCTCGAAAATGGCTTTGTAGAGCGCGATAGGGGGCGCCAGCATGTCTTTCGCTATTAGCGGCAGAGCGCGCAATCCAAGCGCCATGCTGTCCTCAACCACCGCCACCTGGCGCGTGGCGATGATGACGGACGAAAATGGCGCCAGCCTACGTACAACATTGTTGCGTTTCGCGGAGCCACCCTGGCAGGCATTGATCCAAATGACGGGAGGGAAATCCGTCCGCTCGTAGATGCTCTTCAGAGGATTGATCAGGTCATCGAGCGGGTGAACGCCGCTGGTGCCATCCGGTTCGGGATCGAATTCGAAGAGCGTGTCAGCTTCCTCGGCTTTGGCATGCCCATAGTAGTAGATGATGTGCGGTATAAAACCGTCCGTGTCGTCATTCAGGCACCGCACGAAACCCGAATAGGTATGGACTGGCCGTATCCGGTTCCAACGCTCACCGTAGTAAGGCTTCAGGATGCCATCCAGGTCCTCGAGATGATCTTTGCCTCTGGTCGGATTTGCCGAACGCAAAGGACACACGATCAGGATTTTCGGCCAAGGCGGCAACTTCACCTCGGAAAAACGCGGCTGGCCATCCCTTTTTGGCGACGCGTCGATGGTGACACTGGATGGGGTGACGCGGTCCAACGCCAGAAAGGCCGCATCGGCGTCGTCCTCGTCGGTAAGCAACGCCCATGGCAAACGCAGGAACAGGTCGAAGAAATTGTCGGCGGCATCGCTTCCGTCGTCTGTGACGATGGGCACAAGATGCGGGTGGGGGTGAATGAACCGCGGCGCTTGCGGCCCGAACAACGCAACATTGAGCTGCCGGCCGATCGCTAGCTGCTTCCGGTAGGGCAGAAGGGGCTCGATGTCGGTGACTTTGTCCAATTGAACGAAATTCTGCAGCAGCGCGCCGATCGTCGTCGCGCCACCGCGCTGAATCGTGTCCATCGAGAGGCCGGTGTCTCGCCAGTTTGTCTTGTCCCTGCTGACCTCGAGCGTCAGCTTGGCGCCGCTTCCGGGCCTGAGGTAAAGCCGGTAGAGGTTCGGGTTGATCATCGTGCCGCCTCGAGACCATCGGCCTGCTCGTCGGGCGGCGACGATGCCGCCAACGACACGGTCTCGCGCTCCACCGGTTCCGCCGAGACGTTCTGCGCGGAGGCAATATCCGCTGGCTCGGAGACATCGGTTTCAGTGCCGGAGGTTAACCTCCCGACAGCGCTCGACAGGGCCGGCAGCATATAGTCGAGTGGTCTTACCTCAATCCGCGGCTTTCCGCCCGTCTCGTTGACCAGGATCGCCACGCGGCTGCTCTGTCCGGCGACAGCCAGCGCACGCCTGACAGGGTCTGACGCTTGCACCGGCCGATTGAGCAAAGACATGGCAGTGAAGGCAGCTTGCCCATCCCTGCCTGTTGCGGAAATCGGCATGCCGACAATGTCGAACGAGCCCTCATTGCCCAGCACTGCCACGGAGAGTCCGGTTACAAGCGGCGGCTGCCCGCCACCACCTCGTATCGCCACGGCCTCGCGGGCCGCAAATGCCACGACACGGCGTACGGAAGCGCTGGCGCGCATGCTGGAAAGCTGGCCCTGTCGATCGTGGCAGACCAGCATTCCGCTCTCCGTCGATGCAACCAGCAACTCCCTTGAAATGTCCGCATCAGCGTCCCGCTCATCTTTAATCCGGGCCAGCGCGAGAGCATTCGGCGATCCTTCGATCGAGAATGCGGGCTCGCTCGAACTGTTCTCGATGGTCTCGACCGATTCCCTGTAGACTATACCGTTTGCAAGCCCGACCAGCACCGAAGTGTCGGCTGTCGTCACGGCCGTCACCGGGTCTGAAAACCGCCACAGGGATTGGCGTTCGCCGTCGCCGAGCGGACAGCGCAGCAGATCCGGCTGGCCGGACTCGCCGACGAAAGCAAATCGTCCGCTTGGATCGACGGCAAGGATGGGACGTCCCGAACCCGCGCCGCGGCCGTATTCCGTTTCAATCTTCAAAGGTTCCGCCCGCAGCGTCGCTGGGAGCATGCCTAACCCGGATTCCAGCCGTATCACCTGGCAGGCACTGCGCGCACCGATCACGGCGACCGGCGCATTCCAGCCGGTTGCGATCGCCGCGGTCTCGGACGAAAGTGTCGACAGGTCGATCGGAAACATTCGGCCAAGAAACGTGTCGAACACGACCAGTTGGTCGCTGACGCCAGCCAACAACAGGTGTCGTCCCCCGAAGAAGAACGCGCCCCAGGATGGACGTTGGTCGAAGGTAACGGGCCTCCCATCGGCGTTGGTCAGCCGCGCGCGCGAGGACGGCAGGCCGAGCGACCAGCGCGCCGGCGCAATCTCCAGTCCACCCTGCAGATAGCGGTCGGCGCGCGTTGGCGGTCGGGACAACGCAGTACTGGACCCCTCAGGCGGAGTCGACCGAAGACGACACCTGACGGCGGCACTTTGCGGCTCGTATGGCAGCTTGATCAGGCTCTGTTGGCTTTCGACGTCTTGCGAAGGGGGCCGCAGACGGTCAACAAAGTCGCGGATTGGCGCCTGATAGAGCGTGCCACCCGCTTCAATTCTCACGATCTGTTCAATCGCCGCGTCGATGTTGTCGGCAAAAACATGGGCGAGAGTTTTCGCATAAGTATGGACCAGTTTTGCCGACGAACCTTTTTCTGGGGACGCTTCCGCGAAAGCGGCGTCAATGATGGCCATCGTCATGCCCCGGTCATTGTCGTCGCGCGAAGCAAACAGGCTCAACAGAAGCCTCCGCGTTGGCGGCTCGAAATTCAGGCCGTCCGGCCCGGTCCACGATCCAGGCAGCGCCGCGAGCCGAGAGAAGGCCAGTGACGGGCTCGACGTTTTGAGGTCGGGATAGCGGGCGCGCAGCCGCTCCGCCAGTGCGAAGGAGATCGGTTCAACCAGCGCACAGTCGCTGGCCCAGAGCCTTCCTTCGTTGCCGAGCGTGTCAAACACATCGAAACTCGGTGGTGCACCCGTCATAGCCGGTTCTGATAGAGCAGCACGAACGCGGTCGGGCGCGAAGACCTCCGCCATCGCATAGCGCAGTCCCTCTGCTGTTGCCTCGACCAGCCTTACACCGGCTGCCTGCAGAGCGGCGTGGCGCCGGTCCCAAAGGCGGCGGTCGCGCATGTCCAGGAAGATCAGGGGGCCGTTCTCCGTCAGGCGGCGGAAGAACAGGATGTCGCTTCGCCCAAGCCGGTGTGCCTCGGAGAAGACGAACGTCACCGTCCAGCCCGGCTGCCCGACAAGGCGCTCCACGTCGAGCGCCTCTGGGCGCTGCACGGAGAGGCCGGACTTCGTCGCGAAGAAGCCGCCGCTCGGAAAGACGATGCGCTCGACTGTGACGCCACGCGCATGCAGTATCTTTTCGAACTCTTTTGAGAGCGTGTTCCAGTGCGCTGCACCGGCGCTGCTGTCGGTAAGCAGAAGGATGGTCGGCAATTCGCGCCGACGTGCAGGAACGAACAGCGCTGGGTCGCCGCCACGCATATGTCCCGCAATGGTGCGGCGCACATCGATGCGCTGAGGATCGGGATCGCCAATCCGATAGCCCAGCATCTCGGCGATTTCTATCCCTATGGTCTCGGGCAGGAAGGCGGACGGCGCGCCGCCCAGCGAACCGATACGGAAAATTGTGCCATCCGGGGTCGGCGCTATCGGCTCCCATTCGTCCTCAGAAGAAGGAGGTGGGGCCGGCTCCGGCGGCGGGCGCCGCAGGATGACCGCCCGCCATAGGAGCAAGGCGAGTCCGGTTAGAGAAACGGCCGAAAGGGCGGCATCGACACCGTCGATGGCGGCAAACACCGTGTTGGGATCGACAATTTTGACAACCTGCTGGATGACAGGCGCCGGTACGTACCGCAATAGGTACGCCGGTACGTACCGCCATAGGTATTTCGCGATAAGCAGCGCGGCCACCACAAGGCCCGCGTACGTCGCAGTCCTGATCAGCCGCGGTCCGGGTCGTGGCAGCCGCTGCCATGAGGCGCTCAGCGCCCGCAAGCCCTTGTCTGCGCCAGACTGGGCATGATCGAGCACGCGTTTCCACCACGGTTTCGGCGGCGGACCCTCAACGCGACTATCTATTGCCCGTTTCCCGACCGGTTCAACCTTTTCGAAGACAGGCCTGGGCTCGGCGGCATGGTTGAGCAAAAGATCGCCGATTACGTCGTTCACAATCCCGATTTCGCCGGGCCGGCGGGCAACGACAGACTCGAAGGCAGTGGCGATTTCCTCGTCCGTCCAGTCCAGCTTTTGGCGCAACAGCGCGAGGCATGCCAGTCCATCGCTGGGCGAGACAAGAACGCCGCGCGTCCGCAGGCGTGCGATGGCAGCCAGCACGAATGCGGTATCGAGGCGACGCCGCACCCCGCCGGAAGGGATAGTCGGCTTCGCCGGCCCGGGCGTGGCCGTTACCCCAGCCACTGCGGCACCACCAGAATGTCCACGATGAGCAGGACGGCCGCCGTCACGAAGAAAGCGACAAGTCCTGTACGCGGCTTTTCTGCAGGGAGAGCGTTGGCCTCCGGCGCGGCACGCTGATCGGGAAGCAGCGCCTTGAATTCATCGGCAATATTGACCGGGCGCGGCGCGGCGATCACGGACACAGCGGGGGGGGAAACCCTCCGGTTCCACGTCAGGGCAATGCCTGCCAGGAGCACCGCGCCCAGCAAGACTGCTGCCAGATATAGTGCTTCTACGTGACGGAAGAGCACTATTTCCCCGAGGCCACCGAAGATCACCCCGAGATAGGTGCCTCTGTAGCGCGGTTCATTCCAGGCCCCGACACAGATCAGACCGCCCAAGACGACCGAGAGCGGCCAATAACTCATTTCCACCGGCGGGTGCGCCGTCGTAACTGCCTCTGCTGGCGTCGATGACTTAGGATCGACGGAAGCGGGCGGAGTGCCGCCCGGGCTAGGTACCGAGACACCGTCCTGGTTAGGTTGCTTGACGCCGCCTCGGCCGGGCAGCGTGACGCCGTCTTGGTTAGGTTGCGTGGCGCCGCCTTGGCCGGGCGGCGTAACGCCGCCCTGGTGACTGGGATCGGTGGCCTCATCAGCCTTTTTCGCGCAGCCATAGACGATGGCTGTCGTAACCAGCCAAGCGGCGATCAATCGCGCAAAACGAAACCTTACCGATTCACCGCGCCTGAAATTCGGTTGGGTTGCAGACATCGAAGGTCCTTGTACCGCGACAGTAAAGACGCAACCTTTTACAAACACAAGCATCGCAAGCGTCTGTGACGCTAAAATTCGACAAACCTTGCACGCAAATAGTTGCATGGCGGAAGGATTCGCAGTCGCCGGCACCTTGGTCACAGATTCAGCACTGACAGACGATTAACTGTGCGGCGATGAAATCGGCGATGGGAGCTCTGTCCTGCCTTATCTGTAGCCTTGAAATTTGCGTTTCTAAATTTAGCTTCAACACGCTGAGCAATGTCGCGCAGGTGCTGTTCCATCAAACTCTGGTTCTGTTTCGAGCGGACTGTAAGCTACCCTCGATTAGATTGAGGGGCGTTCGCTGGACGCATAATCGTAACTCGGCGGGAATAGTCGGCCGCATCTAGGGGTAGGGCGCTGCCAGCGACCGAGGACCATGACGTGGAACAGCGGCAATTTTTTGCAGTCTTGCTGCGGGCAACAGTAGGAAAATCTGAACCTGTACGTTGCGCAAATGTCAGCGCCGGCCATCCCCACGAATATGCCTACGAGATCAGCCGTCCCCCACCCGGCGGAGCAGACCCTCTCGTGCGACCGGGCCAGCTTCCTGCACAAAAATAAAATACCCGACGCCCTCAAATCCATTCGCGAAGGTCCCGATAGTAGTGCCAAAAGTGAAAGGGTAAGCCTAAGGCGTAGCGCATCATGATGATCCGGTAGTTTATGTGTCCAACCAACCAAGAACCGATGGCCCCTCCTTAGAAAAAAGCGTCAGCACAAGCCCGGCAATCAAAGCAGTCAACCCAACCCCCAATGCTGCGTCGGTCTCCTGCTTAATTGGCTGCGCTGGTGTGATTTCAGAACCGCGGCGGCTGTTCATCGTCACGAAACTCAAAATGCATGTAGTCCTTGGTGCCCGTCGATGTGCCCAGCCATCGCAGACCGCCGCCGTCGCTGGCGGCGAGGCCACAGATCACTTCGACGGGAAGGTTGATGAAGCCATACTTGGCCGTCGTCGCCGCCGTGCCGGTGATTGCCGCCTTGAGGTTGGACTTCTGCGCCATGGTGAAAACGCTTATCGCGTAGACCAGCCGATTGGCCATCGCGGCGCGCTTTGTCGTTGGCACCAAGAGAGCAGTGAGCTTGGCCTTCAGGCCACCGAGATCGGGATGCGGTGGTGCGGCAAGGGCCAGAACCTTGCCGGCATCGGCGGTCGAGATCGCCAGTGCAAGCTCCGTTTGGAAACCGCTGCGGACGGCTGCGGTCAGGCTGGTAAGTGTCTTGTTGGCGGCGACGTAATCAGCGCTAGCCTTGCGGAGAGTTTTCACGTCGGACAGCGACGCATCGTAGCTGCGCGCCGTCTTGAGCCGGACGCTCTCGGCGCCATAGGGCTCGACACCTGTGAGGAACTTGACGAGATCGATCCAGCGTGCACGTTCGTCCGGCTTCATCGCCATGTTGGGATTGAAGTGGGGATCGAGATCGATGGCGATGCCAAAACTGTGGAGGCTGGGCTTGCTAGCATCATTGGCGTTCGGCCGAATGTTGAAGCCACCGATGCTGGCCACCGCGCCAAGCTGGGCAGCGGCGCCTTTTGCGTCGAGCAGCGACTGCGTGGCTTGCATCCGCGCAGCCATCTGGGCGTGAACAGTCATCGATGCCCCGCCCGGCCGCAATTGTCCGGTCACGAAGGCAGCATAGTACGCATTGATGCGCTGGATAGCCTTCTGGCGATTGCTGGGCGCGCCAAAGGCATTGAAAATCATGGTGCGCATGTGCGCCCAGTCCGAAATCCGTCCTTCCCCGACGTTTCGACGCACGAATTCGGAAAGGCTCATCCACTCCGCCGTCAAAGAATCGGGCGCCGCTGCAGCGAGCGCCGTGAGCGATGCGACGGGAGCAAGATTGGCCCAGGCATGGGCAAACGACGCATCGGTCAGTTCATTGATGCCCGCTTTGTCGAGTCCGGCAACGGCAGCTGACAGGTCTGATCCGGATAGTCCCGGGATGACGCCCGTTGTCGCGTGATCGTCCTGAGCATGGATGTTTTCGACCACACGCGGCCACATCCACGCCAGCGTCTCGCGATCGCCGGCCAGCCGGCTTGCCGCATCGCCGATCATCTTGCTCGCGGCGGTGCTCCAGGTTGCCAGCAGTGCGGAGCCTGCCAGCTGCGTGGCGACGGCCTTGGTTACTGGCCATTTGGGACTTGGGGGCTCGGAAAAGGCGATCGGCGCAAGCGCGTTGCCCCCAAGCTTCGGAACGGCGGTCGATGGGATGGTCTTGCCATCGGGTGATCCGGCAAGTCGCTTGGCATAGGCCACCGCCGCTTCGCCCGAACCATTATAGCTGCGCCACGCCGCAAGAGCCCATTTGTCCCAAGTGATGCCCTTGGTTTGCGTCGCCTTGAGCTTGTCGAAGAAGATGTTGGCGCCGGCCGCAATATTGGCCCGCCAATCCCAGGCAAACCAGGTCTTGAGCTTGGCGGGGTTGGTGAACTGCGAGATGCCAACACCAAAATCGAACGCCGCCACCGGGTAGTCGGGCGGGTCGTCGGGCCAGTCAAACAGCTTCTTGAAGCCGTCTTCGCCGAACTTCGCCTGGGTCTGTCGGCTCTTGCTGAATTGCTCCATATTGGCTTCCCAAGCGAAGACGGCATTGAGCATTGCCTCCAGCGGCGCTGCATTTCGGCCGGCCACAATCTTCTTCACCTCTGCCCGGATATCAGCTTCGGTTGGGTTGGTGCCCGTGATCCGCAGATGCACAAAATCCTGCAGCCACACGTCGCCCGGCTTAGCAGCAACGGTCAGTATGGCGTGGCCACCCGCGACGCGATCATCCAGATTGTCATAGATCAGACCGGGCGGGACGGCACCGGCAGCAAACAGTGTGAACTCCGCGCTCTCCGACGAGCCGGTCCATTCGGCCTCGAGCGGCACGATGCGCGACGCGTAGTGGTAGTTTCCGACATTCTTGAAGCGCCCAAGGACGTGCAATGTCTGGAGGCGCCAGTGGATAGGCTTCGCGCCGTTCGGGGTGAAGCCCTCGATGTCGCAGATCACCTTGATCGGCGGCATCTTGCCGCTGGCCGAGACCGCCAACACGTTGCCGTTGAACTTGACACCGCGCGGGACGCCGTTGGGTTTGTATTCCGGCGGGTCCCCGCGGTCGAAGCTCCTCAATCGCAGGCGATTGCCGCCGTCATTCAGGTTGCGCGTGGGTAGGATAATGCCCTTGTCAGCACCGACAAACTTATCTTCGTCGATCACCGGTTTCGCCATCCCATCCTCCCCATCGCGACCTATTCTATCCAACGATATTTATTACTAGTGCCGAAGTAGCTCCCTGTTGATCGTCAGTCGCAGCCTTATCATCAATCACACGCTGAACGAAAAATCCGTTTCGATGCGAAATCTATCGTCCAGCGTTTAGCCATTGAACCAGAAAGACCGCGATGTAGCACTCAACCACACAGGGCAATCGTATGACTATGGAGCACTATGCCAGGGCAACCGTGTAGTTCTGAAGTCCGGGCTTCACCTCCACCACTTCCGACAGATTGATGTCCTGGGCGCCTTTCTTGGCCTTCACCTCGATTTCGCGCGTCCCAGGTACAATGCCCCGTATGGCAAACTTCTTCATAACCGGCTTGTCGTGCCGCTTCGCTTGATCGACCAGCACGACGAGGTTTCCGTCAAAGCTGCCGGTCACGGTCACGTTGAGATCTCCCGGCAACAGGGCAGCCTTCGCCTGTTCGGCGGCCTTCGTCGCTTCTTCGGCGGCCTTCGTTACCTTGTCCATGGCGGCTTGGAGATCGGTCTTGACGGCACCTATGCCATCCTTTGCGGCAGTCTCCAGTTCCTTTAGAGAATCCATGAACTCGGTGCGCCACTCCGTCTGTTCGGTCGAAACCAGTGTGTCGATGTCCTTGCACAAGGCCCGCGCCAACTCGATCGCTCGCTCGCGCGCCGCCTTTTTGTCCGCGGATGCAGTTTCAAGCAGCGCCGGGTATTCCTTGAGAATCGTGAGCTGAAACTCGTTCCACAAGTTCCGGATCGCGATCGTGATCGTCAGATGGCGAAAGTATGCGGCACTGAGGTCAGTTCCACGCTCGAATAGGGCAATCGCACCCATGACCGCATAAATGACGAACGCCCAGAACAAGCCCTCGATCTGCCACCCCTTGAACCAACCTTCCTGTGGTGCGGCAATAGCTGCAATTCCAGCAAGGGCCGTCAGGAGCAGGGCGGCGGCACCAAGCGTGCCGAGTGTCCACCGTGAGGTATTGATCCACCAGGAATTTCTGGTGCGAAGTGAGCGATAGAAATTTTCTCGATCCGTTTTTAGCTTTTCGACTGCCCCATACAGGAAGTCGAAAAACGTCGCGAAGTCTTCCTGTTTGATGTTTGCCAATTGAGCGTTGAGGGTACTGAACGTGTCCCCTTTCTCTTGCGGCATGCTCAGAACTCCCTTCGCCCAAGACCCAAGCGGCATTGGCACATCCTTTTAATCAAACGTCACGTCTATGTAGCCCTTGTTCTTTCGAATGCGCTCGAAATCGGTCCGCGGCGGCTGGAATTCCTTGAGCCAATCGCGTTCATACGCCTCAAAGTCTGCAATATCCTTCGGCTTGTAGTCGCGCAGGTCATCAGCATATTTTGTGGCGCCATCAACGCGCTGGGCGATTTCCTTCAACATCTGTCCTCGCGGAATGGTGCGGTATTTGCCGCGCTCGGTCGAGACCACGGCACGAGCGGTAGGTTTTTTGCCGGCCTTGGGTAGAGGAAGGATCGCCTCGAGGATCCTTGCTTCCTCGGTGTTTTCACCCGACCCCATGTCCCAAGGGGTCGCATTTTCACTGCCGTGGTGGCCGACCTTCAGAAAGTCGACGGGTTGGGCAAGCAGCTTGTTCCGCTCTTTCCACATCACGTTCCAGGAGCCGTTCATTTTTCCGTCTTTGAAAGCGCCGTGCCATTCGGCGTCGCCGACGAACAACAACCGCTTACCCTTCCATTCGATCAGCAGCACAACGCTCGAATTGTTCTTCAGCTTGCCATCAAGTTCCGCAAAGGCGAGCGCATTGGACTGCATGCGGGCTCGCAGTGCTCGAAATGCAGCCGGGCTGATGTTCTTCGGTTCCGGTAACTGTTCCACCTCTGGTGCGCTGGCGATTTCGATCTCGTCCTTCGCTGCAAAGGCTGCGGAGCCAATTACCCCCTTGAGGTTGGCTTGGGCGACTGCACCAAGATAGAATCGGTCGAAATCCAACTCGGGGCCCAAAATTTGAATTTTTGCGTCTGGGTGCAGCTTGATCCCGAGGTCCTTATGGGTCTGGCCGGCATGCACGTAGGTCGGTTCGTTGTTACCGGTGAGCAGGGCATGACGAAGCGTGTTGATGGCGCCGGCATTGCCGATCTCGAAGACCGATACAAGTTCAGCGAGACGTGGACTGAGCGCGGGACCGAGCGCGCTGAGGCCCGCCATCGCTTTCTCCGCCACCTTGCGTATCTTGCGCGTCTTGCCCGCTTGTGGATGTTTCGGGTTCATCGCACAATTCATCCACACATTGCCGACAGAGAATGCTTTCCACAGTGCCGGATCGAACCCTGCGATATGGTCTTTATGCTCATGAGTGACGACGACGAGATCTAGTCGCTTTTTCTTCCCATCGGTGGCTGTCGGAAGTTCGCTTGCCAATTGCCTGAGCGCCACCTCGAGCAGCTTCTCGGAACTCCAGGTGCCACAGTCGATAAGCATGTGGAAAGCGTCGTCGTTCTTGCCACTCTTCCCGGGAATGCGAACATAGATGCAGTCGCCGAGACCGACGTCGTAGACGCGTATCAGGAGCTCGTTCGCCATCGCAGACCCCTCAGGCTGGCATCGTAATCGTCGTGATCGTTGTCTTCCTTACGATCATCGTCATCGTGAATGTGGAAATGCGGGGAGAGCTCAAAACGCACTTGCCCACCCGCCTCCCGCGCGAGGAGCGGCGGCGACAGCGCGCCGACCATGCCCTCCGGCCCGGCGAGTTCCTGGCCTACCATGCCTTCGTCAATACGCCGCGCCAGCGCCTCAAGATAGGCAACTCGCCGCTCCTTGCCGGCCTCCCAATCAGCGAGCGCCCGCGCTTCTTCACCATTCGGTTTCTTTCCGGCGTCCTTCTTTGCTTGACCGGCCACGGCCTTGGCCGACGGTTCACTGCCGGGTTTGCGCATCCAGGAGAGCATGCTGCCGTTCTCGTCGAGCACCATGGTTGCGCCGCATAGAAAGCTTGTTCTCTTACCGTCATAGGGGCCGAAGCGCTCGCCCTCGAGCACGATGTCCTCGCACCAGAGATATTGCAGGATCACCTGCTTGGGCAGGAAGAGTCCACGGCCAACCATCTTTTCGGCGGCGAAGACTTCGTCGACGATTATGTCGACCGAGCGAGGGATATAAAGATTGTCGCGATTGTCATCGAGGTAGCGATAGGCTTCGGCCCGAGAGCTTGCGATCATTGCCGGATCATGTGGGATATCGCCCGGCATTCTATCATAGAGTCCGGCAGGCTCCAGTAACTCGTCCACCTCCGTTTGGGCCAGAATTTCCCGATTTAAGAAGGCCTCGGCGATCATCTTGCGATAACCCTTTGGATCGGTAGGATCGGCAATCAGCAGATTGCGCAGCACCGCACGCGCATAGTCATTGAAGGTCACCTCGACCGGAGGCAAGAGATCGAGCGACTGGATGGCAACAACCTGCATGCGCGGCACGGTGAAGGCCAGTGCCTGCTTGGGCGAGAGGTTCTGGCCGTCCGCTCTCTCGCGCTCGAGGTATTGCTTCGTGAATTTGATCAATATGTCGAACATGGTGCCGGTTAGCACCATGGAGAGGGCGTGCACCTCCATCTCGTCCTTGTACTTGCTCAGCTTGTCCTGGTTGGCGCCACTGCGCAAATAGTCCTGATCGCTCACCGCCCGACCAAACTCGGCAGCGACCGATGAAAGAAGTTCACCACCGGATTTGCTGTCGATCAGGCCGCCGGTGCGGTCAGCCAACTCCTGCCGGAAGGAGGTGTTGCGTAGCGACATCAGGATCGCCGTCAGGTCACCCAGGAATTCGTGGAAAGCTCCGGTTTGAGGCGACACCGCTTCGAGATAGTGAGGCCGAATCCCGTCCAGCACAGCATGCGCAAATTCATGATTGACTATATCACTGGACAAGCACGTGCGCACGCGCTTGCCGTTGCTGTCATCGAAATAGTAGAATTGCAACGAGTGGCTCTCGCGATCATAATACGCGTTGGCGCCATAACCGGCATTCGGGACGACCAGCAAACGGTTGCCCTCGAACGCCCAGGAGATGCTCCGGCCAAGCCCGCTTGGACCTTCGAAGTAATTTAGGGTATTTTGCACGATCGCCCAGGTGCTGACCTGGCGAAATTGAGGTGACTGCCTGATCTTCGCGTCTATCGTACGTCGCTCTGGATCGCGGAATATGTTCGCGTCGTCGTCCCAAAGCGCCGGTTCCTCCAGCTTATTGGTCGTACTGTCGTAATCAACCACAGCGAAGCGCGCGCTGGTAGGCCCGTCACCAATTCCCGGCTCCCATGGCACATAAAATTCGTGATCGATATCGAGTCCGGGGTTCTTTGACGCAACCAGCGGATCTTTGAAATAGACGTCGAAACAGCGCGCTAGCCCCAGCTTTCGCCGTGTTGCTTCGTCCAGAAAGCGGCGCGACGCGTACAGGTCGCGTAGATCGTGCGGCCCCAGATCCAGCGCACTGTGCACTTTTGCCATCCTCCCTCCCAAAACACTCGATACGACTCATAGCCCGTATCGCATCAACTTGAATACAAAAGTCGTCAGACACCTTGGCCAGTTGCCTAGCCAGATCTTGTATGTGATGAAAGATAATGGGAAGTATACCTAGTCTTCTTAAAAAAGAAAGGCGGACGTACGACTATCCGCAGAACCTCCCATATATCATAGGAGCTATGAACTAGGGCAGTTTCGAGGGTCTTCAACTAAGCCACTGCGGCACACCGCAAGGGGAGGTATTGCGCGGGCATAAGGACTGTTGGAAGTCGTTATGCAGGGAGGGCTGGCGTCAGAGGACGCCCTACTTATGGCTTTGGAACAAAGCCTGAAAGTAATGGCGGCGCGACTACAAGCCTCGCGGCTTGACAGGGCCGCCGGCTGCCGTGGCCAACATGAACCAAAGGCTCGCGCGTGCCCGAACCAATCGCAACTGCACGGCCGTTATTTCCCTGTCGTGACGGTTCGGTTCGCGAGCAGCAAAGTCTTCGTTCCTGAGGACACGAGTCATGACCGATCATGGCGTCGGCCATTGGCCGTCGGGAATGTCGGCTGGTCCACCCTTTTCCGTCCCGTAATAAGCGCGAATGCGCGACGCCGCATGGGCATAGCCAGCCTTGAGCAGAAGCGCTTGCGTTTTCTTCGGAAGCTTCCACAGTCGGGTTGACACTCGGCTTGCCTCTTCAGCCTCCGATTGCGTGAGCAAGGCCGGTCGGTCCTCCTCCTTTAGCAGCCCCGTGGTCAGTCCCCACATGGCGCCATTGCGCGCGCCGACCTGATAGGCGTGCACCATGATTCGCTCGCGCAGGTCCTCCGACTGGTCCATCGAAATGTCGACGACGCGCAGCGACTGCTGCAGCCAGTTCTCCTTCGGGTCAGGCTGACTATCGAACGGCCGTCCTGCGTTGGAAAGGAGAACCGTACGGCAGCGCTTCCACACCGTCTCTGTACCGAGATTGTCATAGACGCCGCCGTCGGTGAGCACCGCCGTCTCGGTGAAAGGTGGGCGGGCGAGCACGCCACGCGCTTCGACCCTAAGCGTTCCGCTCTTGAGATCAATGGTGGTCGGCGACAGGAATGGCGGAAACGACGCCGATGCTGCGACTACCAGCGACAGCGGCACGTCGACGTTATCGAACTGGCCTATCGCGTAATCGGCGACATAGTCGGGCCGGAATCGCATGGTGTTGCCGGTCATCAGGTTGGTAGCGTTAAAAACGAAGGTCGGCGTGAGCGGCAGCGACGCCAGTCGAGCGTTGCCGGTCAAGTTGCGCTGATAGCTCTTGGCAGCCTGGTTGGAGGCCGAACTAAACGGATTGAGGCCTGCGAAGCCAGAGGCGATGTCGATGGAATCCTCGGCTTGCTTGAGGATTGGTTTGAGGAATTCCTGAGTGAGGTTGGCAGCGAAACCGGTGGCGTCGAAACCGAGCTTCGGATAGGCGAGAGCCAAGGCCGCGGCGGTCATGGAGCCGCCTGAGACGCTGGAGATGCGATTGAGCTTGGGCAAGAGCCCAAGTTCGTTCAGGCGGAACACTGCTCCGGCATGAAACAGCATGGCGCGGTAGCCGCCCCCCGACATGCAAAAGCCTACGACATTTTCCAGCTTTTCGCCGTCGATCGGCGTCTTCCTCACGTCCGATACTCCGTCCGATGCGCCGTCCAGATTTCCAGACATTCTCACCTCCCTCTCGTGTTAGCACGACACTTGCCTGTGGTCCCAGACACAACCGAAATCGAAACCCAGTCAGATCACCGACACGTTCACTCCACATCCCTCCAGAAGTCGATGACAGCGCCTTGGGCGAATGAATAACGCCGCGAGGGCGGCGTCAATTCGGAAGTAGTCGCCTCCTTCAGGTCTTTGCGCGCGTTTGACGTCACCTCGCGCAGGACCGGTCTCAACCGCTTTGCCGCAATCTCCGCATTCGGGCCGGATGGGCCGAAGCAACCTGAGCCACGCGGCGTCCTCGATGAGCGGTCACTCCTCGACCACTACTTCAAAGCCAAGCTGGTTCTGCCGCGGGGAACGTGGACGGCCACCCAGCTGCAGAGCTATTTGGCCAATTTTGTGAGCCTTTTCGGCTACAGCTATGGTGTGAACCGCATTGGCATCGACAATTTTGCAACTCAATGGGCGAGCGGGCGCTGGCCAGAGACAGTTAACGACAAGGTAATTAGGGACCGTCGCAAGGCGAGGTTGGATGCATCCGGTGGCGGATGGTATGGCCGCTACCTCAGTTGGAGATATTACCACCGAAACATGGCCGTTCCATTCTTCGCATGCTGGGACTGCGAGTTGCGGAAACTGTTGCCTCTTGTGTAGCAATCGTGATGCTTGCTGCTATCGCGATCGCTGGACTCGCTTTGACATTGGCTTTGGGTTGGGGAATTGATTTCGCGCGGGATTTCGACCTGGGGGATCAGCTAGAGCCTGACGGTGGCCTTGTTTTGCTGATGACGTGATGTTTGACTATCTTATGGCAAGTAGTCGTTACCGCCTTCGGTCAGATTACTAGAATCGGATCGCGACCTCAAAGCTCGCTTACGGACTTTGATCCTTTTCCAGAGTCTCGGGCCAGCTTCTGTTCGAACTGGCCAGTCTCAAAAACCATGCCTACATGATTGCCCGGAGCATCAATCACAAAATGCCAAGCGTCCTGGCCAAAGCCTCGGGACATGAGCGATACGCTTGCGCCCTATACGCCTAGCGCTACAGGCGCGACATGGTCGGCAAAGTGGCTTGATTGCTGATGGCCGGCATGGGCGGCGTGCGCCGAGCTGGGGCAGGACTTTGGCTCCGTCTATGGCACTCTCGATGTCAGCCGGGATATGAAGTGGGAGCTTGACGATCTGCGGCGGAAGCAGGTGCCAACAACTTGAAAGGCCGGTCGGTCAGCACCTCCGCAAAATCCAGCGCGACTTCCCCCTTGAGTACGAAGACAGGCGACGCTCACCGCGACGGTTTGCTCTTGCCGGCCCCGTCCTTTTGTAACAATCTCGGCTCAACAAGCCCAGACATCGGGGCGGATGTCGGCAGATTGATAGATGGATTTGTTTGTCAAGTTGAGCGGAGGAACCGATGCTCATCCACAGAAAACTAGACCAAAACCAACAAGAGTCGGTCAACGAATTGAAAGAAAAGATTAAGGCAAAAATGGATGTAGCAAAAACGCTCGGCGCTTTCTTCGCTGGGCTTCTTGCTGCCTTGATCGCATTTGTCGGCGATAGCGCTAAACTGAAAGATGTTTTAGAATCTACTAGATGTCATTTTTGCCTTGGTATAGATATACCGTTAGTCGGCGGAATTATATATAAATACATGTTTCTGGTGGCGATATTATCTACAACAATTTCAATTGTTCTGTTTTTTAGCACGATGTACGCCTATGATAGACTATTGATGCCGCGCGAATTCTGGGAAGAAAAACACAGCGCAGAGGTTTTGTATACTTCAATGAGCGAGGCGTGGAATAAACTCTTCAATATGGCAATTGTTTTCCTCGCAGTTGGCCTCTGCAGCTTCGTATTCGTCCTGCTGCAAATGGGGTTAATTGAAATAGCTACCCTGATCCTTTGTGTAGCAGGTGCGCTTCTCTATTCGCGACGGAGGGTTCCTCCGAAAGCATTCCGGCCGCTGCCAGATGCGCAGGCCAAATCGCAGCCAACGGCCAAATAGCGCCAGACCTAGGCGGCGGCTTCCGGTGCGGCAAGGAAGCTAGATTTTGCCGTCGCGCCACTTGCTGAAGTTGATCCCTTTCCGGCTCTGCATTGGCCCGCTGCTTCCCCCCGAAGGCAGGGGCTTTCGCCGGGCAAAGCCATACAGGCGCTGTAGCCGCTTGAGGTCTTTGGCGACTTTCGCCGCCATGCCGCGCATGCGGGATCGTGAAACTGGTTGATTCTGAAATCCTAAAGCTCTGCGACACGGGCGCCCTCACACCTGAAGAGAGGGCCAAAAATTTTTGCCAGTAATATACGGTCTCCTGCTTCGTCGGCGCGGCCAGCGCCGCGTCAACGGCGGCACCGGCATCGAGGGCGCTGTCGACGATCGCGTCGGCCTCCTGAGCGGTATAGAGACGGCTGACATTGTTCAGCGCATTGACTGGGTCGATGATCTGCACCGGTCCTGTGAAATTTCCGACGCTCGACGGTAGTAGTCGGCGAAAACAATGCGTTCGCGGAAATCGCTGCGGGCGATATAGGTGAGGAAGTGCTGCAGAGCCCGCGGGTAGTCTGAAAAATCCGCGCTACTGTCCTGCAGATGCGACAGAACCATTTCAAACAGAAAGGACTTGTAGCGGAACCCTTCGCACCCGCGCTTCATGAGTACTTTGCCAACCGGACCACCTGGGCAAAATGCGTTGGCTGCGCCGTTTTGCGTTTCTTTGCAAATTCCAAGTGCAGCGGGATGCTGGTCCTAAGAAAGGAGCCATCCTCCTAGCAAACGAGATTGCCGTACCATTGAGGATCGCCGTCATAGAGAATCGGCACCGCGTCGACATCAAGGCCTGATACGAGCGGACAAACAGTGGTAAACTCAGCCCTTCGATTGTACTTTATAGAAACAACGCGAGTAGTTTTCCTTCTTTTGGCTAGAGGCCAAAAATTATGCCGGCCGACTTTGACGCGATGAATGAAACAGACGTCCGCGAAATCATTGTTCGCCCACTTCTGTTCGGGGAGAGGGGACCTTCTCGATCCGGACCAACCGATTCCGGTGGACTGAAGCGAAGTCGATCCGCGATTCATCATTACCCCTTGCGGTTCGCTTGTTTTGTCTGCCCTTGGTGTCCGAAGCAGCCTCGGAGGCTAGACTGCCTCCCGAGGTGAGACGTTGACGCTTGTCCCTCGGAGCAGAAGAATCGGAAGCAGTCGCTAGATCCAGGAACGCATCCCGTTCTTGCAGAAAGAGCAAAGGCTGCGCCGCTCTATACTCTCAGCAGGGTATGCTCGGATGGCGCGATCTACGAGGTGCAGAGTGCGATCGCCGGGAATCGTTCGATCAATAAAGGCTAGGCCGAGGCGGAATCGGAGAATTTCGAGTGAAGACAATGCTGGCGATGCCATCGAGAGGAGTCGAATCGTCCGAGCGATTTTACTTACAGTCTAGCCACGAGGCGTGCTTTACGTTACTCTTCAAGTGAGGTCTTGTCTTACATAGAATCGTCGCATCTTGATTCCGCTCGGGTGGGTGGGTGGATTTTGCAATGCTCGACATTCCACGGCCATCACTGCGCCCATTGCGGATCTATGCGACTGATCCAGCGCGCGGTTACAAAGCCGCTCGAACCACCACCATCAGCATTGAGAATGAACCGCTCGATGCTGGGCCGATCGGCGCCCGCCTAGAGGTCGTCGACTACGACGCTGGGAATGACTTGTTTTACGATGCCGTCAATCTCGACCATGCGTCTATCCTAATGCAGTCTGGCCTCGCGCCTTCGGAAGCAGATCCGCACTTCCATCAGCAAATGGTCTATGCGGTCGCCTCGCGAACCCTGACCAACTTCGATCGGGCGCTCGGTCGCCGAGTTTCGCTGAAAAAGAGCGACGTACGGAATAAGCTGCGTCTGCTTCCGCACGCTTTCGAAGGTGAAAATGCCTTTTACGATCGCGATCTACACGCGGTGCTGTTCGGCTACTTCTCTGCCGACCCAGCTAAGCCTGGACCCAACATCCCCAATCAGACAATTTTCACCTGCCTCAGCCACGACATCATCGTTCACGAGATGACGCATGCGATAGTCGATCGGCTCCGCCGCTATTTTCTGGAACCGTCAAATGTCGACGTTCTGGCGTTTCACGAGGGCTTTTCTGACATCGTGGCGCTTCTCCAGCACTTCTCTTACCGCGATCTACTGATCGATGAAATTCGGCTTGGGGGAGGCGATATCGTCGATGGTTCGCTGCTGGTTAACCTGGCAAGACAGTTCGGCGAAGCAACCGGCACCGGCAAAGCTCTCCGCTCGGCGATAGACACGGCAACGCCAGACCCCCGCCGATACGGCAATGTGACTGAGCCGCACGAGCGGGGCGCTATCCTGGTCGCGGCGGTGTTCGATGGGTTCTTGACCACCTTCCGGTCACGCATTGCGGACCTTGTTCGCATCGCCACAGGGGGCAGTGGGAAGCTTCCGCCGGGCGAACTCCATCCCGATCTCATCACCAGGATCGCGAGCGAGGCTGCACAGACGGCGCAGCGTCAGCTCAATATGTGCATCCGGGCGTTCGACTATCTCCCGCCGGTAGACATAACTTTCGGGGACTATCTGCGAGCGCTGGTGACAGCAGATTTCGAACTCGACCCAGACGACGCCTGGGGGCAGCGCGCAGCACTAATCGAAGGATTTCGGCGACGCGGCATCTATCCCGATGGGGCGACGTCGCTCGCAGAGGAATCGTTGCGCTGGCCTGCCGCCGAGCCCGGAACGGCACCAGTCGTCGACAGCCTCAGTTCACTCTTGCCGGAACTGCTGCGGCGTGAAGCGGCTCGCTTCACAAAGATCTCGAGTGACCCCAAGATTGCGAAACGGTCGGATGAGCGGCCTACGTCAATAAGCGATGATATGAATGAAGAAAGCGCCAGCGACGCCTCGAAGACGATGCGAGACGCCCTGGTCGCTTATGCGCAGCAAAACAGGAAGGCGCTGCAGCTCACAGGGCGCCCGGATGTGTATGTATCCGCATTTAACGCCGTATTCCGAGTCGCCCCCTCCGGTGCGCTCCAGATCGAGCTCGTCGCGCAGTTCGTCGAAACTGACAAGACGACCGCCTCCGACCCTGAATGGGGAGGCGTTCCGGTGAGGGGAGGCACCACTGCCATCATCGGGGTCGATGGGACCGTGCGCTATGTTATAGCGAAGCCCTTGCCAGCGCACACACTCGACCCTGCGATTTCGGCCCGTGCGGATGCTCGGGTGGCCAAGCAGCGTGCTTTCGTCGAAGATCTCGATGAGGCTGATCCACGAACCAATTATCTCAACCAGTCCGAGTATAAAAACCGCATGGCAGCACGGATGAGCCTTCGAGCGCTGCATGAGGATGCGCTGTGATGCGATGCACGATCCGAATGTATGAGGTCGGCTTCGGTGACTGCTTTTTGCTCGGGTTTCACGATGATGCGGGATCGAAATATGTGCTGATCGATTGCGGGACGATCACCGAAAAGAAAGCTCAGCTCGACAACATTGTTTCCGACATCATCAAGACTTCCGGAGAGCGCCTTGCCCTGGTGATCGCCACGCATCGGCATAAGGATCATGTTTGGGGTTTCGATGATCCGCGCTGGGCCAACGTCGAGGTCGGCGAAGTTTGGATGCCTTGGACGGAGGATCCGCAGGATCCGCGCGCCACCCAAATCCGCGAACGCCATTCGGCTTTGGCGTTGGCACTTGCCGGCGCACCTAGCAACCAAAATCCGCTCGAAATCACGCCAGCACGAGAAACGATCGCTCAGGCGCGGGCACGCACCCTCCAGGCCATCGCGCTGAACGCGTTGACCAATGAGAAGGCGATGGCCACGCTCCATAGCGGCTTCGCCGGCGCGCCCCGGCGGTCATTCTTGCCGAATGTGGATACAACCTGCGAAGCTCGGACAGTCACTGGCCTGGCTGGCGTTACCTTCCATGTGCTTGGCCCGACGCGCGACGCGAAGGCGTTGGCAAGCATGGATCCGCCCGAGGGTGCGGGATATCTGAAGTGGCCGACACGCATTCCAAAGCGGCGCGTCGGTCCTCCGTTTTCCCAGCGCTACCAGATCAGCGAGCCAGATTACGTGCCGTTAGGCGCCCGGCAAACGTTTCGCTTCGAGGACAGGGCAGCAATCAAGAAGTCGCTTGTTGAGCCCTCCGGCGTGCTGGCAGCGGCGGCCCTGGATAGGGCCATCAACAACACCAGCCTGGTCATCGTCGTGGAGGCGGATGGATACTTCATGCTGTTCCCGGGCGACGCGCAATGGGGTTCGTGGCAAGCGATCATGGCCGATCAAAAATCCTGCGCGGTTCTTGAAAAGGTTGACCTGCTTAAAGTTGGACATCACGGCAGCCATAACGCGACGCCCAGGGGATTGGTCGAGGAAATCATCCTCAAGCCATTGACGGCGTTGTTCTCGACCAAGCCGGTGAAGCAATGGCCGGACATTCCGCGGGCGAAGTTGCTGGCTGCTCTCAAGGTACGTCATGCGAAAATCGCGCGGACGGACGACGCACAAAACGTAGTCGGCGCGGCGTTCAAGGTGTCGGCGGGGCTTTATATCGAGTGGACTGGGTAACGGGCAGAGAAATCGATTACGGGATTGAATTATGGACGGCGCAGCTTGGGTGGTCATTCGGATCACGCTTGCCATGAGCGTCATTTGCTTCATTTTGTATGCCTTACAGAGCTTTGGGTTCTTCTCTCCGAAGCCAGTTACCCAAGCTAAAGATATGGCCGAGAAAGCAAAAGGACTGACGCCCGCGTCGGTCCCCGAAATGACCGAGCTCCTGAAGGCTACCGCAGCGCTTGCCGACAGCCTTGGGAAGATCGGACCAGCCGTTACCTCGTTGATCGGACGCCATTCTCTTCGCCACGATTGCGGCGCTCGCGACACATGCGTTACCGGGCACAGAACCCAAGCTAACGCCGCCCGCCAAGACTACATCTACGCCTCCGGCAAAGCCGGAGAAGCCTGCCGGGCCCGACAACGTCCAACAATAGGATGCTCGCGCGGCGGTCTTGGTGCCGCCGGCCCAGTGATTTGGGAATCAAGAAAGGGAGCTGACAATGTCTATCCGACTGACCTGCACACCACGGCGGTTACCTGACCAAGTCATCGACGAACTGGTACGAACGGGAATAGCGGCAAACCGCGCGACGTTGTCGGTTCTCGTTCCGCGACGCTGGCCTGCTGGTGGGGTTCGGCTCACGGTCGGCTTCCTTGACGACGCGCCGGCGGACTTGCGCGCGCGCATCGTCCTGCACATGAATGCTTGGGCCAAGACCGCAAACGTCTCGTTCGTTGAGACGAAAAACCAGGCGCAGGTCCGGATCGCGCGCATCTCTGGCGGCGATCAAGGCGGCTACTGGTCGTATCTCGGTACCGATATCCTTCATATCGAGAAGGATCAGCCGACGATGAACCTTGAAGCGTTCACCATAACCACCAGCGAATCCGAGTTTAAGCGCGTCGTGCGTCACGAGACCGGGCACACGCTCGGCTTCCCGCATGAGCACATGCGTCGACAGCTTGTCGAGCTGATCGACCGCGATCGTGCTATTCAATATTTCGGGGAGACGCAGGGCTGGAGCAAGGAGGAGGTCGAGCAGCAGGTATTGACGCCGATCGAGGACGGTTCGCTGCTCGGCACACCCCGCGCCGACAGCAACTCGATCATGTGCTATGAAATCCCTGGTGAAATCACGAAATCCGGCGACCCGATCGCGGGCGGCACCGACATTGATGAACTCGACTACGAGTTTGCCAATTCCGTCTATCCTAAGTGAGGGCTGCACGTGGACGCGCTTGGTTCCATTCTTGAGTTCGAAAGCATGACGGCTCGGCCTTTAAGCTCGAAATCCATCATGCTATCTGGCCGAGCGGCGTGCAGCTGCCACTCACCTTTGGTGGCTGCTCAAGGTGGACGTCATCCAGGGACGGACATTCGGGCATGCGATAGGTTACTAGGCAACAATCTTCTCTCGTTCGCCCGCCGTTGGTGGATCTTTTGACCTAATTGCAACTGACTTGAGTGGGTTGGAATCTCGTACTGATGGTTAAGTCCAGGCGCATTGTATCTTCGTTTGCCGAGCTTTGCGCCGGGGTGTGGCGAAGTAGGGGATACGTAGTTTCCTTCAATGCAGCGCCAGTGCATGATATGGTCGCCTTCTCCGGAAAGAGCAGCGTGTCAGCGGATGTTTTCGTCGCGACCCTTTATTCCCCCGGCAAAACTATGACGTTAGCGGCATTGCGCAACCATGCATCCCGCTTGAAGGCTCACGCAGTCCCCAGAGTAGCTCCGCTTAGAAAGCTGCTCATCGTCAGCTCAGTGCTGGAGAAGGAGAACTCTCGCATATAGAGGCGGAGTTCGGTATTGACGTTTGGGGTCGGAACGAGTTGGTCGACGAAGCCTCCAACGGCGCTAGAGAAAAGGCGATAAGGGAGTTCTTTGAGGAACATCCCGGGGAAGCCGCGGTCGACTCGCCTTTAGGTCTGGCTTCGAATTTCTCAGCATTGCTGCAGGATCTTCCCAGTGCAGACACAAAACCTCTAGGTGATGTGCAGGGATCATATTTGGCGGAGCGTCTAAAAGCAATTCAACCTGGAAAGGCTGGGGCCTCTGAATATGAAAAAACTTGCAGCGACATTATCGATTATCTGTTTGGAGACTTTCTTTTAGACGCACGACCGCAGAGCCGATTGGAGGACGATCTTAGCATACTTGATGTCGTTTATAGAGTGAAGCCTGGAGATATGTTTTGGGACACTCTAACTAGAGATTTTCGAGCGCGGTTGATCGCATTTGAATGCAAAAACTACACTGACAAGATAACTCCTGCGCAGGTTCATTCGACCGAGCGCTATGTCAATACCTCAGCTCTCCGGCCTATCTGCATCATGGTAAGCCGCAAAGGAGCCAACGAGCACGCGGAGTCTACAGCGTTTGGTGCTATGCGCGAGGGAGGAAAACTGTTCGTTTTTTTGAGTGACAGCGACTTGGAACAAATGCTTTCAGTCAGAGACGCGCAAATTCGAAAGCAGAGTCGAGAGGAACAGAGTACGGGGACGGACCGACTGTTGTGCTAGACCAAAAAATATATGATTTTTTGAGTGTACGCCTCCGGCGAGAACCGCCTTGCGCGAACATGGCACGATAGCGAGGCTGCGCTCTTAAGGTCGTCCTTACGAGCGCAGTTAGCAGCACAGCATGAGCCATGTGACGTTATTGACCGGGCCGGAGCGGCGTCGTCGTTGGAGCGAAGAGGATCAGTGCCGGATACTGGCCGCGGCATTCGCGCCCGGGTCCAGGGTGGCGGCGGTGGCGCGTCAGTATGATGTCGCGACCAGCCTGATCTATAAGTGGCGCCGCACGATGAGAGCCCGCGAGACGGACTTTGCCGAAGTTGTCGTGGTTCCCGATGTGCCTGTCGCCGCTTCGAGGCCGGCGGCCCCTCCAGCGGTGATCGAGCTGGCGATCGCCGGCAAGGCGCGGCTGCGGGTTCCGCTGGCCACGCCGCCGACGCTGGCGGCGGCGATGGTGAAGGCGCTGGGCGTTTGATGATCCCGGTTCCGAGCCAGGTGCGGATCTGGTTGGCGGTCGGCCGGACCGATATGCGTCGCGGGATGCAAGGCCTGGCTCTGCAGGTTCAGGAGACGTTGGGCCGAGATCCGCATGCCGGCGATCTTTATGTCTTCCGCGGCCGCAGTGGCAATCTGATCAAGATTATCTGGCATGATGGGCTCGGCATGTCGCTATATGCAAAACGGCTCGAGAAGGGCCGGTTTCTATGGCCGTCGCCGGCGGATGGCACGGTTTCCATATCACCGGCGCAGCTCGCCTACATGCTCGACGGGATCGATTGGCGCAACCCGCGTCACACGTTCCGCCCTGAGCGCGCGGGCTGAGTTTTTCTTTGAGTTTGCGCCATTTTCCGCGAGTCAGCGGACGCGTTTTATGATTCATTCCAGGGCATGGTTGCCACCGCCCAGGATGCTGTTCCGGACGATATCGGCGCGCTGAGAGCAGCGCTGACCGCGGCGCTGGCCAGAGCCGAAGACGAGGCCGCGCGCGCTGCGCTGGTCGAGGCCGAACTGGCGGTCGCCAGGGCCAAGGCATCGGATGATGCGGCGCTGATCGCACATCAGGATCTGACGATCCGGAAGCTGCAGCGGGCGCTGCATGGTCAGAGTTCTGAACGTTCCGCCCGCCTGCACGACCAGATGGAGCTCACCTTCGAGGAACTCGAGAACTCGAGAGCGCGGCGACGGAAGACGAGATCGCCGCCGAACAGGCCGCGGCCCGGACCACCGAGGTGGCGCCTTATGTGCGCAAACGACCGGCGCGCCAGCCATTTCCCGAGCACCTGCCGCGCGAACGCGTGGTCGAGCCGGCGCCGGCCGCTTGCCACTGCTGCGGCGGTGATCGGCTGCGCAAGCTGGGTGAGGATATCACCGAGACTCTGGAGGTGGTGCCGCGGCAATGGAAGGTGATCCAGCACGTGCGGGAGAAGTTCACCTGCCGCGACTGCGAGGCGATCAGCCAGGCTCCGGCGCCGTTCCACGCCACCCCACGCGGCTGGGCCGGTCCCGGCCTGCTGGCGATGATCCTGTTCGAGAAGTTCGGCCAGCATCAGCCGCTCAACCGCCAGGCCGAACGCTATGCCCGCGAAGGCGTGCCGCTCAGCCTGTCGACGCTCGCCGACCAGGTCGGCGCCGGCGCCGCGGCGCTGATGCCGCTGTTCAAGCAGCTCGAAGCCCATGTGCTGGCCGCTTCGCGTCTGCACGGCGACGACACGACGGTTCCGGTCCTGGCCAAGGGCAAGACCGATATCGGCCGATTATGGACCTATGTGCGCGACGATCGACCGTTCGGCGGCGCCGATCCGCCGGCGGCGGTGTTCTATTATTCCCGCGATCGTCGAGGCGAACATCCCGCGGCGCATCTTGCCGGCTGGAGCGGCATTCTGCAGGCCGATGCCTTTGGCGGTTACGGCGATCTCTATGCGACGGATCGTCAGCCGGTGCCTGTTCTGGAAGCCATGCTGCTGGGCCCACAGCCGGCGCAAAGTGTTCGAGCTGGCCGATATCGAAGCGGCGGCGCGCAAGAAGGCGCGCGGCGAGAAGCCCAACCTGGTCTATCCGCTCGCGGTTGAAGCCGTGAAGCGCATCGATGCCCTATTCGACATCGAGCGCGCGATCAATGGCCTGTCGCCAGGCCAGCGCCACGCCGTGCGCCAGGAGCGGAGCATGCCGCTGGTCACCGAACTCGAGCGCTGGATGATCGAGACGCGCGACAAGCTCTCGCGCGGACACGATCTGAGCAAGGCCTTCAACTACATGCTGCGTCGCTGGGCATCCTTCACCCGGTTCCTCGACGATGGGCGGATTTGCCTGTCGAACAATGCAGCCGAGCGAGCCCTGCGCGGCATCGCTCTCGGCAGAAAGTCCTGGCTGTTCTGCGGTTCCGATCGCGGCGGACAGCGCGCTGCCGTTCTCTACAGCCTGATCGTCAGCGCCAAGATGAATGACATTGACCCGCAGGCCTGGCTCGCCGATATCCTGGCGCGCATCGCGGCACACCCAGCACAGCGGATCGATGATTTGCTGCCGTGGAATTGGAGATCCGCAAAACTGCTGGCCCAACCAGCGGCGGCCTGAACATGCAGCGCAATAAGGTGCATCACGTCTCCACCGTCGACCGTGTCGCCAGGGACCTCGGCGTCAGCGAAGCGCTCATCCGGGACCTGACCCTCGGTCTCGAGCCCGAGGATGGCGTCATCTGGGTCTACGGGGCCAACGATGACGACGGGACCTTGGCCTTCACCGATGAAGGCATCGAGGAGGTCGAACTCCTCCTCGAAGAATATCATCGCGTCTCACCATCGAAAGCTTGACCCCAGCACCGCGGTGCTCAGGGCTCATGGCCGCCCGATAAGCACGTCTGCGGTCTTCACCGGATGAGTACTTTTGAGTCGGATGGCGAGATAAGCTACCTGATTTATTTATTGGATGCATTCTCACTTGCCGGCAAAATAATTGGAAAACTCTAGGGCAGCTTTTCGTGTAACGCGAACCACGGCGGGTGGGGTATCGAGTGGGGTGGTTTGCACCATGACTGTCAGATTTCTAAAGAATTGATTTGTAAGCAATAATTGGCGAGACGACGAGTAATGGGGCCGGAGATTGGGGTCGGTTGATCATGCCTGAACGTGACCATCACGCCTGATCACCCTTGTTGTCGCCGGGCCCCTTGGATGCACGGCACTGCACCCTATTCTTTTCGTCCCATGCATCAAGCTCATCAAGGCGGTAAAGCACGGCCTTGCCAATTTTGACGAAGGATGGGCCGATACGCATCGCGCGCCAATTTCGAAGAGTCCCAACCGAAATACTGCCGCGGTAGCGTTCAGCAACCTCGTCGGGCGTAAGAATTTGCTGTCTGCCACTACCGCCTCCTTCGGCAGCACGACCAAGGCCGTGTCGCCGCGTCTTGAGTTGATCATTGCGGTAGTCTGTCGAGGTGTCGAGGTTCGCTTCGGGTCTTTGTTTCACGCGTTCGGACCCGGTGCCTCACGCTTCCGCACGGACATACATGCTGCGCAATTCAGCGCGGCGAAAGACGCCAGAATCAGGTGTCGTAGAAACGGATACCATGGAGGCCACATAGGAGGGGTTGACGGCGCTTCTTTTCTCGACAGTGCCAGGTGTCGGACAGGTGATGTGCCACGGGGGTATGTGAACGAATTCCGTCACGAGTTTGTGGCGTCCTGCGGGCTTTATCCGTATCGGCAGAATCTCTTGCGCCGCTTGCAGGTGTTTGCCGACTGGCTGGAGCAGCTCAGCCGCCTTTTTTCAATCCAAATGAGGTGGCGAGATGTTGTCGCTCCGATGCTCAGTTCGCAACGAGCGTCTCAGGGATAGCTAATGCGCGAAGATGCGCAGCCTCGCGTTTGCGCGGCTGCACACCGTCGTCAGGCTGTCGATATACATGATTAGCTGCCGGGTTCGGTTGGAGAGCGTGCTCGCCAGCGCGAGGTTGCGAGCACGCTCCACATCGAGCAATCTCCCCGCGACCAGCCAGACCTCTTTGTTGATCCGCCGATCACGAAGCGCCGCGCGGACCGTGGGTGCAATCTTATTCTCCGCGATGCCGTCTGCATTTTTGAAGATGCGAATATTGCCGCCTTTTGGCACCGGAATAGCCGTACTGTTCGCGGTATAGCCGCGTTGCCAGCGATCATCCTCGATCTGCGGCGACGAGGTGATGAAGAAGCCAAGTGAGGCGGCTACCTGTCGTCCAACCTCCTGGATCGCTGTGACAGAGGCCTTATTATCGCTTCCATCTTTGCCCAAGGCTTTGGCGTGAAGGAGCACTACCTTAGTCTTGGAAACAAGGATGAAATCGGCAAGCTCTTGTCCATCATCATCGAGCAGGATGAGCGGAAATTCGCGAAGCGCGTCGGCGTAAGCGTCAGGTCCAGGCCCAGCCAGGCCGATATAGCGGCTGGTAAGCCCGAATATGGATTCCTTCTCCCATTTCGCGGTGTCGCCTACCGCCCATGCTATCTCCCCTTTTTCGACAAAGGTCTTTTCGAGGGCGGGGATCGCCTCTGCGACATCAAGCGCGGGTACCCGATTATCGATCACCAGATCGCGGGCTTTTACCCAGTTACCATGCATGTAGACCTTATCGGTCTCGGCGGTGAGAATGCGAAAGGCCTGGTCGGTGTTGATCCGCTCGGTGAGAGTCATGACGGTGCCCGATGCCGAAAGCCCCTGGCCGAATTCGGCATTTAGGGCGTCGCTGGCGAGCATGTAGCGATCGGACTTGCTGTTATAACTGATCGCGCAATCGAGTTTGCGGCCATCGATCATGGTCACCTGGAACTTGCCGTCGACGATGTCGGCACACAGGTCGAGCACCGCGGGTGTCCTCGGCATTGACGGTTGTCCTTCCTTGTCGGCGATGAAAACGCCGAAATCGTCGAGTGGCTGAAGATCGAGTAGGATGTTCGTCGGCTCCTTGGCCTTATCCGGATCCGGAATGGCAAGCTGGGCAAATCGCTCGAAAACCCGATTGCTAGTGGTGGCAGTGGTGAGTTCGCTGTCGATGGCGGTCGCCCAGCGCACATAATCGTCGATGCTAACCCGCCGGACGCTAGCATCGGTGAGCTTGGAGCGGCTGAGACCCAGATAGCGCGCGGTGTTGTTGACGTAGCCGGCGACATTGGTCGGTAGCAGAACGGCATCTAGTAGGTCAGTGAAGGTGTCTTCAAACGATGCTGTACTGGTCGTCATCGTTCGGATCGCGCGATCGGCCATTTCCAAGGACGCGGTCGCGAGCTTGGTGATCCGGACCTTTTGTGCTGTGCTGCTCGGACCGAATAGCCGGACCAGTTCTCCCCGGTCGAGCCGCGCAACGCCGATCTTACCGGCATCAAACGGCACGCCATCCGTGTCGAAGACGAACAAGCGATTATTTACCCGCACCATGAGGGTCAGTCCGAACTGCCATTCGGTGACGAAATGGCGGCTCAGATAGGGGCTTTCATCGACCGTGAAGAAGGTCCATCCCCAGACATTCTCGGGCAGACGCGCGATCGGACGAACAACGAACCGATTTCGCGCGAGGATGCCTTCATAGGCCTCCGTCTCGACGAGCTTGTCGTGAAACCCGGCGCCAATTGAAAAGATGGCGGCGCGGCGCGGTACGAGGAGATCGTCGCGATCAAGCGATCCCAAAACTGGCAGTCGTTCGCGGAAACGCCCATCGACATATTGCTGCTCGGGCATCTGCGGGACGATCTTCTCGGGCAGGTAGGCCTCACCCGGGATGATGCTGGCGAGGCTGGTTTCGCCAGCGGCTTCGAAGGCGAGATATTGGTCCCAGCTTGTCTTGAGCCGCGAAAGCTGATCCGAGTTGCGCGCAATTACCGTCGCGGTCTGAATCTCTCGGCGCTTAGCGTCGGTCGAGCGAAGTACGCGGCCGATCTGCTGGACGAGCTGTCGGTCATTGGTGAAATCATCGAGAAGGGCTACCGCCACGAAGGTTGCATCGTCGATGCCTTCGAGCAATTTTGTCTGGTGCAGCCAGAAGGTCGCACCGCCAGATGCGGCCTGGGCCTGCTTGACGGTCACGAAGCGTCCCGGATGAGCTTGGCGGTTCTCGTCCATGCGCACCTGATCGTGGATCAGCACGGCGTTGGACTGTTCGTCTCCAGCCAGGAGAGGCTGGAGTGCTGCGAGCGCGCTCCAGGATGCGGCCCGTACAATGATCTTGGATCCGGCGGGCTTTTCCGCGAGCAGCGACGGCATGATCGCAAGCAGCTGCTCGGCGAACGTTCTGATCGCGGTCTTGTCCGCTGCGGTCAAGTCCTGGTCTGTATCGTAGAGGGCGGAATCGATTGCCGGCAAACTGCCATCGCGCGTTGCGACATCGGCAAATTGTACCTCGCGCACGATCCTAGCGTCGGCGGCCTTCGGGAAGGGGAAATTGTAGGCGTAAGCGCCCCTCACCGAGAAGAGCTTATAATCGTTGCGGAACGGCGTAGCACTCAACAGAAGTGTGGGTCGCGAAAGCGAGCGTACACTTCGGCTCCAAGATGCTGCGGGCTCATAGTGCCCTTCGTCGACGAGGACGAGATCGAACGTTGTGAGCAGGGCGAGAATTTGGTCGAGCCGGAGGAGGTCGGACGACTGTTTCTTCTCCAGCGGACCGATAGTCGCCTTTCGCGCAAGCCGATCCCGATCGATCCTTATCTTGTCGAGAGCCTGTAGGGTGCCCACCAGAATGAGACGCTCAGATGTCTCGGCCTCATGGCAAATCCGCTGGGTGCGGCCAGCATTGGGAAGGAGGACCCGGATCAATGCCGGATCGACGCCCGGTCCCGTCCAATCATCACCTGCGGCGTCGGCAACGCCCATATTAGCCCAGAAGCGCCGGCGGATATCACCATACATTTGCTGGACTAGGCCCTCACGCGGCGTCAGCACGAGAGCGCGGCGGACATTGGGAAGACAGCGCGTCATTACAGCGATGACGCCAGACTTGCCACTGCCTGTTGGCATCTTGATGAGCCCTGCTTCGGCGCGTCCACCCGGCTGCCGAAGCCGGGCATACGCTGCGCCAAATGCTATGGCCTGCTTCTGATTACTCCAAAGAGAGAGGCCGGTCGGGCTTCCCGTCCAGACCGGGAGTGCCTCGAGCGCCGTGATATCCTTTCCGTAGCCTGCCTTGTCGAAAGTGTCGCTAGACGGGATATCGAACGTCGTGTGCCTGTCATGATATGCAAGCTTAGGAAGCATCCCGTTTCCCCCGTTTTGGCGACCTCAAAGATAGAGAGGCAGACTAGGGGCATTTGTCTACTCGTTTTCGTGGAACTGCTGCCAAAGTGCCTCGATTACCTTTGCCCAGCTAATCACCGGGAAGTACGGCACTCGAGAATGCATTCGATCAATCGGCTGATCTCAACAGAAAGAATCTCCTCTTCGGAGGGCGAACAGTGTTTCGGTCCTTACAGTGCATCTGTCCTAGGATGCGATTAAAAATTCGAGCTGAAGGCGATCGATGGTCAATAGCGAGGATGCAGTGGATGACAGCCTGTTCGTCATTCACTGCAGTTGAGCGAGCGTCACTGGTCTGATTAGCTAATCGCGCAAAGCCCCTCAGCCAGGAATCAGTCTCAGGGCTAGCTTTTCTGTTGGTACAGTGAAACCGCTATTTAGGTCGGGGGAATGCGGTACTGAAATTCGTCGAAATCGGTTTTTCGTAGCAAGCATCCGCACGGTTTTGGAAGGTTCGTATTCTTTCCCATTCAAGTTGGCACATCGGGGCAGATTTCTACTCATATTAGAAGTTCCCAATGCTAAGCCTGTCGGTGGGACGGGATCGACTGGGGGAAATTTGGGCCAGCAGGGCATAGATCAACCCGAAAGCCATGGCTTGGACACGGTCCTAGCAGCGCTTTGCCGTGACTATTCGAAACTAGGACCGAGAATAAGGGAGCTACAGCACGAGGTGGCGTGCGAGTGCGCAGGCGTTACCCTCCGCCTGCATTTCCCCGCCTTCCGACAAGGCAAGGCCACTGTGCATGAACTGGTGGAGTTGGCTTGGCTTCACCTGACACCATTCACGTTAACGCGGAAGGAAATCGACGCGGTAAGGGCGCTTCAATCGACCCTGCCGTTTGAAGACTTTCTGATCAAAACGACCCAGCTCAATGACGCCGCCGCCAAGCTTTTCATCAAGGCGCACAAAGCGACAAATCGAAATGGCGAAGCTGGCGAGCTGCTGCTCTATCTGCTGACCGAGTGGATTTTAGGAGCACCGCAATTCATCGCGAAGATGACCTTGAAGACAAATCCGCAGATGCCTGTACACGGTGCGGACGGTGTCCATGTTCGCTATTGTCCGGAGACCGCGCGGCTCTTCCTCTATTGGGGCGAGTCGAAAATGTATGGCGATGTCGGTGCGGCTATCATTGCTGCCGCAGCATCGATCGCAAAATCCTTAGAGCCCGACGAGCAAGGTCACGAACTCCAGCTTGTTCAGCGAAACATCGATTTCACAGGACTAGGAACCGAAGCAAAGGCAGCGCTGCTGCGATACTTGGATCCCCATGAGGAAGAATACAACGAACGTAAGGATGTTATCACCTGCCTGATCGGTTTTGATTTTGATGGCTTTCAAAAGGCGCGCGCTGCCGGTGACCAGGGTGCCGAAGATGCCTTTCGAGCACTGGCGAAAGAGGAACTCGCAGCGGTGGCACCGAAGGTCTCAACCGCGCTCAAGACGGCTGGACTGGGCTCCCAGGACGTGGAGCTGTTCTTCTTTCCACTCCCAGCCGTTCAGGAATTTCGCGATCTCTTTCAGGCTAGGATTGGTTGGCTGCCGTGATACAAGAGCTGGCCGACAAGATTTGGGATAACAGAGGCTTCCACGATGCAGCGCATCGCATTGAGCTCGCGTGGCTAACCAAAGAGATCGGCGGCATCGAAGATGGCCACGCCGACATCACTGACGCTACGCGGTTGATGCGTTCTGCGGCCATCTTGGCTTGCTCAGAAACGGCAGATCATCGGCGCGCCGCGTTCCGAGTAGCGACATGTGCCTACGACTTGTTCGGAACCGGCCAAGTGCCTCTGGACCAAGCCCTGCGCATGGTGCTCACGCGCCTCGGCAACTTCCCTTCCATCGGCACTCGCGCGGACGTGGCGTCCGCGCGGGTGAGGCTACCGCTGGTACTTGCGGCAGAGGAAATCGCATCAGCTGATGCCCATGAGGTGACGATCAACGGACAAACGGTGCTGCTGACTGACTTCCAGCAGAGGCTGTGGCTGAATCTCATGCAAAGCCGCCGCATCGCGCTGGCGGCACCTACATCCGCCGGAAAATCCTTTGTCTTGCAGGGGTATCTGTCGGCGCTCTTCAACAATGAGCAGCCAAAGTCGGTCGTCTACATCGTCCCGACCCGCGCCTTGATCGCCCAAGTGGCCGAGGATCTGACGATCCAGTTTCGAGGAATGGAACAAGATATTCCCGACATCGTGACGGTCCCGGTCGATGCTGAAACCAGCCTCGCTGTACGCGCCATCTACGTAATGACTCAAGAGAGGGTGCAACTCGCACTCGGCGCCCATCCCGACTTCAGCGCCAGCGTCATCATCGTAGATGAGGCGCATTCGATCGCAGATGGATCACGCGGCGTGCTGCTGCAATGGGTCATCGACGATCTACTGATCCGCAATCCGGCATCACAAATCCTTTTCGCCAGCCCAGCGATCCGCAATCTAGATATTTTTGGCCGGTTGTTCGGCTTGACCGACGTGGTCGAGTTCTCATCCGTAGAGCCTACCGTTGCCCAGAACTTCTTGGTTACGACCGTCGAGTCGGCCACCAAGGGCAAGCTTGTGATCCACACCGCTGGTGATGGATCGAGAGCGCTGCGACAAGTCGCAACGCTGCAGCTAGGGCGAACGGTCGCGAGCCGTACAGAGAAGCTCGTCCATATCCCGGCAGTGCTTGGACGTGGGCATTCAAATATCATCTACGCGAATGGTGCGGCTGAAGCGGAAAGCGTTGCGCTCCAACTCGCTGAGCTGATGTCCGACCGCGAGCCGACCGAAGCACGCCTCGCTCTATCCGACTTGGCGAAAGAAGCTGTGCACGCCAGCTATGCCTTGGTCGAATGCGTCAAACACGGCGTAGCATTTCACTATTCCAATATTCCGACCCAGCTCCGACGAGCAATTGAAGCGGCAGTGTCGTCGGGCGAGGTCGACTATCTCGTCTGCACGAGCACCCTGCTTCAGGGTGTTAATTTGCCTGCCAAGAACATCTTCATGTTCGCTCCGGAGAAAGGTCGGACCAGAGCGTTGGAGTCGACTGATTTCTGGAACCTTGCCGGTCGCGCTGGCAGGCTCAAGCGTGAGTTTCAGGGCAACATCTTCCTCATCGACTATGACAAATGGAAGAAGAAGCCGCTCGACGGCCCCAAAGATTCGGTTGTTACCCCGGCGATTGAAAGCAGCCTCAACGAACATCACGACCAGTTAATGACCGTGATTTCTGGCGCACCGACAACGAGCCGCAGCGATGAAACGGATCTCGAGACAACCTTCGTCCGTCTCTACACCGATTTCAAAGGCGGTCATCTTAGTCAAACATTTGAACGGGCTGGCGTTCTGCCAGACGACATCCAGTCAGGCCTAGTTGAAGCCGCGCTTGCAGCGGCTAGCAAGAAACTCACTTTACCGGCAGCGGTTCTCCGCCGGACTCCGAACATCTCCGCCCACAAACAGCAGCGACTTTACGACCGGCTGAACGCAAAAATAGCTCAAGGTGCCGATGTCGCACGGACCCTGATTCCTTCGCATCCTCGGGAGAGTGAGACGTTCCAATCCTACGCGGATATTCTGGAATTGTGCCACGAGATCATTCTCGGCATCGACACTTCGAAAAACCTGCATCGGTTCCATGCCCTGATTGCGCGACGATGGATGCTTGGCTTCCCACTCCCACAGATCATTGACGGGCAAATATCGCGAAATGCCTCGAAACCGGTTCGAACAACGATCAGAAGCACTTTGGATTTAATCGAAGGTGATATCCGTTTCCAAGCTGTCCGTCTGTTTGGATGCTACAGCGCACTTCTTGTTTACGCACTCGACAGCGCGGGCTTGGTGGACATGGTATCCAGCATTCCCTCTTTACCACTCTATCTTGAGATCGGCGCATCTGACAAAACGATGATCAGCTTCATCTCTTTGGGATTATCACGGGTTACCGCGATGAAGCTGAACGAAATGTCTGCTCGGAAAGACCTTGATAAGGCTGGCGCGCTGAAGTGGCTGCGAACTCGGCCGCTTGAAGCGCTGGGCCTTTCGCCCCTCTTGCTTGCTGAGGTGCGGGCGATTGCAATTGCCTAGGAATGCCACAGACTTCCAAGCATTGCGACTTTGATCGGATGACCGTTCTGCATGCAATTGCGGTTGCCCTGGGCGATGCCGGCGTCCATCTCGACTTCGACACGCTCGCCCTTTGCCGGTCATAGTGTGTTGGGGCACCCTGCGCTAGGTTGGATCATTCAGCGCGTGGTCCCAGTACGTTATGGAGTGGTTTTGAGGTCACTGCGACAGAAAAAAGGAACTCCATGGGCGCAATGAAAGAGCTGCACATCGAGACGATGAATCTCGAAGTGGAATGGCAACACCTATTGGCGAAAATCTTGGGGCAACAAAGTGCGGGGCGGGCGCACATAATGAAGCCAGACGAAGGGCCTGCCGACCAGGAAGAATGGGAGGCGATGCGCTTCGTCCCGGACATCGCGTTCACCCCTTCGGATGCAGCCGGACCGGTCGCTGTCGAGTTCAAGATGTTCCGCTGGCGCAGCGATTGGCGTTCACGGGTCGGCGATGCTATCGCGTTTATGAAGACGCTGCTTGAGCAAACCGATTATGCTCGCGGAGCGCTGATCCTCTCGCTCGAGATCCATGCGAGCGATCGCGAAGACTTTCGTCAGGCGGCTGGTTCGAACATCGATCTCTGGGACCTGAGCGACCTCCGTCGCTTTGCTGCCCGCGATACTGAGCTTCTTGATCGTTTGGAAGAACTCGTCAGCGAAACGGTCATTGAAAGTGCTGGCCCGGTTTCTCTTAGGCGCCAAGTAGACTCGCTTAGAGGCGCGTCCATCGCTGCGAAGCTTCGCGCAACCGCTGCCGGACATGCAGGATGGCAAGCTTTTGAGGGGGCCTGCCACGAAGCAATCCGCTTCCTCTTCAGCCGGGAGCTGCACAAACTGGTTTCGCAGCAGCGTACGGATGACGGGCTCCACCGGATGGATTTGGTTGGACGGATCCGACCGGACCATAATTCCTTCTGGGCTATTCTTGCGTCGGATTTCGGTACACGGTATGTGGTTTTCGAAGCCAAGAACTATGCCTCGCCGATCGGCCAAGATGCGATCGAGATCACTTCCAAGTATCTATTTCGAGCCGGGCTCCGAACAGTCGCGATCGTCGTCGCCCGGGCAGGCGCATCCGAGCAGGCGATCAAGGCCAGCGCTGGACATTTGCGCGAGGATCGCAAGTTCATCATGGTGATCAGCAGAGACGATTTATGCGCCATGCTGGAAGGCGCAGACGCCGGCGACCCGCCCGAGAATTTGCTGTTTGATCGCATGGACGAGACTTTAATGGCGATGAGCCGCTAGGTTACACGGCTTGCGCGTGCGTGTATGGCCTCGGTTGTTCCTCATAGATCGCGCATGCCCTCTACGCTGGGCAAAAAGCCGAAAGATAGGCGATTTCCCTGCCGTCCTTCCGTCCAGCGGCTGCACGACGTCACTTTGCAAACGTACCGCTGGCGTGCCCTCGTTCAGCTAGACACAAGCAAGCTACGCACGGTTCTTCTGCGCCGCTGAACAGCGCGCGCCATCGGAACAGCATGCCCGTGACCGCACAGGCTGCCGGGGCGCGCCAGGATCATCCTTCGATGAGGCCTTCAAGCTCTATTCTGGCGCCGTTCCGTTAGCACTAGTGCTAACGGAACGGGCGCAGGGAAGATCGCTCGCGGGTCGATTTCGACCTCGGCGTCATCCAACGGTCGCGCCATTTGCGCAAGCTTGTCGGCGAAAGATGCAACGCCGCGGCATATTTACGAACGCCCATGCCGCTGCAGTTCATCGCTTCGGCATGCATCGCCCAGATCGCCTGGACGCGCAGTTGCGCACATCCGTGCCGCCGAAAAGCGCAGTCGAGCGCGCTTTTTCTGCCGCTTGGCTAGGGCTTCCAGGCGCTTCTGGCGGCGCAATTCCGCCTGATATTCTGCGCGCTTACGGCAACATTTTTGCACGCGAAGTACTTCAGCCAGCGGTCGAATGTGTGCTTCGTCATGCGATGCTGATGGCAACATTTTGTGCGCCGAAGGCAGCTCTGGTGCCACGCCTCGACGTGAACACCCCGCCAGGATTGTCGCGCCGCGTTCTTGAAGTGTCTCAAATCTGCCGGAGATCCTCCATGCTCCGAGGGAGCACGACATGTCGCTCGAATGCACTACTCAATCTATGCGAGGGACCGGACACGTACAAGCAACCGGACGATGGCAAGATAAAAGGGAGCACATTGTGCTTCGGTTCGGCCGTTGTTTTCCAGTGGGTTAGATAGTGGTTTCGCAATGTGTGCATGTCTACTGCACATTGCCAGAATCGCGAATTGTCAGCTGTTTCCGTGGCTTAGTGCAATGTGCGAGGGCTCTGTCAGCGCTTGAGGAGGGTGGGGCCGGGAAGGGGGGCGTGGTCAGAGACGACCCGCTGAGATAGCCTGTCGTCGGCAGATAACGAACTGGCGCATAGTCGACGTCAGCACCTCGTCGACCTGCCTTGCGGTGACTCGCTGGGCCGTCGGCACGGCTGCCGCAGCGATCTTTCGCCGCTGCCCGAGTGCCGACGTCGCCAGCGTCGGCCGTAGGATGGCGCCCGAGCGCAGGCTTGTCGGCTGGCGCGTCCACCGGAGGGCTCGTCGGGCCCGGCATCCGCCGGCGCTGCGGGCGGTCCAGCCGTGCTAGCGCCGCCGCCAGGGATCGCTCCATGCTGACACGAATGCGCAAAGTGTCTTGTTACGGTCTGATGGTTTTACGTCACTGGCCTGATCGCCATCAAAGCAAATGGGAGAGTTCGCCACGTCTCGGATCAACCGCCGCGCCTTGCTCCTCCACTCTGGCAGCGCAGTCGCCTCGACAGTTGCGGCAACGGCGCTCGGTGCTGAGCCGGCAGGTGGAGACCGAGGACCGTCCGATAGTCTGCGAGCGCTGATTGAGGCGCACAAGGTAGGTTATGCTGCGTTCGGTGAAGCCTTGCATGACATGGGCGGTGGCAGCAGCGAGTCCGATAGAGCCAGCCGGGAGGAGGAGAGGGCGCTGCTCGCCATCTGCGGCTACCCTGCGGTGGGGGAAGCGGACCGCCTAGCGAAGGCTCGGTACCTTTTAGAGATCGAGGCGCGCGGTGAGCTCGACCTGGCAGACCATATGCGGGCCGTTCTCCACTCTACAATGTGGAGGGGATGAGGCGACCGAGGCGCGGTTTCGGTCAGCTACTGAATGCCTGGTGTGCGCCGCATGTCTGCCGTAGGGGTCAGCTTTGCCGCTTCCTGAAAGCAGACATTGTCGGCGATACGCTGGAGGTCGAGGGTGCGCCAATTGTCGCCGTTTGCAGTTATGCCAACAACGTCGCGTCTACGCGGCAAGCAGACTTACGGCCTTGCGGCATTTGGGAACTCACTTGACGACCGAAAACTCGAACTGGTGCCCGCGGTAAACGGCCTTGTATTCGTCGTCGCGCCCTGGCGTCCTGAACACATTGCGATAAATTGCTCCACAGCTTGTCAGCTCTCTGGGAAAGGCATTGCACAGGAAATTGCCTTGCACCCAGGAGGTTCCTGAGCGGCTCCTCTGGCCAACGGTCTCGCTGACGGCGCCGTCGACCGAGGTTGTGCGCTGCATCGGCAGGAACGTGGGCATTACCAATTTTCCGCGCGTTTCGTGGCCGAACATTAGAGACCTTATTTCCGCCCCTGTGAGCCGGTCCTTCGGATTCATGCCTGCCTTTGCCAATGCCGGCAGCTCTGGCACACCTGCCTTGGTCAGCCCGGCCAAAAGGCGTTCGATATCGGCCGTATTCTTGAACACCATGTAATCCTGGGTCATCAACTGGCTCGGCCCC
>NZ_JAMYUV010000015.1:0-102871 GCF_040323405.1 Mesorhizobium sp. M0048 | reverse complement strand
CCGTGTCCGTTCCCGTGCGCACCGGATAGGGGTCTATTCCGAAATAGTCGATATGCGTGTTGGCCGGATTGTAGGTGTTCGTAAAATCCGGATTGGTCGGGGATCCCATATTCATCATGGTGATGAAGGTCTTGGCGCCCGGAAAATGCTCATGGATCCAGTCGGATTCCGCCTTCAGGTTCTCAGCGGTTGCGTAGGTGCCCCACCTGCCGGTGGGATCGGGCTCGTCAACAAGATAGAATCCGAACACGTTCGGATTGCCGAGGAAGGGGGTCATTTTCTCGATGAAGGATGAGGTTACGCCCTCGTGCTCATTCAGATACACCAGGCCCTTCATGCCATCCGGCAATGCGTTGACCTGGCTAACATATTGAACGTCGGCCAGATTGAACCCGGCGGTTGCGATTTCGGTGGCGGAGCCACCCGAGGCGTAGTGCAGAGTTGCCATCCAATATTCCTTTGTCTCATTCGATAGCGCCCGGGGATTGCCTACTAGAGGGTGTATATTAGCGCCAAATCACATACCTGCAGCCTCTGATAGAATGGTTGATCGCCAGTAGGAATGCTGCACAGAGGGAGAAATCCCAATAGATGTATTAAATAAATATCAAGTATACAATCAAGTTAAGCTCGCATAGCTATGCAGATCAATCCAATTTAATTGAAAATCGATAGATTAATTGTCTAAAAAATTTAGCCTGCATGTTGCGGTATTGAGTTGTTAATTTAGCTGTTAACCTGCAAATTTACAGATCAGAAGAACATTTAGTCTAAGGGACAAGGCCCTTCGTAGTCTCATTGCCGCAACCAATTAGTTGTGGACAATTCGTAAGCGTCTGCCCGCTCGTCGCGGGATATCGGTCGGCAGATCAGGTTTTCGACATCGGAGGGGTCGAATCGGCTTGCCCGCTGGTCGCAAGGAGGCAAGCCGCGTCAGGGATTGTGGGTGAGAGGGCTGATCATCATGCCTGGTAACACGCGGACCGGACAGGGAGCTTAGGAATCCCAGCGTAGAGCAGCCGTACAGCGCACGACTGTCGGAAGGGCTTTCTTCGGTTGGCTTATCAGTGACGAGTCCGGCTTGGCAGAACTCGCCAGAGTTCGAGGCACAATTCATCGGCGTATCCACAAGATGCCGTCGAGGTGCTTCGCGCTATGCGTAAGGCCGTGATCCCAATGCGGTTTACCTCATTCAAACAGACGAGGACAGTAGGCAAGCCTCCTCCTACCGTACCCTTTCACGCGCACAGAAGTAACGAAGCAGAACCATGAAAGCAGATGCGAAAGGTAGTTACTTCATGCGACCGAAACACGGCGCACGGACGGGAGCTTCGGGATGAATCCGCATCTCGTTTGTGTGGGAGGCGAAGATCACGCCCTGAGAATTCCGTTCCTAATGTCGCTGCGCGAAAGCGGCTTCCGGGTCACAGCGGTTTCGACCGGCGATGAGGCTGCGTTTTTGCGGCATGGCATTCCGCATCGCGGCTACGGTTTCGACCGATTTGCCAGCGGCGGTGGCGAGTGGACCGCCGTAAGAGCGATTCGGAAACTGGTTGCGGAACTCCGGCCTGACATTGTCCAAAGTTTCGACACCAAGCCTAACCTGCTGGCACCCCTTTCGCTGCGCGGAACAGTTCCGGTCGTACGCACGATCAACGGCCTCGGCTGGACATTCTCCTCGCTGGAACCGCGGGCTCTGGCCTTGCGTCCAATCTTTTGCGGACTGCAGTGGCTTGCTTCCTTCTGGACGGCAGCGACGGTGTTTCAGAACCGGGACGATGAGGCCTTCTTCAAGCGCTTTCGATTAATTGAACCCGGCAGCGGAAGAGTGATCCGCAGTTCTGGCATCGACGTCGATGCGTTCGCCATGGCGAGGCATCTTGCTCCGCCGGCAACGAAAATGCGCAAGGAATTAGGGCTCCAGTCAGCGGAGATCGTGATTTTTGTGGGCCGGCTGACCCGCCAGAAGGGCATCCCGATACTGCTTCAAGCAGTGCCCCGCGTCCTTTCCAAAAGACCTAACGCTCGTTTCGTGCTTGTCGGCCCTTGGGAGTCCGAAGGTCCATTTGCAGTCGACAAGTCGGAAATCGATCGACACGCTCCTCATGTTATCGCGCTTGGCCCACGACGCGATGTTTCAGCCCTTCTTGGCATGGCCGACGTGTTCGCCTTCCCCACACAATATCGGGAAGGAATCCCGCGCGTCCTGCTCGAGGCAGGGCTGGCGGGTTTGCCCATCGTTGCCTCGAACATGCCCGGCTGCAATGAAGTGGTCGAGGATGGATGGAACGGCTATCTTGTCCAACCGCACGACGCCGATGGTCTTGCATCTCGAATAGTTGACATCCTTTCCGACCGCAGTCGCGGAAAGGTCATGGGCGGTCGTTCCGTCGAACTTGTCCGGGAGCAGTTCGCGCTGCCGCGGGTGGTGGCCCAATATTGCGATCTGTACAAAAATATCCTTGGCGCCAAACCCTACAGCGATCTCGCCCGACCGGCGTCTCCGATCTTGTTTGGAGAGGGTGCTGCGAGAAGCAGATTGGACTGGCGCCGATGATCCGGGACGCGATCCTGGCCTGCGGCCTCGCAACGACCTATGCGGTGCAACTCGACATTCCAGGGTCGCCCTTAGGGGTTGGCGAACTGTTCATCGTACTTTGGATCATGCTGTCGATTGGGCGCGTACTCGCCGGGGGCCACCTGGAGACAAGGCCGGCGCTGACACGCCTTGTGAGCTTCTGGACGATCATGGCGCTTGCTCTCGGGATCGGCACCGTCGTCGGCTATCTGACCACAATTCTATATCTGACGGGCCTGATGCACGATACGATGGCCTACCTGCTGTTGGTCAGCATCACCTGCCTTGCCGCTGCAGAACCCGACGCTGATCGCCGGCTGCGTCGTACTGGCTGGTGGGTTGTGGGCATCGCGAATATCGCGCTTGCCGTTCAGCTGGGACAGGGCTGGGGCTGGATCCCCCAAGCAGGCGTCGATCCCTGGTACTGGGACCGCTTCCGTGGCTGGTCGCATAATCCAAACCAGCTCGCGCTTTACTGCGCAATCTTTGGCCCGCTAGCCTTGCATCTTGCGACCACCACCAGCAATCGATGGGGCAGGTTTCTTGGGATCGCCAGCTTGTTCCTGACCTTCTATGTCGGGAGGCTGACAAAGAGCGATACCTATCTGTACACCAGCATCCTGACCTGCCTGACGTTCCTCGGGCTGCGGATCAGGACATGGCTCAAGACCGGTGGCAACAGAGTCAGCTTTTCACGGCAAGCCGTCCTCCTGTTGCTTGTCGGTATCCTTCCGTTGGCGATCGCGATAACCCCTTACGCCGTAACTGAGGCGAGCGTCTTCGAAAATTTCGCCAAGGGCCTGACCAAGGACAAAGGCGGCGAGGCCACTGCCGAAACCGCCGCACTCCGCGTGCATCTCTGGAACGAAGCGCTGGAGAAGGGCGCCGAATCCGGGTCGCTGGGCCTTGGTCCAGGTCCGCATCTCGAGCGCCCATCAGTGTTCGACTCGCAATTTCTGGAACGGCCCTTCGAGGCTCACAACACGATCCTCGACCTGTACACTCAAGGTGGTCTCATTGCGGTTCTGGCGCTGGTCTGGATAGTCGGCGCCGCCATCATATCGGTGTGGCGTGCGAAGCTCGACGCGCTGTTAGCGCTCGTGGTGTCAATCATCATCTTCGGGATGCCGCATCTGATCATCCGCCACCCGATCGTATGGTTTGCGCTAACCATCTGCCTTGTCGCCGGTACGCCGAAAGCAGTTTCTGCAATCTCCAACAATCCGGGGTAATGGTATGTGTGGTATTGCCGGAATTCTTCTTGCCTCCGATTCAGCCGACACGAGGCCGCTCAGGGCAATAGAGCAGATGACGGCCGCACTTCGTCACCGCGGGCCGGATGGCGAGGCATTCTGGGTAAACTGTGAATCGGGGGTGGCCTTCGGCCACAGGCGGCTGGCCATAGTTGACCTGTCAGAGGCTGGCCGTCAGCCGATGCATTCTGAAAGCGGCCGATATGTCATTACATTCAACGGCGAAATATACAATTTCCGTGATTTGCGCCGTGAGCTGGAGAGTACAGGCCATCATTTTCGGAGCGCCAGCGATACCGAAGTCATGCTCGCCGCAATTGAGAGTTGGGGCCTCGAAAAAGCACTCACCCGTTTCGCCGGCATGTTCGCTTTAGGATTGTGGGACCTTAGGACAAGGACGCTCCATCTCGCCCGCGACCGAATGGGTAAAAAGCCGCTTTATATCGCCTCAACACGCGATGCACTTGTTTTTGCTTCCGAGTTGAAGGCGATCAACCGTTTTCCAGGGTTTTGCCAGGAGCTCGATATCGATGCGGCCGCGGCAATGCTTTCGAAGGGATGGGTACCGGATGACAGCTGCATTTGGCGAGGCGTGTTCAAGCTGCCGCCGGGTTCGGTCCTGTCGGTAACGGCCGCTGAGTTCTCCGGGGAACGCAGTGTCGCCTCTCTGTCGCATCGCATTCGACACTGGTGGTCGCTGGCCGAAGCCGCCACGAAAGGGCGGGCGGAACAGGTCGCCGGCAGCGACGAGGAACTCACCAATGAACTGGACGGCCTGCTTCGACTTGCCGTTCGGGAGCGCATGATCGCTGACGTCCCGCTCGGGGCCTTCCTGTCGGGCGGAATAGATAGCTCGACGGTTGTGGCCCTTATGCAGGCTCAATCGGAAAAGCCCGTGCGCACGTTCACGATCGCTTTCGGAGAGGGCGGGTTCGATGAGGCTCCCCACGCTGCGGAAGTCGCGCGCCATCTGGGGACCGACCATACCGAACTCCACCTTTCGGCTGCCGTAGCGCGCGACGTCATTCCAGAACTGCCGCAGATCTGGGACGAGCCATTCGCTGACGAATCGCAGATACCAACTCTGCTGGTGGCGCGGCTCGCCCGGCGGCACGTTACGGTGGCTCTGTCGGGCGACGGTGGCGATGAATGCTTCGCCGGCTACGCCCGCCACTTCATGGCGGCCCGCCTGCGACGACAGCATATTCTGCCGTCAGCACTGCGTCGGGCGCTCGCGGCAGGCACTGGGTTATTGGCCCGTGCAGCCCGCCACGATCTCGTCGGCAAGCTGCCGCTTTCGGAGGGTGCACGGCATGCGCTTCGGGGGGATCGGCTGAATCGCCTAGCTCAGCTGCTTGCTGCAGCCAACGAGGACGAGTTGTATCGGCGACTTACGGGATCATCGAACGAGAACCTGAGCCTCCACCAGCCACCCTCATCAATTCACGTCGATCACCGGCTTGATGGGCTGCTGTCCCGTCTTTTGTATGACGATATGGCTGGATACCTCCCCGGGGACATATTGGTGAAGCTGGACCGCGCCAGCATGGCCAACAGCCTCGAGGGGCGATGCCCGCTGCTCGATCATCGGGTTGTCGAATTTGCCTGGCGCCTGCCGACGAATACGAAAGTTCGTAATGGCAAAGGCAAGTGGATTCTTCGTCAGTTGTTGCGCCGGTACGTTCCGCAGCGGCTGATCGAGCGGCCGAAGCAAGGTTTTGATGTTCCTATAGCAGTCTGGCTGAGAGGCCCGCTGCTGAGTTGGGCAAACGACCTTGTCGCCGATATGCGTTTGTCCGGAGACGGGATTTTCGACCTTGCAGAGGTGGATGCGTGCTGGCGCGATCACGTTGACGGCAGGCACGACCATTCTCGTGAATTGTGGCCCGCTTTGATGTTCCAGGCCTGGCACAACGAGGCAAGGCGGCCATCGCCCACAGCAACGGGTTCTCGCGTGCCCGAACTTACAGGAGATTAAGATGGAAGGGTCCATAGTTAGCCGCATCCACCTTCCGCACGTTAACGAAATGCACGTGCCTGCGCGCGAAATCGCTCCGCGCATGAAACGGCCTTTACGCGAACAGATGGACACGCAAACCCCATTCCATCAGCTCCTCATTACCCTCTCAAGAAAAAAATGGTTCCTGCTGGCCATGGTCATCACTGGCGGTGTATTAGCCGCGCTTGCGGGTCTTGCACGGCCTGCCCTGTATGAAGCCACCGCACAGGTAATCGTCGACGCACCTAGTAGAGCAGCCCCTGCCGGCGGCTCGGTCTCTACTCAAGATGTGCTGGATTCCAGCATTGACGACCACATCACCATGCTCTCGTCGCAAGGCCATCTGCGAAGCGTGGTGGCAGCGCTGCGCAAAACGGACGCTCTCAACAATACTAGAAAGGTTGATGCTGTTACCGAAAATTCTGCTGCTGACCCTGCGGGCGTCGAGCCGCCGAAGTTGCGCTCGGGTACAGCCGATCTGCTGGCCAAAATTTGGCCGCGAAGCACTCCGGCGGAGCCAGATGCGGCTGAACTCAAGATACTCCGTAAGGGTATAAGGATCGGCCAGGAGCTGCGATCGAGGGTCATCAGTGTCGGCTTCACCGATCACGATCCGGCGCGAGCTGCTTTGATCGCCAATACCTTTGTCCAAGTGTATATTGGCGATCTGGCAAGGAAAAGCCAAGCATCGGACAGACTGGAACTTGAATCGATAGTTGCCGGACTTCCAGCTACACAGAACAGTCTCGCAGAAGCGACCGATCGTCTTGAGAGGTATCGGCTGAGCCATGGCGCGATCGACCAAGGTGCAGCGGATAATGCCGCCAAGGAGATAGTCGAACTCACCCAGCAAATCTCCTTGTCGAAAGCCGATCTCTCCGCATCGGAATCTCGACTTCAACACATTCAGGACTTGCGAAAGGGGGGCGCGTCGGTTGCCGCGGTAGCCGAAACCATCGGATCACCCGTGCTGGCCGATCTCTTGGCACGCCAGGCCAACGGCACAACAGATGAGGATGTCACAAATGCGATCGATCGTGAGATCGAACAAGAAATCGCCCGCGTCGCTGCCGAGACGAACATCTATCGCTCCCAAATAGCGGTGCTGCAAAAGCGTAAGGACGTCCTGGATGCGGTTGTGGCCGATACAGCCGGCCGGCTTTCCGGATTGCGCGCTCTCGAGCCCCAGGTCGGCATCCTGACGCAGCGCTACAACGACCTTTTGACCCGGCAACAAGACTTGATGCGGCGTATCGCAAGTCCATCCCCCGGAGTCAGGCTTCTCTCAGCGGCGTGGCCTCCTACCAATCCAACGACTCTGTCGCCAATATTTCTTATTCCGCCCGGCATGGTTGTGTTTGGCCTGATTGGGGGGATCTTCATACTTGTCCGCCAACGCTTCGATAGCACCTTGCACGGAGAGGCCGAAGCTGAAGCCGCGCTCAAAGTTCCGTGCCTCGGGCTGATACCCCAGGCTGCCACAACGCACGCGAGGCGACTGCAGCAGCTGGTTTCAGGTCAGCAGGAGTCAAGATACAGCCGCGCCGTGACGGCCCTGCTTGTCGCTGCAGCGCCCCAGCGGGCGAGGGATTGCTCGAACATAATCTTGATAACATCCTGCAGTGAGGATGATGGCAAGACCGAGCTCGCATGGAGCATGGCCTTGGCGGCCACAAGACTTGGAGGGCGAGTACTCTTTATTGATCTGGACCGCACGGACCGCCGCCTTACAGGCGAGTTTGTGAAGGAATTCAGCGCACGTAAGCCGCACAATTTTTTTGGAGACTATATCAATGACCGTTGTGCGCTGCGTGATGCGATAGCTGGAATGTCGGCAATCGGAATCGATTTCATGGCGCTCGCACCGTCGGAGGATCTGCTGCCCTTACTGTCCAGTGTCGATGGCTCCCCTTTCAAAGATGAACTGCACTCGGTCTATCGGGTGGTCATCATAAATGGGCCGCTGGGGCTTGAGGGACCAGAGGCCAGACTCCTGACAGGCTGGGGTGACGTGGTTCTTTTCGCCATTCGCTGGGCGAAAACGCGACGCAGCATCGCGCGAGGCGTCCTAGACTTGCTTGCGGGCGATACGCCAGCTTCGGTTCCCGTCGCAAGCGTTCTCACGAAGGTTAATCTCAGGAAGCACGCGGGTTACCGGTTTGGGGACAGCGCTGATCTCTTGCTGGAGGGAGCATGACGAGCTCGGCTTTTACTGTTGCCTACTTCCCACCACCGCCCGTTGAAAATCCCCGTTTTAGGCGCCGCGCCGATCGGCTGCCGGCGCGGGCCATTCGCCCGTAGCCGGGGTTGCCGCGGAGAGATCCGTCCGGAGCGTGGGGCCGAGGTGTCACAACGGAACCTACTGGCCAGGAGCCGCCGGACGGGCATTCATGAATTTCGGGAGCAACGCCTGAGGCGACGCCCCTGATGCCATCCTTCGTCTGCTTGGCAGGTCCAGCAGCCTGGTGGTGTCAAAATCACCTTCCCGCTGCAAGCGGCGTGGCACCGCTCATTACTGCTTGGCTTGGCGATGAATCCGTGGCGCAGGTGACGAGACTTTGTCGATTTTCGCCCAGAGTGCGCTCCCGCCCATCGTAGATGCGTTCCTGATGGCGTATGCCCATGCCGGCAAGCGTGACGGTGAAATCGCAAGGGCGGTCAAACCTTGCGCCATTCGTTGCGCTTTGCTTCGCGGCAGGGCCCGAACGAACTCACTCAGACTACCTGGTTTTTGGCCCTTTCGCAAAAAGCTGTGGACGATGTCTTGCTTCAGGAATTTGGCGAGATTGAACGGCTCGCGCTCGCATTTGCTCAATTGCAAGCCGTGCCGCCGACATATGGCATCGAAGGCTCCTTTCGTCCATCGGCCAATGTGGTTTGGTGGCATGTCTACGAGCGAACCGTGAGACTCCATATAGTACGTTCTGTTTTCATTTGGCACGGCAATGAAAACAGATCCTTCCGCCTTCAGAAGATATTTTAAGCGAGCAAAGACCTCATCCACTTGGTCCATATGCTCGAAGACCTGAAACATGAAAATAAAATCGAACGCCTCTTTCATGGGATTGAAGCTGCCATCTCGAAAGTCATTTGCAAATGTCTTGAAGCCTTTTGACGCCAGTACTGATCGCGCCGTTTCGTTGTAGTCGACGGCAGAAATATCCGAAGTATGGAAGAATTTATTCTTGATGCGGTCGAGAAAATACCCAAACCCCGATCCCACTTCGAGAGCAGTCTTTCCGCCAGTATTCAGGCCCGCGAGCTCTTCGATTGTTCTTGCATATTCCCATTTCATAGTTGGATAAGAAGGGTACGCCCAGGCTAAGTTATAAAACTCAAAGCCGCCGGCGACGAACGGATCTGCGAAACCGAATCCACAATCTGCGCATTTGCGAATGTCGCAAGTGTTACGGCCCCAGAGATCCGACAGGTGGCTTGTTAACTTTCGGGAGCGATCGGGGTCCTGACGCGGATTGATGAAATGTCGAGAGGCCTCGTCTGCTGTCACTTCGAACAATTTTGCGGTTGATACACTGCCACACGCCGGACAAATGGTCATCTCGCTATCCCCGAAGCCTGGACGAAGGAAAGCCGCCTTCGACGGTGTAGAATGCGTGCCAGCCGGCCAACGCAGGCCTCAATGATGCCGCCACGCTAAATTCGCCTCTGGCTACGCAACCGGCCCAGTCTCGGGCGGATGGCGAACACGTAAGTAAGAATGTGCTGGCTCGCAATTTTCATAACTGATGGGCGAAGAATTTGCATGGCATCTTGGATCGTCGCTCGCCATGACTGCTGGTGGAATCTGCTGGGAATACGAGCAACCCGCAGCGCCCGTAACAAAGTCTCGGGGCGAGGGAGGTGTTTACGATCCTGAATTAGATTCCAGTTAAGCTCTTTGACGGCAAGAGTTACTTGATCAACTTCATCAAAATTCTTAGTTGTAGTGATGCTCGGGTGATTGGTCGCGTCGTAGAAGATCAAGCCGTCATTTATCGCGACCATGTCTCCGTGGCATGCCAGGTCAACAAAGAACAGCTGGTCGACTCCGGCCGGGATAGAATTGTGCGCGCGCATCAGGCAACCCGCGTGAATGACGTCGCGGTTGATCAACAGCGTCGACGGGATGATCCCGAGGCTCCGCGTCGTACGGACCAGATAGAGGTCCGTTAGGCATTGCTGGCTCGAGTAGACGGAGATCCGTTGTCGCCCTTGCGGTGGCAATCGGAATTTCATCCGATCGTCTTCAATTATATTCGCGGCACAGGTCATAAATGCAGCCGAGGGATGCTTGGTGGAAACCTCGGCAAAGGTCTTGAGTGCGCCTGGGGCGAGCCAGTCATCGTCATGGAGCAGCTTGATCCATTTTCCGACGCAAGCGAGCATGGCGTTGTTGGTATTCTCGACCTGACCCCGGCCCCGACCGTTCTCGACAATTCGGATGCGAGGCTCGGTCCGTGCATACTCGGTGACGATTGCCCAGGTCGCTCCCTCTCGGCCCTCGTCGTCGCTGACGACCAGCTCCCAACTGGCGAAATCTTGACTCAGAATGCTATCCATCGCCCGGCGGATCGTGTCCGGTCGGCGAAAGGTCGGGATGGCAACTGAAATGAAAGGGCGCAGTCGCGAAGCATCAGCGCGATGATGTTGGTCAACCACATCGGTCGTTAGAAGCTGATCAAGCTGCGAGTGCTTCATGGTGTTTTTCCCTCGAGATGATGACTCTGCTTTGGTATGGCGGCTCCCGATGGTTCGACGTAGTGGCGGAGAAGATACAGAGAGGCCGCCGTTTTCAGTGCAAACCCGACGGCGCCGCCGGCCGCCATCAGATAAATGACTTTGAGTGGTTCCCAACCTGCCTCAGCACCGGCGAGTAGCGGGCCAAATACAAGCGCCGTCCGCGCGCCGTCGACGAGAAGTCGTACCTCTTGCCGCCGCAGAAGAGCCGGGACATCTTGAAGCGGTGTCGACAACGCCTGCGTGGCACCCATGAACGCCAGCGCGGTCATAATGTCTGCGGCGGGAACCCAGGGCGCGCCCAAGAGGGGAACGACGATATATGGCGCGGCCAGGCCAAGCGCTAATATTGGCAATGCGGTGAGGCCGGCTGAAAGCATCAAGAGGCCGTGCGCGGTGCCGAGCAAATGGGCGCGACTGCTGGTTTTGTTCGCCTCAGATACAAAAACATTGCTAAGCGGGTTGGCGATCAGCGTGACGGGTGCAGTCACCAGCCGTGACGCAACTCCCAGGTAGCCGGCAAAAGCGGCGCCAAACAGCGAACCAACGAGTATTGCGGGAAGATTGATGATGGCAAAACTCGCTAGGGCCGACGGAATGTCAAACAATGGAAACTTGTATTCTCGCCTGGCGACTGCAAAGACGGTCCGCCACGGCGCTCGGGCGATGCCGCCTATGTCCTTCCTGCTCAGAATCCGAGAGCCGAGGATTCCGATGAAGATGAATTGGCTCAGGATATGAGCATGCACCATCGCGTCGCCTCCGAAATGGGCGAGCCCAAAAGTTAGTTGCAGCAGGGCCATGGTCACCGGCAAAATCAGGCGGCCGAGGGCGAAGTCGCGTAGCAGGCCTACGCGCAGACTCCAGCAGTTCATTGCTTCGACGAGGCCGGCACCCCCCATCCCAAGTGGAATGAGCCAGGCGAGGTGGCCAACTCGCGCTGGAGCGATGCTCGCCCACAGCAGTCCTGCCCCAAAGGCCAGGACACTCGTCACCAAGACAGCCAGGAGAATGAGCTTAACGGTCACGTACGCCTGCGCACTGTCCTTGACCCCATAAAGCGAGGCCTCGAAACGCAATGCTGCGATCGCACCGAGGATGTTTACGATCGACAGGTAAATCGTGAAGATCCCGAAATCTGCCGGGGAATAGAGCCGGGCCAAAACGGGAATGGCGGCGACCAGGGTCAGCTGGCCGGCAATCGCCATGGCCGAAACGCCTCCTGCCGCGCGAAGAATACCGCCGATCGGGCTTGGAGGAACACGGGTGATTATTTTCTCGACCGTAGCAACCGTCCTGGATCTCAGAAAGTAGCTTTGGGACATGAGCTCGCGATTCCGAGGAGGCAAAATGCGGTCGAATAGAGCTTACGATGGAGCCCGAACGTCACCATCATCCATCTGAATGACATTGTTCGGCAGAGCGCGGATGCGGCGAATTCTTTGTGCTCCGTGCCAAGTGCAACTTCAGTCTCCGAATCGAGATCGCTCATTGGAACTGCCCGCGATAAGCTGATTTGCGCGAGGATCGCGCGGGGCATCGATGACCGGAAAATGTCGTCGTGACGCTGTGCGGCATCAGCTGATCTTTTGACCAGACCAGCAGCCCCGACAGGATAACAGACGCGTGGATCCGTCGCTCCGACAAGGCGCGGATCACACGGTGGCCTCTACATGCACCAACGTTTGTTGCCGTATGCTGGTCGCGGCATCCCTTCCATGAAAGTCCCGGTACCATTCGACAAAGCGTTGCACTCCGTCCTCAAGCCGCGTCGTCGGGGCGAAGCCGACGGCCTTGCGAAGGTCGCTGACGTCGGCGCGTGTCTCTAAAACGTCGCCAGGCGGCAACGGCACATCCACGCGAAGCGCCCGGCAGCCAAGGGCGGTCTCGATGATCGAAATGAGCCGGTTGATCTCCTCGGGCCAGTCGTTGCCGATGTTGTAGACGCGATGCGGCGCGGAACTTGTAGCAGGATCGGCGGTGAAGGGGTCCCAATGCGGATCGGGCCGCGGCGGTGCAGCAAGTGCTCGAACCACGCCCTCAGCGATATCGTCGATATAGGTGAAGTCTCGCCACACGCGGCCGGCATTGGCTACTTCGATTGGATTCCCCTCGATAATCGCACGCGTGAACATATAGACCGCCATATCGGGCCTGCCCCAGGGGCCATAAACGGTGAAGAAGCGCAGTCCAGTCATAGGTAAGCCGAACAAGTGACTGTATGAGTGCGCCATGAATTCGTTTGAACGCTTGGTTGCGGCGTACAGACTGACAGGATGATCGGCGCCGTGATGCTCGGAAAACGGTATGGTTCGATTTGAGCCGTAGACGGAGCTCGAAGAGGCATAGACGAGGTGACTAACGCCGAAGTGCCGACAGCCCTCAAGAACGTTGAGAAAGGCTATTATGTTCGATTGCAGATAGGCATGCGGGTCAACTAGTGAATGTCGCACGCCGGCCTGAGCCGCGAGATGCACAACGTTTGAAGGTCGAACTTCTGAAAACAGCAACTGGACACGCGCCGCATCCGCCAGATCAATTCGCATCGGAGTGAAGCCCGGCTCGGTACAGAGGCGCGCAAATCGCGCTTCCTTGAGTCGTGGATCGTAGTAGGGGGAGAAATTGTCGACGCCGATGACTTCGACACCCAGACGCAAAAGCCGCAAAGCGACGTGAAAACCAATGAAGCCTGCCGCGCCGGTGACGACGATCGGTCCGGTCCGTGCCAGTCTCTTCACCGCGCGGTCCGAACGCGATCGAGCGATTTCCACCTTCTCCGCTGCGGCAAGAACAGACTCGCTGCCTAGATCGTTGTCCAACTTGTCGCCTTTCGAATCCGTTCGACAGTACCGAATGGCCGGTCCGGGATTGCGGCTTCCGTCATGCGGTGCACGACCTGCCAAGTCATGACACTCCAACTTGCGCCGTCTGAATCCCCGGGCGGATGCCGACGTCCGGCGATGGTATCCAGTGGCCTGCCTCTACGGCAGGACCGAAATGCGGCCAAGAAGGGCCACCAGTTCCGCCTGGCGTTTTGTTTCGGTCTTGGCGAACAGCGAGGCAAGCTGGGAACGGATCGTGGTGCGGCTGAGGCGCCAGCTGCGAGCGATCTCCAAAGGAGCGTCGCCCTGAGCCAGGCGCAAGGCGAGGTGCGTTTCTGCGCTCGTCAGGCCAAACATTCTTTGCAACGTGCGAGGATTTGGCCCAGATCTGTTATCCCGATCCAGCAACGCCACAATGCTCGTTCCGTCGGGAGCGATAACGCCGTTCTCGTTCAGAATCACCGGACGGTCGCCTCTGCTGCGGATCACCACCCAGGATAGTGAGCCCGGCAGGAATTGACCCGGAACATTTGCGATCAGCCGCCTTAGGGCGGTCGTAAGCCCGCTCGCAGTGTCGGCCGCTTCCCCCTGGCGCTCAAGCGTGGTTTGGGCGGCTGCGTTCCACTCGACCACCTTTCTCTCGCGATTCAGCACGAGATAGCCACAGCCAATGCGATCAAGCACGCCGGTTATGGATTCCAGACTGCGGCCTTTTTGTTCGCCGAACCTTGCGTCCAATAGATCCGATGCGCGATCGGCAAGGTGACCAGAAGAGGGCCGCGTATTCCGCGCTTCAAAATCATACCTGGTCCTCGTAGCAATGTACCGATTGCTCGAAGAAGCATTGACCTGTCTATCGATCAGATTCATTTTCTACCCCTAACCCAAAGTTTCACACGCCCGAAATAAGTATTCGGGATTCATGTAGTCTTCTATGTGTCGCTGGATTCTAGTCTTCTATGCGCTGACGGATAATATGTTCATCGCCACCTTGAAAAACTTAATATGATCCGACAGTTCTAAGGCAGCTCTTAGGCCCCGCTGCGTCCGATAAAATGCGCGCTATGATAGCGGTATGGCAATCCGGCAGTGGTACTAAGCTGTACGTTTTTTGCTCTAGTCTCGACGGGCTAGTCAGAAGGTTGTAGTCTGTGTCCATGAGCTCGCAGTCGCGCAGGTCGAATTCGAACCCGTCGGGCAGATTGCTAACTCATATTGCCTCTGCATCGGTGTTAGCTGCCACACTGATATTTGAAATCAAATCGTCAGCCTATATTGGGCAAGGCGCCAGTTTTCTGGAATTTATTCCGGCTATTATTATTATCGCCTATCTCGAAGACCGCGTGGCAGCGCTTGCTGCGACCATTCTGATGGTGACTGTCGGCCTGTGGGCGCGAGGACACGATCACATTTCAAATGGAGATTGGGCACGCGCAATCCTGCTTCTGGTTTCGGGCGGGGTAATTGCCATGACGTTCCATCGCCTTCGGCAGGACTTGCGTGAGTTGCTGGAAGTCGCGGAGGCCAGGCTAGCTGCCGTCGAAGCGACAGAAAGCCGCTATCGTTGGGCCTTCGAACGTGCTGCCCTGGGATTCGCGAACACCAACGAGAAAGGTGAGTTGCTTCAGTCCAACAAACGCCTTTGCGAGATGACCGGGTACAAGGAGGAGGAGCTTGCCCAATTGCGGCTCGATACGCTCGCCCATCCGAACGACCGGCATACCTTGGCGCAATTGTTGGCAAGGCTGGGCAATGACATCTCTTCGTTCGTTTCCGAGGTCCGTCTGTTAAGAAAGGACGGTATGGCATTCTGGGCTCGGCTAACGCTTTCTTCGTCCGTGCCCAAGGGGGGACTCTCGGAGAGCATCTTCGTGGTGGTCGACGATATTTCGGAACGACGCGCTGTTCACGAAGCGCTTCGGGCTCAGAAGGAATGGCTGGACCTCGCTCTGTCTGCTGGACGCTTGGGCACGTGGCGCATCGACCTTAAAGACGGGACAGTCACGGGCTCGGACACGTTCTGGGACATTCTCGGCCTGGCCCAGGCCAATAGCCGCAGTTTGGAGGAACTGTCAGCTGTCGTCCATCCGGCGGACTGGCCAAAGCTGGCGGCATCGAGAAAGGCCGCACCATCGGTCACGAATTACGATGTTGAGATACGTGTCCGCCGACCGGACGGACATATCCGCTGGGTTGCGCTGCGCGGAAGGGAGGAAAGACATGATGATGGTGGACAGCGGCTTGGAGTGGCTGCCGATCTGAGCGAGAGACGACAAACCACGCTGCTGCGTGCCGCGGCAAAGAAGCGGGAGCGCATCATGCTCGAACAGCGTCATAGATTCGGCAATGTTTTCGCGGTGATCACGGCGCTCGTGAAGATGGTCGATGTTCCCGGAAACAACGTCGCCAAATACAAGGAAATGCTGATCGATCGGATACGCGCGCTCGAGGCAACCCATTTGCTTCTTTCACGCAACGGCAGCGTATCGGGGGCGATAAACGATCTCGTTGCGCAAGAGTTGCACCCTTATATGGGGACACGCGCCATATCGGTCAGCGGTCCGTCCGTGGCGATATCGGGAGGCGCCGCCGAGAGTTTTGCAATGATCGTTCACGAGCTTGCCACCAATTCCATGAAATACGGAGCGCTTGGCGATTCAAAAGGCCGGATCGACGTAAGCTGGACGTTCGCAGCTGAAGACACAGGCAGCGATGTCGTGTTCGAGTGGGTGGAATCGGGGCGGCGGCGGACCTCAAGTGTAGTCCGTCATGGCTTCGGTTCCATGATAATCGGAGTGGATGGAGCGCCGCTTGTCGGTCACTCTCCCAGGCTGGAAATATCGGACCAAGGGTTGCGGTATTCGCTGCGGCTGTCGCGCAAGGAAATCGGATTGTAGTGCAGTGCTACAATCGGAAGCAGATATCTAAAGGCGGGTGGCGCTGAGCGGCCTTTGAGATGGGCAGTGTTCTTTCCAAGAATGTCGTTGGCCCAAAGCTGCGCCGTGGCTTTGGGATATGCAGTAATATGCGTGAGGAGTCATGGGATGCCGTTGCACGTCCAAAAGGACGCGCGGCGCTCTAGCTGGCATGTCTCGAAAGCCAAGTCTTCAGCATAACGGCAGCCTCGGTCCGATTGCGTACCCCCAATTCACGCAGAACCGCAGCAGCGTGGATTTTCGTGGTCGCCTCCGCGATTTCCAGATCGCGCGCAATTTCCTTGTTTGAATAGCCTTCCGCCATCAGCTTGAGGACTTCCTTTTGCCTCGAGGTCAGCCTGCCAAGGTTGACGCCAGCGGTACGTCGCTGTGGGCCCTTCTCGGAGTGGGTATGCGCGTGGGTTGCTTGCGTTGCACCCGAGCGTGACAGAAGTGCGGGAACATAGATGCGCCCGGAGAGGATTTCATTGACGGCCAAAACAACCTCTTCGTCCGTCTGCGACTTTACGATGTAACCGTGAAGCCCGATCGACAGAGCCGTGAGTATTTCCGAGCGTGAATCGTTTCCGGAAACGATCGCAAATCGCGTATCCGGATAGGCGGACAGGATCCCGCCGAGCACTTCTTGATTGAACAGGCCTGGCATATTCAGATCCAGGATCGCGAGATCCACGAACGATTGCTCCGCCAGCAAACTGAGCACCGCGTCGAAACAAGACGCTTCAAATATCTCTACACCTGGAATGCCTGCGGTCAGTGCCAATCGCAAGCCGCGACGATACAAGCCGTGATCGTCGGCGATGACGATTCGATACATTGAACTACCCCAACGCGTATCTGAATGGATTGAACGGTGATGGGCCTGAAGTCGTAGCCATTCACTCGTCGATTCATCCAGCCGACGCCGCGGCACCCCCAACACCACAAACGCCGAATTTCTAATATAATCTTAAATAACGGGAAACGCTCCTCTTTTTTTTGCCCCTTGTGAGCGAACCCGCCGAACGTCGTCGAACATACGTTCTGACCTTTTGGAAAGCTGACAGACCGGCTGGTCATTCAGCACTGCCATAGATCCAAAGATATAGAACAGCAAAACGGCCGAATTGTTACCATTCGAATGCACGACGACATCCACCCCGACGGCCACATACCATCCAGATGCAATGTCCGGATCAGGGATCGGTGGGGAAATCTCACCGGTCTTCTGCGGGAAATCTCACCGGTTCTTCGGAGGGGCAAAGAACGTGTTTCCCGGGTGCTGACCAAGGCAGGATAGCCGGCCCGTGACGATAGCGTTCAGGCCGAATGAACAAGGGAGGACCAGGATGAAAGCGGTGATTCAATGTGGAGGAATGGGAACACGCCTCCGCCCCTTCACTTCGGTCTTGCCGAAGCCGCTCATGCCGATCGGCGCACGGCCGGTTCTCGAGATGCTTCTGAAATGGTTGCGACGCAACGGTATTCAGGAAGTCTATATTACAACCGGGTATCTCGGCCACTTGATCCGCACCGTGTGTGGAGATGGCTCGCAGTGGAACCTGAAAATTCGATATACGCAGGAGATGGAGCCGCTTGGCACCATCGGGCCACTGTCTTTGATCAGGGATGAACTGACGGAGCCGTTTATCGTTCTCAATGGCGACGTCCTTACGGATCTAAGCCTCAGTCGATTTGTAGCAGCGCACCGTAAGCACACCGATCCGGTGACGATCGCAACAGCCTGTCGTCTGATCAAGATGGATTTCGGCGTCATCGACGAAGTCGACAATACCGTGCAGGTCTTTCGCGAGAAGCCGACCCTCTCGCATCTGGTCAGCATGGGAATTTACTGCATGAACCCGGACGTTCTGCAGTTTATCCCATCCGGCATACCCTTTGGGTTCGACGACCTGATGCTGCAGATGATGCAGAACGGCACAACCGTGCACGTGTACAAGCATGAGGGTCTCTGGCTCGATATCGGGCGCGTCGACGACTTCCAGAACGCACAGACCATTTCCTGGGAAGACCAATCGGCCTCGATCGAGGTCACCGCGACGGCTGCATGATGAAGTCACGAGCTCGGTTCCCACAATTATCAGTCTAGGAGGTTGTGATGCTCTTGGTCAGTGCCCCGATCCTGGGTGTGCCGGAAAAGACTGCTTTGACCAAGGTCATCGACAGCGGCTGGCTGACAATGGGGGAGCAGGTACGAGCCTTCGAACAAGCTTTTGCCGACGTCCATGGTGCGGAGGATTGCGTCGCGGTCGGTTCTTGTACGGCAGCGCTTCATCTCATTTTGCACGCACTTGGCATCGGACCGGGCGACGAGGTGCTGGTGCCATCCTTGACTTTCGTGGCGACCGCAAATGCGGTCCTCTATGTCGGTGCGACACCGGTCTTCGTGGACATCGAGTCAGCCGACGTGCCGCTGATGTCGATCGTGGAAGCCGAAGCGAAATGCACGACCCGCACCAAGGCAATCATTCTCGTCCATTTCGCCGGCTACCTCGCCGATCGGGAACAATGGCAGAGGTTCGCCCGTGCCCGGGGGCTGCATATCGTCGAGGACGCGGCGCATGCGCCGGGCTTGAAGGAGGTGGGGACATTTGGTGCCGCGGCCGCCTTCAGCTTCTACGGCAACAAGAACATGACCACGGCGGAAGGCGGGGCTGTGATCGCCAGGGATGCCGGTCTGCTCGAGACAATCCGCCAGGCGCGTGGACATGGGATGACCACCGGGACACGTCAAAGGCTGAACAGCCGCACCCCTCAGTATGATGTCACCATGCTCGGATTCAACTATCGCATGGATGAATTGCGGGCTGCGATCGGACTCGTCCAGCTGCAAAATTTGCAGGAGTGGAATGAGATCAGGCGTATCCTGGTCATGCTGTATCGCCGTCTCATAGCCAAGCATTGTCCGGCCGTGACCATCCCGTTCCACGAGCCGCGGACGTCGGCCTACCACATCATGCCTATCCTTTTGCCACGTTACGCCGACAGGCAAGACGTCATCGACGCACTGCGCGCGCAAGGGATACAAACCACTATCCACTACCCGCCGGTGCACCAGATGACGCTCTATCGTGAGCTTATCCCCGATACTCATTTGCCGCGCACCGAAGATTTCGCGCAGCGCGAGCTGACGGTACCGCTGCATCCGCAGGTCACGGCACCTTTGGTCGAAACGGTGGTTGTCGCTCTTGCCGCAGCGGTTAGCGGTTGCGCTCAGACAGGAACAGCCGCATGAATGCCCTGGACGTAGCCATTCACCGGCCTAACGTCTCAAGTGCCGCCCATGGGACTGTGAGACGAGCAATTGATCTCGTCATTGCTGCGGCCGCGGCGATCGTCTTTGCTCCGCTGATGTTGCTGATTGCCGTGGCGCTGCTGCTGGAAGGCGGTCGGCCCATCTTCTTTACGCAGACCCGCGTCGGGGCCGGTGCTCGCCCATTCCGCATGTACAAGTTCCGCAAGTTCAGCGTAAAATGCGATCCCGGTGGCTTGGCGCTGACCATGGCCGATGACAGCCGCATGACGCCGGTAGGACGGTTCCTCGCCGTCACCAAGTTCGACGAGCTGCCGCAGCTTTGGAACGTCTTCAGGGGCGAGATGGCAATCGTCGGGCCGCGCCCGGAGAGCCTTGTCTTCGCCGATTGTTTTCGCGGGGGCTTCGAGGGTATTTTACAATACAAGCCAGGCTTGCTTGGTCCAGCCCAGGTTCTCTTCCGGAATGAAGCGCATTTTTATCCGCGATCCGTGGACCCGTTACTGTTCTACCGTGAGGTCTTGTTTCCGGCCAAAGCCAGGCTTGACCTTTCCTATTATCCGCAACGCACGATCGTCTCCGATGTCGTCTGGATGGTGCGCGGCCTGCTGGCGGTGCTTGGCGTCGTTTCGCCGCCGCCGATCGAAACTTGAGAGCAGATGGGACATCGGCGCTCTCGTGGATTTGCAAAGTCAGTGCCTCACGTCATAGGGGGAACGCTTGGGTCATGGCATACAAGGGCAGGAAAGTTCTGGTTACGGGTGCCGATGGGTTCATCGGTTCGCATCTCACCGAGGCGCTCGTCCGCAGCGGTGCCGACGTCACCGCGGTGGCTCTCTACAATTCCTTCGACAGCCACGGCTGGCTGGACGATTTACCGGACACTATACGAAGCCAGTTGAACCTCATCCGCGGCGATGTTCGCGACAGCGCGTTCGTTAATCGGATCGTGCGCGGCCAGGCGGTCGTGTTTCATCTCGCCGCACTGATCGCTATCCCGTATTCGTATGCCGCCGCCCAGTCCTATGTGGAAACCAACATCCTGGGCACGGTCAACGTCCTCGAAGCGGCGCGCCAATGGGAGACAGAGCGTGTGGTGCACACCTCGACAAGCGAGGTTTATGGCACCGCGCTGACAATGCCTATCAGCGAGTCCCACCCATTGCAGGGACAGTCACCGTATTCGGCATCCAAGATCGGTGCGGACATGATGGCGGAGTCCTACGCCAGATCGTTCGACATTCCCGTGGTTATCATGCGGCCCTTCAATACGTACGGCCCACGCCAAAGTGAGCGGGCCATCGTACCGACCATCATACGTCAGGCTCTCGATAAAAAATGCCCTGCGATCATGGTGGGAGACACAAGCCCGATCCGCGACCTTACTTTCGTGGAAGACACCGCGGCGGCGTTTTTGACCGCAGGTTCGGCCGAGCTCGAATTTGGCCATGCCTACAACGCCGGAAGCCAGCGCGCTGTGACGATCTCGGACATATTGGATCTGGTGATCGAGTTGAGTGGCTGCAAGAAACCAATTCACCGCGACGAGCGCCGGCTGCGGCCGCAGAATTCCGAGGTGCGTGCCTTGCTGGCCGATTCTTCGCTCCTCGAAAGCAAGACTGGATGGCGCGCCCAGACCAGCCTGCGCGAAGGCTTGGAGCGGACCATCGGATGGTGGCAAGGGCGCCTCAGCGAAGGCCGGGTGCGACACGAAATGGGCTACATGACATGACCTTTCGCCCGCGTGGGTTGGCTCCGCTGTTGATTGCGGCTGCCTTGTCGTTGGATTTGTCCACGGCCAGCGGCCGGCAAGACAGCGCGCCGACACAGTTTGTCGCGCCAGTGATGATGGATCTGCCCGATTATCTCCAACCCGCGACGGATCCAGCCTTCGGGACAGTTTTCATGCGCATCACCAAGCCTGGCGCTCTTGGCAATGGCGTCGTATGCGAGAAGAAATTTTGCAGCCACCGTTATTCCAGCTCCCAGGCATGGAATTCAGACCAGAGCCTCCTCGTCATCACCAACGGCTGCAATGGCATGTGCTTTTTCGACGGGCACACCTATGTCCCGCTTTTCCGTCGCGCTCGATCGGCTGAATGCGAATGGCATCCGCAAAATCCCGATCTGATGATTTGCGTTCAGGACCGGAAAATTTCGACCTGGGCGCCACGGACCAATCGCGAAGACGTGCTGTTCGTGTCGCCGAATTACCATGATCTTCAGTTCGGTCCGTCCAAAGGCAATCCTAGCCGCGACGGCGACCGCATAGCAGTGCGCGCGATCCGTGGGGATGGTGCGATGGTTGCCTTTGCCTATGATCTCAAGCAGCGCCGGAAATTTCCTGACATCGATCTTGCCCAGCTTGCCGGAACGGTCAGCGCCTGCTCGATCTCCCCGCTGGGAGCGAACATCCTGTGCTTTCAGAACGTGAACGAAGACACAGAACAGCGAGCTATTTTCTCCGTCGACGGGACGTTGCGGCAGAGGTGGACGGACCATCATCGGCCCGGCCATGGCGATATGACGGTCGATGATGACGGTAGCGAAGTTTTCGTGGGCATCAGCAAATCCGACCCTGACAAATATCACGTCATCAAAAGGAGACTGATTGACGGGAAGGTCACCTCGCTTATGAAATTTGGCGAAGCGGAGCATGCGTCCGCGCGGGCACTGGACAGGAGCGGCTGGGTGTTCGTGAGCTATGGCGGCAATCCCGATGAGATATCTGCCAATCGCGACTGGGCGCCATATGCGCGAGAGGTGATCGCGCTGCGCCTCGACGGCAGCGGTGAGGTTCGACGAGTCACGCAAACCCACAACGTCCCGTCCGACTATTGGAGCGAAACCCATGCCTCGCCGTCCCCCGACGGCTCACAGGTGATCTGGTCGAGCAACTGGGGCGTGCCTGGCGGGCCAGTCTACGAATTCATCACCCGTCTCGATTGGCCGGAAGAGTCGCGGTCGAACCAGAAGGAGATTGCCGCCAATGGTCCTCGTTAATCGAATCCTTCTTGTCGTGCTCGGCATGCTAGCCGCGATGGAAACGGCCGCTGCGGCGGAAGCACGGGTTGCTTATCGACTTTCCGCCGGCGATACCGTCGAGATAGGAATTGCCTCCATCTCCGAGCGAACGCAACGTGCGGTGGTCCAGATGGACGGCACGATCGCGCTTCCCGAAGTCGGGATGGTTTCGGTTGGCGGCCTGACTCCGGCCGAACTGCAGACACGCATGCAGACGATCTTGCCAACCAAGATATTCCACCAGCGGCTGCCTGACGGGCGGGAGCAAATGATCGTCATCAAGCCGACAGACGTGACCGCCGTGGTTGCAGAGTACAGGCCGATCTATGTGACTGGCGACGTGCTCACTCCCGGACAGCAGGCCTATCGCCCGCTGATGACCGTGCGGCAGGCGATTGCGGTGTCAGGTGGCTTCAGCCTTTTGCGGTCCCGGGCAAACCAGGTTGGCCCCGATCCGGTGGATCTGCGGCGCGATTATGAGTCGCTTTGGGGGGAATACACGAGAGACTATTTTCACAGCGCCCGTCTGCGCGCCGAACTTCAGGGTAAGTCGACTTTCGACATGCAGCCACCACAAGGGTCGCCGTTGTCGGCAGGTTTTGCGTCGGCGATCGCGCAGGCCGAAGCAGAAGGGCTGAAGCTCTCGTTGGACAATTTCCAGAAAGAGCAGAGCTTTCTCGACAAAAGTGGCAAGGATGCTGCAGCGCAAACCGAGACCTTGCTCGAGCGCGAGCGGGCCGAAGCGGATGGGGTGAAGGCGGACGAAGACGAACTGGCGCGCGTAAGGAAAGCGTTTGAGTCGGGAAATCTAACCAATACCCGGCTCGCCGACGTCCGGCGCGCTTTGGTGCTCTCTTCCAGCCGGGCACTCGAAACCTCGGTTGAACTTATGAGAGCACGACGTCAGCAGGACGATTTTGCCAGACAGCGCGAACGCAATGACAACCAAAGAAGGATCGGTCTGTTGACCGAGCTGAAGGATACCAACGTGCGCCTTGCCGACGTCAGCGCAAGACTTCGCGCCGCCAGCCAGAAGTTGCAGCCCACGGGAGCGGCCGCCCTGCCGTTGCCGGTTGCCGGCGAAAGGATCCAGGCCGAGGTAACGATCATTCGCAAGCTCGGCGAAGAATGGCGGAAACAGCTTGTCCAAGAAGACACCGAGGTCATGCCGGGAGACACGATCGAGGTCAGGTTCAGCAGCGCTCTCGAAAACGCGGCGACCCGATGAATCGGCCGGGCTGCCGGTTGAGAGTGTGGCAGCCTCCTTACTGCCTGAAGGCCCTGGAGAACTGGTCGGTAAGAGGCTTCATCAAGTAGGACCAGACACTGCGCTCGTCGGTTCTTATGTGGACTTCGGCGGGCATGCCGGGTTTGAGTATTTTCTCTCCAGTCAGGCAGGTCGCTTCATTCTCGACGTCGATGCGAGCCGAAAAATAGGAAAGCTGGCGTTGCTGATCCTTGATCAGATCCGCTGAGACGCGCTTGACCGAGCCTTCGCAAGCAGGTGTGGTGCCGGCGTCGAACGCCGGAAAGCGGATCGATACCTGCTGTCCGGGATGAATCTCATCGATACGCGACGGAGGAATGGAAGCGTCGACGACAAGGTTGTCGGAATCGGGCACAATCATCATGAGCACCTCTCCGGCGCCAATTACGCCTCCGACGGTGTGGACCGAGGATTCTTGTACCGTGCCCGACTGCGGGGCACGAATGTCTGTCCTGCCGAGTTCGTCTTCGGCCACCACCTTGCGCTCACTGAGTTCGGTCTGCTTGGCTTCCGTTTCGCGAAGTTCGTTGGTCACGTCGCTCCGCATTTGTTCGTCGAGCTGAAGCACCTGCAGGTCCGTTTCACTGATGTGAGCCTGTACCTCCGCTATCGCCGCGACAAGGCGTCCCGATTCGCCGCGAGTCCGGGTCTTCTCCAGGCTGACATTGCTCAACCTCTCCTTGGACACCAACTTCTTTGCATAGAGAGATTCGACATCTGCAAGGTTCTTGGTCAGCAGATCCAGAGACTCGTCCGTCGCAGACTGCTGCGATTTGAGGCCATCGATCTGACGTTCCAGCTGCTTCGAGCGGCTTTGCAATTGGGCTTTCTGGCCAGCCAGCGCCGCAGCACGGCTTTCAAACAAGGCACGCTCGCCACTGACAAGTGCCGCCACTTGCGGATCACCCATTTGAGCGCGAAGGTCGGGCGGGATCTGCATTTCCGGCAGACCCTGGCGCTCGGCCTCCAGTCGGGCCAGACGAATGGTGGCGCGATTGAGGTCCTCGGTGATTATCTGCAGGTTTGCTCGGGTCAAGGTGTTGTCCAGCCTGACCAACACGTCGCCGGCCTTCACATGATCGCCGTCCTGCGCGAAGATTCCGCCGATGGTGCCGCCGGTTTGATGCTGCACTTTTTTTATGTTGCTTTCGACCACCACAGTCGCAGGCGCAATCACCGCGCCGGCAATCTTGGTCAATCCCAACCAGAGCCCTCCGCCAAAGACCAACAGCAAGCTGGTTGCCAGGCCCAGGAGCAGATTGGCCCGGATGCCATCCGGATCTGGCTTCGTCTCCAACGAACGGCTCTCACCGCCGGCGGCGACGTATGACGACACGGTAACAGTGGAGCGATACCTCGCATATGCTCGGCCGCACCTTTGCGCGGCGGAACGACAATTTGTTGCCAGGCTCCGGACCAGATTACCCCAGGGTAGATTGGCTCGAATGCCATCCGACTCCGGCTTCGCCCCGGTCGGCTGGCCTTCGCCGCCAACCGCAGCATATGACGACATGGTCACGTTAGACACTAAGCAATACCTCACGCATGCCCGCTTGCACCGTGCTGCAGCGGAACGACAATGTTTGGCTTGTCCGGACGCGGGAAGGGCCGGACCACATTTGCCAGAACGTCTTCGCGCGAGCCGAACGAATGGAGCATCCCGTTCGACAGGACGAGTACCTGATCGATGTTGACGAGAGCGGAGGGGCGATGCGCAACGACGATCACGATACCGCCGCGCTGACGCACAGCCAGGATTGCGCCGGCCAAAGCAGCATCGCCGTCTGCGTCCAGATTGGAATTTGGTTCGTCAAGAACGACGAGGAAGGGATCGCCGTAAAGTGCCCTGGCAAGCCCGACGAGCTGCCTCTGCCCAGCCGAAAGGGCCGCGCCGCCTTCTCCGATGCGTGTTTGAAAACCCTGCGGAAGACGCATGATCATCTTGTCCACGCCCGCAGCCTTGGCAGCTGCCAGCACGCCTTTTGCGTCGCTTTTGCCACCGAACCTCGAAATGTTATCGGCGATCGTCCCGTCGAACAGCTCAACGTCCTGTGGCAGGTAGCCAATATGAATGCCGAGCAGTTCTGAGTTCCACTGATCGAGCGAGGCGCCGTCCAATCTTACCGTGCCACGAAGCGGCTTCCACGCCCCGACCAAAGCGCGCACGAGCGTGGTCTTGCCGGAGCCGCTCGGGCCGACGACCGCCAACCCTGCGCCTCTTGCCAAGCGGAAGCTTACATTGAAGATGGTTGGCTTCTGCAGGCTTGGTGGCGCGACAGTCAAATCTTCGACCGCAAGCTCCGCCTTTGGGCGCGGCAGTTCCATTGTCTCTTGCTGGCTAACAAAGGCATCCAGCGCTGCCGCCAGCTCGGAATAGCTCTTGCGGGTTGCCAGAAACCCTCTCCAGTTTGCGATGGCCACATCGACCGGCGCTAGTGAGCGGCCCAGCAAAATGGACGATGCAATGATCACGCCGGGCGAGGCCTCGCCCCCGATCACAAGGTAGGCACCAAGCCCCAGCACACATGATTGCAAGGCCATTCGCAGCGTCTTCGACAGTGAGCTCGCTGCGCCGACGACGTCCGAAAGCCGTTCCTGGTTCTTCAGATAAAGATGACTGACCTCGTTCCAGCGCCGGCTAAGCGGAGCAGACAGGCCCATCGCCTGAACGACCTCTGCATTGCGGCGGCCGGAATCGGCCAGCAGCCGCTGCGCGACGAGTGTTTCAGATGCACGAGCCGCAGGTTTGCGGCCGATGATCTCGGCAACCACCGTCAAAAAAACAACGGCGCATGCACCGAGCGTTGCCAGCACGCCAAGGGCGGGGTGCAGCAGATAGATGACCACCATATAAAATGGTATCCAGGGAGCATCGAATAAGACCGTCGGCCCCAGCCCGGAAAGAAAGCCACGTAGCTGGTCCAGATCACGAAGCGGGTGTATCCGGTTCGCATCCGGCCCGGCGACCAGGGGCAGGGAAAGCGAGGCTGCAAACGCCTTTTGCTGCAGATTTTTATGCAGGCGGCTGCCGATGCGGACCAACAGGCGAAGCCTCACGAAATCGAGGAGCCCATAGGCCGCGTAAAGTCCCAGCATCCCGACGGTAAATCCGATAAGAGTCGGCACGCTCTGCGAAGGCAGCACGCGGTCGTAGACCTGGAGCATGTAGACGGAGCCGGTCAAGGCGAGGATATTTATCAATGCGGAGAAAACGCCTACGCCGACGAGGCCGTGCACACAGCCAAACATTGCGGAGCGTAGATCGAGCGAGCGCTCTTTGGTCGACTTCATGATGCGCGCTCGTTGACGCGAAATTGCCGCGCAATCTCGTCGATTCTTTCGATGAGGGACAAACTTTAACCTTCCGGGAAGCAGCAGCTCCGCCCCGCTGCTGGAACATTACGAATTGCTTACATATGTGCCTTCTTTGATTAAAATGTAGCAAAATCGTGACGCCAGGCTGAGAATTCGGCAACTGGCTCGCCAGCCTGGGGATAACCGGCTCGAGTAAGGAGATATTCCTAATCATGACACGGCGCAGAAGCTTATGGTCATCTTTGTAGCATCAGGGCTTCAAAGCGTCTGAGGCGGGATTGGGTTTTGATTTTGTCGATCGAGAGTTAAGCGGTTTTAAGATACACTTTATCGGTGCGCCATTGTCGGCCACCAACGCCGGATAAAACGGGAGGTGAGTGTCGTGAGCGAAGAGATCAATGTCGCCGATGCCTATGGCAGGGGCCGCAGCACCTTCATGGGACTGCAGCTGCTCGTCTCGCCCGGTGCGCTTGTTCCTCGACCGGAAACGGAACTGCTCGGCAACGCCGCTCTCGATGTTCTGAGCCAACTGAACTTGCCGGTACCTCGCGTTGTCGACATGTGCTGTGGGGCGGGCAATCTGGCATGCGCCATCGCGCACCACGCCCCCACCGCGCGCGTGTGGGCAAGCGATCTTACCGACGGATGCGTGCAGGTCGCGCGCCGCAACGTCATCCATCTTGATATGGAGGAGCGGGTAACAGTGCTTCAGGGCGACTTGTTCAGCGCCTTCTCCGGCCTGGAGCTTGACGGGACGATCGATGTGGTCGTTTGCAACCCGCCCTACATTTCGGAAAAACGGCTCGAGGGCGACCGTTCGCATCTGGTCGAACTCGAGCCGCGTGAAGCATTCGCAGCCGGCCCCTACGGCCTGAGCATCCACATGCGGGTGCTGAAGGAGGCGCCGCGTTATTTGCGGCGCGGAGGCATCCTGCTTTTCGAGGTCGGCCTTGGCCAGGACCGGCAGGTCATGAGTTTGCTCGAGCGTTCCAAGGTCTATGAGAGTATCCGGGCAGTCACCAATCCAGCCGGCGAGGGCCGGGTGGTTGTGGCACATACAAAGGCGCAGGCATAAGCGCCACAGTCGCGGCAGGCTTCAGACGCACTGTCGCGGCTTAAAACAGCCGGGGATTTGAAACAGAGCTGCGGGCTTTCGGCAATCAGTTTCTCTTGCGCATGACGTATCGCGCAATTCCCTGGATGGAATCGAGGTTCTCGGGCAGCAGCTCGCTGTCTTCGACCGTGATGCCGAAGGTCTCCTCGATGAAGCCGATAACCTCGAGCACCCCCGTCGAGTCCACGATGCCCTGGTCGAGAAGCGAGGTGTCGCTCTCCAGACTGTCCGGATCGGCTATATAGAAATTCGAGGCCAGGAAAGCGCGAATTTGTTCACTGAAGGTATCGGTTCTATCCTTGGTAGATAACATTGATTTCGCCTCCGGTACAAAAGATGAATGCTGATCAACTTCGCTTTGGTGCCGACTCATGACAGGGCCGTTTTTTTGAGTTTGCCCGTGTCGGTCATCGGCAGACTGGGTACGATGACGATGGACTTCGGAACCATGAAGTTTTCCAGCCGTCTCTGGCACTCTTTCTGCAACTGCTTTTCGCCGAGCATGCTTCCCTGCTCCATCACGACAAACGCCTTCACTGCTTGCCCGAGCATCTCGTCCGGAACGCCGATGACCGCGGCTTCCCGTACGCCGGCAATGTTCATCAACGCGTTTTCCACCTCCTTCGGCGCTATCTTCTCTCCGCGCGATTTTATGATCTCGTCGCCGCGACCGACAAAGTAGAGATAGCCCTCGGCGTCCATCCGGCAGTAGTCGCCGGTGTACAGGACCTGCTCACCCGGCAGCGGTCCGGGTTTGAGCTTTCTGGCTGTCGCCTCCGGCTTGCCCCAATAGCCCTTCATCACCGTCGCTCCGCGGATGACGAGCTGACCAACGACGCCGGGTCCGACCCGCCTGTCATGCTCGTCGACAATCCACATTTCCGTGTTGGGGATGGCGATGCCGACGCTCAACGGCTTTCGCTCCAGATCGTCCGGCGGCAGGTAGGTGCAGCGCTTGCATTCGGTAAGGCCGTACATCGAATAGATACGGGCGCCAGAAAACAGCTCCTGCAGCAGGAGAATGTGCTTGAGCGGCAGGGCGGCCGCAGTGTTGGTGACATAGCGAATGCTCGAAAAATCCTGATCCCTCAGAGACTTGAGCTCCCCGAGTGCGGCAAAGATGGTCGGTACGCCGGGAAAGCCCGTCACCCTTTCTTGCTTGATCAGCCCAAGGATCTGCGCCGGGAAGGCGAACGAGCGCTCAAGCACCAGCCGGGCGCCCGCGCCGAACGCCATGATCATCTGGTAAAGACCGTAGTCGAAGGCGAGCGGCAGGACATTGAGGATCACCTCGTCTTCGGCAAGCGCCAGGTACGAGGAAATCGAGGCGCATGCGGCGATCATGTTTCGATGCGTCAGCATCACGCCCTTGGGCTCGCCCGTCGAGCCGGACGTATAAATGATCGCAGCGAGATCGATGTCGATGCAGCGGCGCGCGGGCGGCGTGCTGCGGGCTGCCGCGACCGCAGTATCCCAGCGCACAGCATGCGGAAGTTCTTGCAGGTCGTTGCGTTCGATCGGCCCGGAGACGATCATGCGGCGCAACGATGGGCAATTCCGCGCCGGATCCCTGAAAATCGAGTGCAGGTGTTTGTCGGTGATCAGTGCCGTCGGGCGGCAATCGTTGAGCAAATAATCGAGCTTGTCGCTTTTGGTGAGCGGATTGACGATGCACACCACGGCGTTGGCCTTGAGCACCGCCCAGAAAGCGACGACGGCCTCGACAGTGTTGTCGGCGAAGATCACCACTCGATCGCCACGCGCAATTCCAGCCTCGGTCAAATGGTGCGCTATGGCGTTCGAGCGCATGTCGAGATCGCCATAGGTGACACGTTGATTGCCGCACACCAGGGCCACCTTGGCGCCGAGCCGGCTGGCAGAGTTGGTGAGATAGTCGTGCAGGAGGGGTACGGCGCCATGCATCATGCGAGCACCTCTTCACGATGCTCGCGGTCGATATCGATGCTGAGCTTGAGCGTGCGAGCCCCACTTGGACGGCTCGCGATAAATTGCCGATGGAGAAGCTGCGTCGACAGCACTCCGACCAGCGCCATATTGTCGGAGTTGGACAGGTCGCCGCCGCCGGCGCTGGCTTGGCACTTGCTCAGGAGCCGGGTAACCGATTTGGGATCGAAGACGTTCGCTTCGCGCAGCGCCGCCTCCGAAAGTGCTTCGCGAATGTAGACCGGAGCGCCATCTGCGACGAAGCAAAGCGCGTTGGGGGCCCGGTAAGGCTGTTTCTTGCGGGTGACGATTTCCGACGGCACGATCGGTTGCGCTACACGTTTCAGCACATGCTTTTCGTCGAGCACGCGCAGCTTGTAGGCGGCCGGAAGCGAATTCGCGAGCCTCACGAGTTCATGGTCGAGGAACGGGAAGCGCCCCTCGACGGAATGAGCCATGAGCATCCTGTCCCCTTGTGAGGACAGCAGGTAGCCCGACATCAGCGTCTGGATCTCGATATACTGGTCCTGCGCAAGAGAGCCCCATCGCGAAAACTCCGACGGCAGGCGGGCAAGCAGCTCGGACACGGCGTTATGGCGCTCCGTTTGGGCGCGCATGTCTGGCGAAAACAGCCGCTTGATGGCGCTTGTGGTACGCCAGCGCGTGCCATGCGCAAAACCAGGCGCACCACAGGCGTGGATGTCGCGCCCGAAGAACTGGCGTGCCATAGCTTGCTGCTGTACCGGCGAGCGGCTGAGATAGGGATAGAGGCGCTCCAGCAAACGGGAGCGTCGCTTCGAGGCGGGCTGGCGTCCCCAGAAGCGGCGGACCTTGCCTTCGCGGAACAAATCGTAGCCGGCGAACATTTCGTCGGCCCCTTCGCCGGTCAGCACGACCTTGATGCCATGCTGGCGCACCAGTCTCGAGAGCAGGAACAGCGGCGCCGGCGCGGTTCTTAGGATTGGCCGCTCGGCATGGTAGATAACCTCAGGGAAGATGCCAGCGATATCGCTGCGCGAAACAACCACCTCATGATGGTCGCTGCCGGCCACGCCGGCAACCAGGCGCTGGAAATGCGTCTCATCATATTCGGCGTCGGCAAAACGCAGCGAGAAAGTCTGGAAGCGCTCGCCCGCGAAGCGTCTCCCCAGCGTGGCGACCAGTGAGCTGTCGAGCCCGCCGGACAAATAGCAGCCAACCGGCACGTCGGCGCGTACTATCCTGAGCGCCGTCGCGGTCTCCAAGGCGCTGCGCACTTCCTCCACCGCGTCATCAAGCGAGCCGCTGAATTCATCATCGCCAGGCCCGTCAACCTCTGGATAGGCAGGCTTCCAAAAAGCCCGCTCGCGAACGACGCCGCGGTCATAAATGCGGACATGCCCAGGCGTGAGTTCGCTTACTCCTCCAAACACGCCTTGTGGCGGCGCGACAGTCCAAAGAGTAAAAGTCTGATCGATGCCGGCTGGATCGAACGCGCGGGGTATGTCCGCATCGGCCGCGAAAATGGCCTTCACCTCGCTGGCGAAGTAAAGCCGTCCGCCATGCTCGCAAAAGTGCAGCGGGCAGATGCCGAACCGATCCCGCGACAAGACGAGACGACCAGCCACGGAGTCCCAGATGGCGACTGCCCACTGCCCATTCATTCGCTCGAAGGCGGCCTCGCCCCAGGCATGATAGGCATGGACGATGACCTCGGTGTCGCTGCGTGTGCGGAAGCGATAACCGAGCGCGGCCAGGTCTTGTCGCAGCTCGACGTAATTGAAGATTTCGCCGTTGAAGACGATCCACATTGTGTCGTCCGCGCCGGCGAGTGGCTGCTGGCCGCTTGCGAGATCGATGACGGACAGGCGGGCATGCGCCAATCCTGCACGTCTGTCCCGGTAAAGGCCGCGCTCGTCCGGGCCGCGATGCGCCAGCGCGCCCGCCATACGTATCAGCGCATCCCGGGAAGGGGACGCCGCTGCGGCGCTCAGCGACACAATTCCGGCGATGCCGCACATCGCCTAGCCCTCGCCCATTGAAGAGGACACCAACGGCCGCGCGTGAAGATAACGTGCGGCGCGCCGCTTGCTGTCGATATCCTTGAAAACCTTCTGGACCTGCGCCTCGGTGAGGCCGGTTGCCTCAGCGATCTCTTCGCTGGCTATCCCGTGGTTCAAGCCGTAGAGGCACAGATCCATCAAATAATAAGGCAGCGCGAAGTAGAACTCCTCCTGACTCTGCGGCATCGAGAAGGTGTCCGTGGTGGGCGGTCTTCGCCGGACCTCTTCCTCCACCCCAAGATATTCCGCCAATTGATAGACCTGGGTCTTGTAGAGGTGGACGATTGGCATCAGGTCGGCAATTCCGTCGCCTTGCTTGACGAAGAAGCCCTGGTCGTACTCCAGGCGGTTCGGCGTGCCCGCTACCGCGTAGTTGAGGCGGTCGGCATGGTAGTATTCGGTCATCTTCCGCAGGCGCTGCTTGTAATTGGTTGCCGCGACGATCTGCAGATAGGCTGCCGACGGCAGACGCACCGTGTCGGTCCTGCCCTCGGGGTCCTGAACCGTGAGGCGCGTGATGTTGAGACCGTTGCTCTCGAGAACCGAGGCGAGCACCAGCTTGCATTTCCAGCCGTCCCCATATTCGGGAACGACAGTCTTGATTGCTTCGATCTGCCGTCTATAGGCGCCGATCGCTTCCAGGGCCGGCGTTATATCCTCCAGGACCGTATCGATAGCAAGCTGCGCGGCGACGGTGCGGCCGAGCCTTAGCGAGTCGCCGGAGGAATGGCGCTCCGGCATGAATATCCCGAGGACCTTGTCTTTTCCAAAGGCGCGAGCACACAACGCCGCGACGACTGAGCTGTCGATGCCGCCTGAGAGGCCGACAACCACCCCTCGACGTCGCAGCGTGCCAAAGACCTGCTGGCGCAAGATCTGGACGATACGATCGACTTCCGCGCCAGCCTCGAGCACCAGCGCGTCCTTGCCGAATGTTGAGATCAGGTCGATGGCTTGTACTCCAGTTTGCGAGACTCGGTTGGCGAATAGGTTTGCGCCACCGCTTTCTCGATAAGGGGACGGTTGGTGGCGAGGTGAGGCTCTATGACCAGGTCGATATGGGTGCCGACGATCGGAATCACGTCCAGATGGGCGAAAACGCGATCCCAGCCGATGGCCAGAGTCATTCCGGGTCGAGCACAGCGAAACAGGGTGCCGGTGATCGGCAGCGCCGGCTTCGGCTCTGTCAGCCATTGGAAGAAGGCCCGTGCCCGCAAAACCTCCTGCAGTTCCAGTTTGGTTCTAAAGCTCGTCGCATTGAATTGTCCCTGAGCGTAGCGATCGAGAAACCGGACCAGTTGCGCCTCTCGCCCCATTTTCACGGCGACTTTCGCGAGGGCGCGGCAAGCCATCCGGTAAGCGGATACGCGGTTGGTCCGGATTCGATTAAATGTGCGCGTAAACGTCTCCAAGTAGGCGCTTCGCTCGCCGACGAGGCTGGTGTCGAGTATGCCGACAAACTTTATGGTTCGCCCCGCGGCCAGCAGCCGCGCCGCCACTTCGAAAGCAACAGCGCCGCCGAGCGAATGGCCAAGAAGTCGTATGTTACCCGAAGGTTGAGTGCGGCGGATCTGCTCGACGGCGGCATCGGCCATGTCGGCGAGGCTGTTTTGCCCGCGCAGTATCAGAGCCAGGGCCGGATACCTGATCGGGGCAACGCGGGTGACCTTGCCCATCGCTGCTGCAAAGGCAGCAAGGCTCGGGCCATAGCCGACCGACCCCGGGAACAGAAAAAGAATGGGAGGATCGTGCTTCTCGGCGCGCGCGCTTTGGTCGCCTGCCTGTGCAGATACGACCGCCTTGACCATTTCGTCCAGGCTCATCCCGACGGTGAAGGCCTCAAGACCGAGTTCCTGCCCGATAGCGCTTTCGATTTCCATGACGCAGTGCAGCAGCTTCAGTGAATCTCCTCCGGCGTCGTCCCAGCGCCCTGCCGCCACCCGCGTATTAAGAATGCTGGTCCATGCCCGCTGGACGACCTGCTGCGCCGTCAGCTTGCCTCGCGGCTCGAGCGGACGCTCGATCGCTGCCGTCTCTCTGGCTGAAAGATCCATGTCTGCAAGTGTCGTGATGTCGACTTTGCCGCTCGGCAGACGCGGCATCTCGGCGATCGTGTGCAACCGCAGGGGACGCAGCGGCGGCGGCAGATTGGACCTGACAAGCTGGCGAAGCTCGTCTGAAAAGGCCGCTTCGGCCGAGCGCCGAGGAACAACAAAGGCGACAAGCTCATTCGCCGCAGCCACGATTGCCACAGCATCCGCAACAGAGGGTGCGCAACGCAGCACCCGTTCGAGCTCGGCTGGCTCGACGCGTCGACCATTGATCTTTACCTGGCGCCCCTTGCGACCGACGATGTGCAGTAGGCCTTGGTCATCAAGTCTAACGAGGTCACCCGTCGCGAAAATCCGAAGGCTTGGATCGTCCGGGTCTGATGTTGTCGGCACAACAGCCCCGTCCTCCCAATGGCCAAGCAAGACATAGGGGCTCCTGATCAGAAGCTCTCCGCTGCGGCCTGGTTGAACGCGGCGGCCCGTTTTGTCGACAATTGCAAAGGTGATGCCAGGCAGTAGCCAGCCAACTGGAACCGAATCTCCATGCTCCGGCCAGTCTCGCGGCAGGAACCATTGCGAGCCCGTGGTCTCGGTTGACGAGTAACCGATCTGGATGAGGCACGTATCGGAGACGGCCTTGCGCAGCAGGGCGATGTCGCTCCACGGCACCTTCTCGCCACCGATCCGGGCGACTCTGAGTGAATGAAATGCTTCCGCAGGTCCGTCTGCCATAAGCGCGCGAAGCAGTGCCGGCACCAGATAGGTGATTGTCACGCCCGCGGATCGCACCAGACGTTGCACGGCGCGCAAGCCGACCGCTTCGACTTCGACCAGATGCAAGGTGGCGCCGGTGAGAAGAGCCGCAAGAATCTCCCGGCACCCGGCGATTGTGGCGGGTCCGGTCAATGGCAGGAAAACATCATCCGAGTTGATGTGGCATGCATCGACATATTGCTGGACCCGGCACAGCAAGCTGCGCTGGCTGTTAACGATGCCTTTGGGCCGGCCCGTGCTTCCTGATGTATAAAGCACGATGGCGGGCGCATCGACCGAGGCGGAATAAGACTGAGGCACTTGCCCACCCTGCGAGGCCGCACTGGTCGACACATCGATCCAACTGACCCGGTGAGGCAAACGTTCGGGTCGGACATTGCCCTCGCCCAGAATAGCTGAGAGTCGCGCCCCGGCCACGATTTCAAGAATCCGCGAGCCAGGATCTCGTGCGTTGAGCGGCACCGAAGGGCGCCCAGCCGCCATGCTGGCCAGCATGGCGATGGGATACCAGGCTGAGTTGGCCTGAAGAATCCCTATCGCCTGTCCATCTGGGACGGCCGCCGCGATCTGGTAGGACAGCGTCTCGACTGACCGGAGAAGCTGGGAATAGGTCAGACGATTGGCGCCGTCGCTGATTGCAAGCTTGTCGGGGTACTGGCGGACGATATTTCTCAGGTGCTCGAAGGCCGCACTGTTGGCAAAATCGGCGCCCAATCTTTGAAATGGGCGCAGTACGGGACCACCCTGATCCAGTGGGTATTGTGGGACACTTGACCAATTATCGGAGGTCGTTGTCTGACAATCCACCGCTAGATCCTGATCCGCGACTTCTGATCCCAAATATGCCGAAGACATGAGTTGCCTACGCTAAGATTAGGGTCACTTATCGCCCCCCGCCCCGATCTTTTCATCGATCATTCTGATGATGCCCTTCGCCTGTTTCGCAAGCCGCGGGCCGAGCCAATCATGCCGAGCTCGCTGGCTGCCGTGGTGCGCATGACACGGCGAGCACTGGCGTTTGTGCCAAGTTGGCAACACCTGTTGGACACATGCCAAGGCGGGATCGAAGACCAAGGCGGGTTGAAGACGGAATTGCCGCTACGCAGGCATATTGCCTATTCTGTGGTTCTCCCGGGCGATACAGGCGATGCTTCGGTGTCGGAATAGCTGCCGGAGACGAAACAATATGCATAGATCTGTCCCCGATTTTCGTCGGTCACACGAATCCAATCCTTTTCCCACGTTCGGAAGGTAATACGCCCGCCCGTCATCATAGCTGCGGCTCTGAACGGACTCGGCGCGTTGACAACGCGCACCGATATAACATCGTCGCCGTCCATACGCTCGACGAGATACGTCTGCATGAAAGCTCCCCATGCCCCGCTAGATCACCCGCACTTTAACGACGGCTAATCAATTCGGTTGCAACGTGTTTTGCGAAACTTGGAGGCGATGGTTTCCATACCCACCGGCGCCGGGGGTCCCTCCCACTCCGTATCCGTCAGATTTTTCAGCGACGGGAAGCCAGTACAGGTGAAGGCAGGCTGATTCCGGCCATGCCGGCCTTCATGACCACTGCGCCGTGTCGACGATCCGTTGGAGCAGAAGGCCTGGTGCTGCAACGTCAATCGTATTTGGCCAGGAAGCGCCCGACGGCGGCGAGGCCGTCGTGCTTTTCCTCGACATGCGGCATGTGGCTGGAATTCGGGAAGACCAGGCCTTCGACGTAGGGGATAAGATCCAGAAAGGGCTGGACGCAGGCCTCGGTCGCTTCGTTGTAGAAGCCGCGGAAAACCAGGTCGGCGCCTCGATCCGATGCAGGCGGTCGACGATGGTCCAGTCCCGCATCGTGCCGATGACGTGGAACTCATTGGGACCATTTATGGTGTGATAGACGGTCGGATCTTCCTCGATTGCCGCGAATGTCCGGGAGACCATTACACCGCGGTGCTGCGTTCCGCCGTGCCGATACCCGGCATCGACCGGGCGCGGCGTGGCCGGCTGGTGCTCAAGGGTGACCTGCCCAGCCCGATGAACCCACCCCTCGGGGTGCCGGTTCCACACCCGTTGCCCAGCTGCCACCCCGATCTGCCGCAGCGAGCGCCCGCTTCTCCAAAGCATCGGCGAGGGCCGCCTGGTCGCCTGCCATCATCCAGCCGACGGTTGACGAGGGGAATTCTCGTTCAACGATATCCGGACCGTCAGCCGTAATTGTTGCTTCGGCGAGAATAAAGGCCGATCTGGACGCCGCACGATCCGGCGCTATGTTGCGCTTCGGCGGCCGGGTATCGCGGATGCCTAATACTAAAGTAACTGTTCTCGCGTTGCCGAGCGATGTTACGATTTGAAGGACGGTGGCCGTACAGCGCTGCGTGATTTTGCGCTGGAGAGGATGGAATATGGGAGGCCGCTCTTCGTGCCGCAGCAGGCAGCCGCCGACATGTTGCTCGGTTGTCGACCATAAGGGAGGAAGTCACCAATGAAGCTATCGTACCTGGTCTCGGCCGCGCTTCTTGCAGCGACTGCGATGCCTGCTGCAGCCGCCGAGATTTCCGATGGCAAGGTCAAGATCGGCATTCTCAACGACCAGTCGGGCGTCTATGCCGATTTCGGCGGCAAGTGGTCGGTCGAGGCCGCCAAGATGGCGGTCGAGGATTTCGGCGGCAAGGTGCAAGGTGCGCCGGTCGAGATCGTCAGCGCCGACCACCAGAACAAGCCGGACATCGCCTCCAACATTGCGCGGCAGTGGTATGACACCGAACAGGTCGATTCCATCATGGAACTCACCACCTCCTCGGTGGCACTCGCCGTCCAGGGGATTTCCAAGGAAAAGAAGAAAATTGATATCGTCACCGGCGCCGCGACCACCGAGCTAACTGGTAAACAGTGCTCGCCCTATGGCTTCCACTGGGCCTACGACACGCATTCGCAGGCAGTGGGGACCGGTGGCGCTCTCGTCCAGCAAGGCGGCGACAGCTGGTTCTTCGTCACCGTCGATTATGCATTCGGATATTCGCTCAAGGAGCAGACCGCAAAGTTCGTCGAGAGCCATGGCGGGAAGGTGGTTGGCGAGGTGCGTTACCCGCTCGGCTCGACCGACTATTCATCCTTCCTGCTGCAGGCGCAATCGTCGGGCGCCAAGGTCATCGGCCTGGCGAATGCCGGCCTCGACACCTCCAACTCGATCAAGCAAGCGGCCGAATTCGGTATCGTGCAGGGCGGTCAGCGCCTTGCAGCGCTTCTCTTCACGCTGGCCGAGGTGCATGGGCTCGGTCTCGAGGCGGCGCAAGGCGTGGTGCTGACCGAAGGCTTCTACTGGGATCGCGACGACAAGAGCCGCGAGTTCGCCCAGCGGTTCTTCAAGCGCACCAACCGCATGCCGAATATGATCCAGGCCGCCACCTATTCAGCCGTGACACAGTATTTGAAGGCGATCGACAAAGCCGGCACCGATGGAACCGAGGCGGTCGCCAAGGAATTGCATTCGATGCCGGTGAACGACGTCTTTACGGCGAACGGCAAAGTGCAGCCCGACGGCAACATGGTTCACGACATGTATCTTTATCAGGTCAAGTCGCCGAGTGAGAGCACCAAGGAGTGGGACTATTACAAACCCCTCGCCACGATCCCCGGTAACGAGGCGTTCCTGAGCGCCAAAGAGAGCGGCTGTCCCACGGCCGGCGAGTGATTGGCGGACCGATGGCGCCGCCTGAACCGGATCGGCCGCAGGTAGTGCTTTCCGCCCGCGGTTTGCGGCGCGACTTCGCCGGCTTCGTTGCTGTCAGGAATGTCGATCTCGACGTCTACCACGGCAATATCCACGCGCTGATCGGACCCAACGGCGCCGGCAAGACCACCGTGTTCAACCTGCTCACCAAGTTCCTGCCGCCGACCAGCGGCAGGATCGAACTGCTCGGCCACGACATCACCCGCACCTCGCCGGCCAAAGTCGCGCGGATGGGCCTGGTGCGCTCGTTCCAGATATCGGCAGTGTTTCCGCATCTCAGCGTGCTCGACAATGTGCGCGTTGCATTGCAGCGACCGGGCGGGCTCAGCGTTCAGTTCTGGCGCTCGCTATCGGCGCTCGATAGATTGACGCCGCGCGCCGAGGAGCTTTTGCGGTCTGTCGGTCTCGACGATGCCAAGAACAGGCCCGCCGCCGATCTCTCCTATGGCAGGAAACGTGTGCTCGAGATCGCCACGACGCTGGCGCTCGAGCCGAAAGTGCTGCTGCTCGACGAGCCGATGGCCGGCATGGGGCATGAGGACGTGCGTACGGTTTCCGACATCATCCGCTCGGTTGCCAGGGATCGCGCCGTGCTGATGGTCGAGCACAATCTGACAGTGGTGGCCGATCTTTGCGACTGGATAACCGTCATGCAGCGCGGCGAAATCCTTGCCGCCGGCGACTACCCCACGGTCAGCCGCGACGAGCGGGTGAGGGTCGCCTATATGGGCACCGCCGATGACTGACGCCGCGCCGCTTCTTGCAGTCCGCGACCTCAACGCCTGGTATGGCGAGAGCCATGCGCTGCACGGCGTCGATCTGGAGGTCTTTCCAGGTGAAACTGTGACGTTGCTGGGCCGCAACGGCGTCGGCAAGACCACGACATTGCGCGCCATCATCGGGCTAATCCGCCAGCGGACCGGCCAGATTTTTTTCGACGGCAAGGATCTGATGCGCCTGCCATTGCACCGGACTGCGCAGCAAGGCATCGGCCTGGTGCCGGAGGAACGCGGCATCTTCGCGACGCTGACCGTGGACGAGAATCTGGTGCTGCCCCCGATCGTCGCCGAAGGCGGCATGAGCGTGGAGGAAATATTCGATCTTTTCCCCAATCTGAAGGAGCGCCGTAACAGCCCCGGCACCAGGCTCTCGGGCGGCGAGCAGCAGATGCTGGCGATTGCGCGCATGCTCAGAACCGGCGTGAAAATGCTGCTTCTCGATGAGCCGACCGAGGGCCTGGCTCCGGTCATCGTGCAGCGCATCGGCGATCTGCTGGCGACGATGAAAAAGCGCGGTATGACGATCCTGCTGGTCGAGCAGAATTTCCGCTTTGCCAGCCGCGTCACCGACCGTTTCTACCTGATGGAGCACGGCAAGGTCGTGGCGGCCTTTCCGGTCGGCGAACTGCCGGATCGCATGACGCTGCTGCATGAAGTGCTGGGTGTATGATGGCGCCATGACGATGATCTTCGGAATACCCGTTCAGGCATTCCTCGGCCAATTGCTGGTCGGCCTCATCAACGGCTCGTTCTACGCAATGCTGAGCCTGGGCCTTGCTGTCATATTCGGCCTGTTGCGCGTCATCAATTTCGCTCACGGCGCGCTCTATATGCTCGGCGCCTTCATCGGCTACCTGCTTCTCACCCGGTTCGGTATCGGCTACTGGCCGGCTTTGATCCTGTCGCCGCTGATCGTCGGCGGCTTCGGCATCGTGGTCGAGCGCCTGGCGCTGTCGAGGCTTTACGACATCGACCCGCTCTACGGGCTGCTTTTCACCTTTGGCCTCGCGCTCGTGCTCGAAGGGGTATTCCGTTACTACTATGGCGTATCGGGAAGTCCTTATTCCGTGCCGCCGCTGCTGTCCGGCGGCACCAATCTCGGCTTCATGTTCCTGCCCAATTATCGCGGCTGGGTGGTGGTAGCCTCGATGATCGTCTGTTTCGGCACTTGGGCGCTGATCGAGAAGACCAGGCTGGGCTCCTATCTGCGCGCGGCAACGGAGAACCCCGGCCTGGTGCAGGCTTTCGGCGTCAACGTGCCGTTGCTGCTGACCCTTACCTACGGCCTCGGCGCCGCTCTTGCCGGGCTTGCGGGGGTTCTCGCCGCGCCGATCTATCAGGTGAGCCCGCTGATGGGATCTGACCTCATCATCGTCGTTTTTGCCGTTGTCGTGGTCGGCGGCATGGGATCGATCCTCGGGGCGATCGTCACCGGTTACATGCTTGGCCTCGCCGAAGGCTTGACCAAGGTTTTCTATCCCGAAGCCTCCAATCTGGTGGTCTTCGTCATCATGGCGATCGTGCTTCTGGTCCGGCCAGCCGGCCTGTTCGGAAGGGATGCCTGAGATGGCCGAACTGACCCTTCGCGAGACGCGTGCCAAGAATTCCGCACGGCTTGAATGGGCGCTGGTCGGGCTCGGCATCCTGGCGCTGCTGGTGGCGCCTTTCTTCGTCTATCCGATCTTCCTGATGAAGATGCTGTGCTTTGCGCTGTTTGCCTGCGCGTTCAACCTTCTGCTCGGCTACACCGGCCTGTTGTCCTTCGGCCATGCGACGTTCTTCGGCGGGGCGGCCTATTTCACCGCATACGCGGTCAAGGTCTTGGGCTGGCCGCCGGAAGCCGGCATCCTGCTCGGCGTCCTGGGTGCCGCGCTGCTCGGCCTTGTGATGGGCTTCTTTGCCATCCGCCGGCAAGGCATCTATTTCGCCATGATCACGCTGGCGCTGTCGCAGATGTTCTTCTTCTTCTGCGTGCAGGCACCGTTCACCGGAGGTGAGGACGGCATCCAGGGCGTGCCGCGTGGTAGGCTGCTTGGAATGCTCGACCTGAACGTCTCGATCAACATCTATTATTTCGTGCTGGCAGTCTTCCTCATCGGCGTGTTCGCCATCTGGCGCATCATCAACTCGCCTTTCGGCATGATCCTGCGTTCCATCCGGGAAAACGAGAGCCGGGCCATTTCGCTGGGCTATTCCGTCGCCAACTACAAGCTGGCGGCTTTCGTCATGTCGGCGACATTGGCCGGGCTGGCCGGCGCGCTCAAGGCGATCGTTTTTCAGTTTGCCACGCTCACCGACGTCACCTGGCAGATGTCGGGCGAGGTGATCCTGATGACGCTCCTCGGCGGCATCGGCACCATGGTCGGGCCGATCATCGGGGCCAGTCTGGTCGTCGGCCTGGAAAACACGCTCGCCACCTCGAGTTTTCCGGTGACCATCGCCACCGGCCTGACCTTCATGGTCTGCGTGCTGGTTTTCCGGCGCGGTATTGTCGGTGAGGTCTATGCGCGGTTTCTCGGGCCAAAGGGTAACGGGAAAGACTGAACGGCTCAGTTCCGCCTCGCTACGCGATGCGTAAGCCTTGCGCGTCGAGAAGCACGCAGCCCAGAGGATCGAAGCAGACATCGACCATTTCGCCTTCACGCAGCGGCTGGCCGTCGATCAGCGTGTTGGCGCGCACCAGCGTGCCGGCGCCGATGTCGATCTCGTAGACCGCATTGCCGCCCAGATAGGAGGTCGAGACTATCCGTCCCGCCAGCCTGTTGGCAGCACCGACGGTACCGACGGTAAGCTTCTGCGGGCGAACGACGACGGTGACCGCGCTGCCGGTCGCGAGCGCCTTCGGCGCGGCCGCCTTTACGACATGGCCGCTGGCCAGCGCGATCGTCGCCATCTTGCCGTCCATCACAGTCACGCTGCCGGGCAGCATGTTGGCCTTGCCAAGGAAATTGGCGACGAATGCGGTGGCCGGCTGGTCATAGACCTGCGCGGGGGAGCCGATCTGCTCGATCAGGCCGGCATTCATGACGACGATGTGGTCGGACATCGACAAAGCTTCTTCCTGGTCGTGCGTCACGAAGATAGCGGTGATGCCCGTCTCCCTCTGGATTTTCTTGATCTCGACGCGCATGTCCTCGCGCATGTTGGCGTCGAGTGCCGACAGAGGCTCGTCCAGCAGCAGCACTTCCGGCTCGAAGACGATGGCGCGGGCCAGTGCGATGCGTTGCTGCTGGCCGCCAGAGAGCTGTGATGGCAGCTTTGTCTCACTGCCGGGCAGCCGCACCATGTCCAGCGCCTTCTTGACCCGGCGCACGATTTCCGGTTTCGGCACGTTTCGATATTTCAGGCCGAATGCGACGTTGTCGAAGACGTTCTTGTGCGGAAAGAGCGCGTAGTTTTGGAACACCAGACCAATGTTGCGCTTGTAGATCGGGATGTCGTCGACCCGTTTTCCGCCGATCGAGATCTGGCCGCTGGAGATGTCGACCAGGCCCGCGATCGATCGCAGGATCGTCGTCTTGCCGCAGCCGGACGGCCCGAGCAAGGTGACGAAACTACCCTTGCGGATCGCCAGTGAAAAATCGCGCACAGCGGCGAACTTGCCGTAAAAAATATCGATGTCGCGAAACTCGACCGCAGGCTTTCCTGTCGGCTGTCTCTCACCTTGGGCGAGCGGGTCGCCAGCGGCCCCGGCCGAAGCCGGCCGGGGCTGCTGGTCGTGGCTGTTGTCGTCATGCACCTTTCGACACCCTGTCCCATTGCTTGGTCCAGGCGTCTTCGTTCTTCGCCCAGTAGAGCGGATCGGCGAAGGTCAGCGACTTCATCGATCCGGTCGGATCGAAGGCCGGAAGTGCCGCGATCTTGTCGGTCAGCTTCACCTTGGTCGGGTCAAGCGATGGCGGATAGTTCTGGCCCTCGGCGACGGCGATCGACGTTGCCGGATCCAGCATGAAGTTGATCAGTTCCTCGCATTCGGCCATGGGCGAACCCTTGAGCACCAGCATGTCCTCCATCCACGCGTATGAGCCGGCAGGGTCGAGATAGCCGATTGGCTGGCCCTGCTGCTGCAGGGCGGCGACACGTCCTGACCAGGCGTCGGTGACGACGATCTCGTTTCGCGACAGGAGGTCCATCAGTTCCGCGCCGGAACTCCAGAACTTCTTGGCCAGGTCGCGGGTCTCGCGAACCTTGGCCCAGATGGCATCCATGTCCTGGATGTTGTTGGGGTCCTGTTTCGTCTGCAGCGCCGCATACCAGACGCGCGTCGTCATATCGGCGTAGCCGCCGATCTTGCCGGCATATTTCTTGTCGGTAAGCAGGTTGGCGCCCTTTTCCTTGGCTTCCTCCGGCGAGATGACCTTGTTGTTGTAGGCGATGCCGGTGGTGCCGTAATCATAGGGCACAGCCGACAGCTTTGGCGTGATCTTGCGGAACGGCTCGATCATGGCGGTCAGCACATTTGCCATGTTCGGGATGTTCGCCTCGTTGATCTCCGAATTGAAACCGCCATTGACGTATTTGATGTAGTAGTTGACGCCGGAAGAATGGACGATCTGGAAGTCGCCCGGCTTCGACGTCTTGATCTTGGTGATGATCTCGTTCTCGTCGCCAAAGGTGCCCTGGACGACCTTGACCTTGGACTTGGCGGTGTAAGGCTGGAACGCGTACTTATCGATCGCTTCCTGCACCACGCCGCCCCATCCGTCGAAGCGCACTTCCGAAACCGCGGCCAGCGCCCGTCCCATCCAGGGCATGGAAAGCCCGGTGGCGGCGGCAGCGGCGGCCGTCAGCGTCAGGAATGATCGCCGGCTGATGTCGCCATCGGCATAGCGCTCATTCAGCCGTTCCAGTCGTTTGGTGGTTGTCACTTTCATTTCCGTTCTCCCATTTTCATTTTCACTTGCCTGCCTTGAACCAGGTGAGGCTTTGCAGGATGAGCCCGCCAGCCAAGGGAATGCCGACCGTCAAAAGGATCATGACGGTTCCGAGCGCGTTCACCTCGGGGCTGATCGAGATCTTCAGCATCGAAAGGATTTGCGTCGGCATGGTCTCGACGCCCGCCGGCCGCCAGAACAGGCTGGCCGAAGTGTTGTCGAACGAAATGGTGAAAGCGAGCAGGACGCTGGCAAGCACTGCGGGAATGAGCAGCGGCAGCGTAATCTCGCGGAATGTCGACACACGCGGCGCCCCGAGCGACAGCGCCGCCTCCTCATAGGAACGCTTTATGCCGACCATGCGCGCCTGGACGATCAGCACCACGTAGGGGAGCGTGAGCAGAATGTGGCCGAGCACCAGCAGCGTCATGCTGCGCGGCTGGTCGACGGCTTTGATCATGACCAGCAGGCCGACGCCGAGTATCGTTTCGGGGACCAGCGCGGGAAGAATGACAAGCGTGTTGATCACCTGCTTGCCACGAAACTCGAAGCGCACCAGCGCTAATGCCGCCATGATGCCGAGCAGTGTCGTCACCGTTGCCGTTACCAGGGCAATCCACATCGATGTCCGGAAGGCGTCGAGAACCGGCTCGTTGGTGAGCAGCTTCTCATACCACCGCAGGCTGAAGCCGGTGAGGGGAAAGCCGCCGAACATCGAGGCGTTGAAGGAAAGCACGACCGTGGCGAGGATCGGCGCAAACATGAAGATGTAGACGCACACCGTGATCGCGCCGGTCAGCCGCCAGGCCCATCTGCCTTCGCGATCGGGATGATCCGCTCTCATGCGCTGAGGCCCTTCATGATCTGCGACAGGCCCATATAGCGGCTGTAGGCGGCCGCGGCGGCGCCGAGCAGGACGAACAGGACGATGGAAAGCGTTGCCCCCATCGGCCAATTGAGCTGCCCCATAATGGTATCGTAAATCAGGTTGCCGAACAGCGCATCGCGGCTACCGCCGAGCAACTGCGGCGTCACATAGGAACCGGCCGCCAGCACGAAGCAGAGCAGCAGCCCAGCGCCCAGCCCCGGCATCGATAGTGGCAAGGTCACTTCGCGGAACGCCTGCGCGCTGGTACAGCCCATCGAGCGCGCGGCGGCGATCAGCGTGCGGTCGATGCTTTCCAGGCTGACATAGACGTTCAGGATCATGTAGGGCAGCAGAAAATGCAACAGCCCCATGATGACGGCGCCCTCGGTGTAGAGCATCGGCAACGGCTCGTTGATGACGCCCAGCCTGATGAGCGCCACGTTGATCAGCCCCTGTTCGCCGAGGATGTGGATCCACGAGAACGTCCGGATGGTGAAGCTGATCCAGAACGGCACGATGAGCAGCAGCAACAGCAGCCATTTGTGCCTGAAGGTCGTGGCCCAGATGAAATAGGCGGGGAAATAGCCAAGGATCGCGCAGATCACCGCGGTGATGGCGCCGACGCGAACGGTCTTCCAAAGAAAGCCGTGATAGTAGCTGTCGGTGAGGAATTCCTTCCAGTTATCGAAGGTCAGCACCGCCGACTCAACTCCGGCGGTGACGAAGGTGAAAAACGTGTAGACCGTCATCATCGCGATCGGCAGCAGCAGAAGCAGGGTAAGCAGTATAAGCACAGGCGCGACGAGGACCCAGGCCAGTCGCTGATCGTATAATTTCCACCCTTTGGTCACGACCCGTCCACACCAATTTATGTGCAAGCCGCCATCACCGGGGCTCGGCTCGGGACTAGATTGGGCGATCGGCGTTCAGGTGTCCACTCTGCATGTGACTCCAGCACAAACTCTGTGCAGGGCCACCGGTTGACCCTCGCCCTGCCGGATTCAACAAATTGCCCGGCGTTCCGCCTGCGCATTGATTAAATCAGCTATCTCGATATACAGGGTAAATTTCGAATATGGATTTCGCGTGGGCCGGGCAATTTCATGAGTCGCAATTTTCTGGTGATTGAACCTGAGGAAGGCATTGCCGTGCTCAAAGGGCTTGCCTCCTCGGCGCGGATCTCGATGCTGAAACTGCTGCATGAAAAGGGGCCGATGAATATCAACGAAATCGCCGCCGTGCTGTCGCTGCCGCAGTCGACCGTCTCAACCAACATCCAGGTGCTGGAGGATGCGGGGCTGATCCGAACCGAGAACCTGAAAGCGAAGAAAGGCAGTCAGAAAATCTGTTATCCGACGGCCGAAGAAGTGCTTGTCGTGTTCAAGAGCGAATACCGTGCGGTCAAGAACGATGCGATCGAAGTGTCGATGCCGATCGGGCTTTACACCGGCTTTGAGGTTACCGCGCCCTGCGGCCTTTGTTCGCCGGACGGCATCATCGGCTTGCTCGATGTGCCGAACACTTTCCTTGATCCGGATCGCATGAAAGCCGGTTTGCTGTGGTTCACGCGCGGTTTTGTCGAATACCAGTTCCCCAACAATGCCAAGCTCGCCAATGCCGAGATCACCGGACTCGAAGTGGCGATAGAGCTGTCTTCGGAAGTGCCGGGCACCAGCGCCGATTGGCCCTCGGACATCACGCTGACGATCAATGGTGTCGATGTCGGCACCTGGACGTCGCCGGGGGATTTCGGCGACAAGCGCGGCGTCTTCACGCCCTCCTGGTGGAAGCTCAAGGGCTCGCAATACGGCAAGCTGAAGAACTGGCGAATTGCCAATGACGGCACCTATGTCGACGGTCTCAGGATTTCCGAAACCGGCCTCGCCGCTCTCGATCTGAAGAGCCATCATTCAATCCGCGTCCGTATCGGCGTCAAGGACGACGCCGAGCGCCCCGGCGGGATCAACATTTTCGGCAAGGGCTTTGGAAACTACGATCAGGACATTCTGCTCAGGATCAAAACTGGTTGATATCATGAAATCGGGTTCTGAAGATAACGCAGCAACTTCAACTGTTTGGCTTTCTGCTGTGCCAAAGCGTTGGTCTAATTGTCCTACATTTGGGCATTTTTGACTTGACGAAGGGTTGCCAGTTCCTCTTTGATATCGGGCAAGGTGATTTAAATCATCATTTGTGATATCGATGGGAGGAATGCATGAAGGCAGCCGTTACGGCACATCCGCATTTTGTTGTCTCGGAGATCGATCCGAGACTCTACGGATCCTTCATCGAGCATCTCGGGCGGGCAGTTTACACCGGCATCTATGAGCCCGGCCATCCGACAGCGGATGCCAACGGCATGCGTCAGGACGTCATCGATCTCGTCAGGGAACTCAATGTTCCGATCGTCCGCTATCCCGGCGGCAATTTCGTCTCAGCCTACAATTGGGAAGACGGCATTGGCCCCAAGGAAGAGCGCCCGGTGCGGCTCGACCTCGCCTGGCATACGTCGGAAAGCAACGAAGTCGGCCTGCATGAATTTGCCGATTGGTGCACCTGCGCCAACACCGAGATGATGCTTGCCGTCAATCTCGGCTCGCGCGGCCTCGACGAAGCCCGCAACCTGCTGGAGTACGCTAACCATCCCGGCGGCAGCAAATGGAGCGACAAGCGCATCGCCAACGGCCGCAAGGAGCCCTTCGACGTCAAGCTCTGGTGCCTCGGCAATGAAATGGATGGCCCCTGGCAGATCGGCCACAAGACCGCGGACGAGTATGGCCGCTTGGCGCATGAGACGGCCAAGGCCATGCGCGCCTTCTCCAAGTCACTCGAACTGGTGGTCTGCGGCTCTTCGAACGCCAAGATGCCCACCTACCCTGAATGGGAAGCGACGGTTCTCGACCATACCTACAACGAGGTCGACTACATCTCGCTGCACATGTATTTCGACAACGAAGCCAACGACGCTCCGAACTATCTCGCCATGAGCGAAAAGCTCGACGCCTACATTGTCTCGGTCGCCGGCGTCATCGACTATATCAAGGCCAAGAAGCGCTCCAACAAGCAGGTTTACATCTCGTTTGACGAATGGAACGTCTGGTACCATTCCAAGGAGCAGGACAAGAAGATACTCGGCGGCAGCGACGGTTGGCCGTTCGCCCCGCCGTTGCTCGAAGACATCTATAATTTCGAGGATGTGCTGCAGGTCGGCCTGATCCTCAACACCTTCATCCGCCGTTCCGACGTCGTCAAGATCGCGTGCCTGGCACAACTGGTCAATGTCATCGCGCCGATCATGACCGTTCCGAATGGTCCGGCATGGCGGCAGACGATTTTTTATCCCTATCTGTTTGCTTCCAACTATGGCCGCGGCAATGCGCTGGATCTCAAGGTGGAAAGCCCGACCTACAGATCCAGCGTTGCGGGCGACGTCGCCTATGTCGATGTTGCCGGCGTGCACGACAGGCAAACCGGCCACGTCACCTTCTTCGCCGTCAACCGCCATTCGAGCGAGGTAATCGAAACAGTGGTCGACCTCTCCGGCTTCGGGGCGGCGGAGATCGTCGATCACCAGGTGATGGCACACGCCGATCTGAAAGCCGTCAATTCGGCCGAAAACCCTGGCAATGTCAGCCCCAGGAAGGGTGAGGGCGCCGAAGTCGCCGGCGGCAAACTAAACCTGTCGCTGCCGGCGTATTCCTACCAGTTCATACGCCTGAGGCTCTGAGTTCGGGCGGATCATCGAGAAAGCGCAAACGCTGAGGAGGAGCGTCGACGTGACGGCCGATATCGAGATCAGGAACGTGAGCAAGCAGTTCGGTGCCATGACGGTGCTGGATCATCTGTCGCTCTCCATAAGGGCACGCGAATTCATCGTGTTCCTGGGGCCGTCCGGCTGCGGAAAATCGACGCTTCTTCGGATGATCGCCGGTCTTGAAGCTGTCGATAGCGGCGAGATTGCCATCAACAACGAGCGCATCGATCATCTGCCGCCGGGCAAGCGCGGCATTGCGATGGTGTTCCAGTCCTATGCGCTTTATCCGCATATGACGGTGCGCGACAACATGGCCTTCGGCCTTGCGAATATCGGCGTACCAGGCAAGGTCATCGAGGCGCGCATCAACGAAGCCGCCCGCATCCTCGAAATGGCGCATCTGCTCGATCGCAAGCCGGGCCAGCTCTCCGGCGGTCAGCGGCAGCGCGTCGCGATCGGCCGTGCGATCGTCAAGGAGCCGAAGGCCTTCCTGTTCGACGAGCCGCTCTCCAATCTCGATGCGGCGCTGCGCACCCGAACCCGCATCGAGCTTGCCCAGCTTCACCAGCGGCTGCAATCGACGATGATCTTCGTCACCCACGACCAGGTCGAAGCAATGACGCTGGCCGACCGCATTGTCGTCATGAACAATCGCAAGATCGACCAGATCGGTACCCCTATGGAGATCTACGAACGCCCGGCGACCAAATTCGTCGCGGGTTTCGTCGGCGCGCCGGCGATGAACTTCGTCGATGCGACACTCGACAGATCGGGCAAGAACGCCACGGCCAGATTTGCGGACGGCATCTCGGTGCAGACCGAGATCGCCTCCAGCCAATTGACCGATGGCAACTACACTTTCGGCATCCGTTCGGAAGACGTGCGCATCGTTGCCGCCGGACAGGGCAATGCCGACGGCGTCGTCGATGTGCTCGAGCGGCTCGGCGAACGCACCCTGATCTACGCGCGGCTGGGCGATGGCCAGCAGATCGTCGGCTCCGATGCCGGCAACAGCCGCGTCGCCGTCGGCGACAGAATCGGGCTCGCCTTCGACGGCCAGAAATCGCATCTGTTCAACGAGACCGGCCGCGCCTGGCATGCGAGGGAGGCCTGAGATGGTTGACCGGCTGGCGACGTCCCCGACCGCGACGCTTGCTGTCGGCGTCAGAGCCCCTACCGCCGACATCTATGCGCCGCAATGGCGAAACTTCATTTTCGTTGCGCCATTCTTGTTCTTCTTCACCACGCTGCTGCTCTTCCCGCTGCTCTGGGGGATGTGGCTGAGTTTCCACAAGGCCGACACGTTTTCGTCCGGAAATTTTGTCGGTCTCGGCAATTACGCCAGGCTGTATCACGACAAGGTCTTCCTGCAATCGATCTGGAACACCTTCTACTTCGTGCTTCTGACCGTGCCGACGCTGGCGCTGATCGGCCTTTTCCTGGCGCTTTGCCTCAACCGCCGCACGCGCACTGCCGCGGTTTTGCGGACGCTGTTCTTTTCCTCGTCGGTGCTGTCGGTCACCATCGTCACGCTGATCTGGCGCATCGTCTTCATTCCGAATGTCGGCCTGTTGTCGACGATCTACGGATGGTTCGGCGCAACCGCACCGGCCTTCATTTCCGATCCCAGCCTTGCGATGATCGGCATCGCCATTGCCACCGTCTGGTGGTGCATCGGCCTGCCGATGATGCTCTTTCTCTCGGCGCTCCAGCAGATTCCACAGGATATTTACGAGGCGGCAGCGCTGGACAATGCCAATCGCTGGCAGACGCTACGCTCGATCACGCTGCCGTCGATCAAGCGGACCTTCATCCTGGTGATCATCATCCAGATCGTGCTGCAATTCCAGCTGTTCGGCCAGGCCTGGCTGATGACGCGGGGCGGTCCGAACAACCTGACCAAGCCGATCGTGCTCTACATCTACGATACCGCATTCCGTCGCTGGGATCTCGGCCTGGGCGCCGCGGCATCGGAAATCCTGTTCATCCTCATCCTGGTCGCGGCCATGGCCCAGTACCTGGTGACGCGCAGCAGGGGAGACCAGGCATGAGCGCTCCGGCCGCTTCCATCAAGGGACGGGCATTTGGCGACCATGTGTTGCTGGCCCTCGTCATCCTGCTTTCGATCGTCATGATCGCGCCGGTTCTGTGGGTCATCGGCCTGTCGCTCAAGGACAATACGGAGCTGATGGCCGATCCGAACTCGGTGTTTCACGCGCCCTATACGCTGAAGAACTACATCAACACCGTCGGCACCTCGTCGGTGTTCATCTGGGTGCGCAACAGCATCATCGTCTCAGGCGGGTTGACGTTCGGCACGTTGATCCTGTCGTCGCTCGCCGGCTACGGCTTTGCGCGGCTGAATTTCCCCGGCCGAGACGTGCTGTTCGTGATCGTGCTGTTCGGCCTGGCGGTCCCGGAACAGGCCGTGCTGGTCGCCCGTCACCAGATTTTCAGCATGCTGAAGTTCCACAACACCTATCAAGGGCTCATCCTGCCGGGCCTTTCGGCTCCGTTCGGCGTCTTCCTGATGACCCAGTATTTCAAGGCCATCCCCAAGGAGCTGGACGAAGCCGCCATGCTTGATAACGCCAGCCGGCTCAGGATTTTCTGGAAGGTGCTTCTGCCGCTCACGCTGCCTGCGCAGGCGACGCTCGGCATCTTCACCTTTCTCGGCGCGTGGAACGACTACTTCTGGCCGCTGATTTCGGCGACGAGGAAGGACATGTTCACGCTGACGGTCGGCATGGCCTCGACCCAGACCAATTTCGCCCAGTCCGAAGGCATCGGCTTCCTGATGGCGCAGGCGGTGTTCGCCGGTGCCCCGATCCTGATCGTCTACCTGTTCTTCCAGAAATACATCGTCACGGCGGTCTCCGGCGCTGCGGTGAGATAACGAAGATAGCCTGACGGCCGGGGGAATGGGCAGCGATTGAAGCACGAAAGCCAATCCAGGGTGGAGCGGCGGAAACTCAGTAGGAGGAACTGATATGAAACTGAAGAAAATACTGTTTGCCGCAGTCTCTGCGGGCGCAATGCTGCTCGCAGCTCCAAGCTTCGCGGCCACGGAACTGAGCGTGCAGCGCTTTTTCGGCGCCTGCGATGCTGATTTCGGCACCAACACCGATGCCACCAAGGCCGTTGGCGAATGCGGCATCATTACCTCGCTGATCAACAAGTTCAACGCCGACAATCCCGATGTCCACGTCAACGTCACCACCGTGGAATGGCCCGGCTATGATCAGCTGACCGCCCAGTTCGCTTCAGGCGACGCTCCGGACATCGTCACGATCCATGAATCCGTACTGTCGGATTATCAGTCGAAGGGCCTGTTGATGCCGCTCGACGATCTCTTGAAGTCGGTCGGCGTGACACCCGACGCCTTCACCGACGCGGCACGCAATGGCGCCACCAAAGACGGCAAGATCTATGGCCTGCCGATCGACAGCTGGACGATGCTCTATCACGTCAACATGGATCTTTTCAAACAAGCCGGCCTCGTCAATGCCGACGGCACGCCGATTTTTCCAAAGTCGCCCGAGGAACTGCTCGCCCAGGCCGAACAGTTCAAGCAGAAGACGGGCAAGCCTTATTTCGTCCAGAACCTGGCCAATGAGACTGCACTCTACACACGCAACCTCTACACCTATCTTTTCCAGCAGGATTCCGATTTCTTTGCCGATCCGAAGCATGTGAAATTGAATACGCCGGAAGCCAAGAAGGTCGTCGAGATGTACAAGGCGATCTTCGAGAAGGGCTACACCACCAAGGATCTCGACTATGGCGGCTCGATCAACGCCTTCCTTGCCGGCGAGGGTGGCGTCCATCTCAACGGTACGTGGGTGGTCGGCGATTACAACGCCCAGTCCGAGACCAAGGGGACGGCCCTCAACAAGGGCGGATATGCGGTCTATCCGTATCCGCAGCTGTTTGGCGGCGCCCATGCGCAATATGCCGACGGCCACACCTGGGCCGTTTCGCAGAAAGACCGCACGCCTGAACAGATCGCGGCTATCGGTAAATTCCTGAAGTTCTTCGCCGACAACGACTTCGAATGGTCGCGCACCGGCCACTTGCCGGCCTATAAGGCCGTCATCACTTCGGACGCCTTCAAGGCACTGCCGCATCGCAACACGATCTCTGCGGTCGCTGATCTCGGCAAGCCGCTGCCGTCCGCCGTACAGCGTCAGTTTGCGATCCAGGACATTATCGGCGAAGAGATGAGTGCAGCAATCAGTGGCCAGAAGGACGTCGACACCGCCCTTGCCGACATGGAAAGCCGCGTCAACGAATTGCTCGCCAACATTTGACCACGGGTTTCGAAAGGCCCTCCCAAGGCGCCCCGCGGCTGGAAACGGCCGCGGGGTTTTGGTGAGGGAGTGGTTATTGTCCTCGAATTGCGAGAACTTGCCGGTGGCGATCGGCTCAAGCACACCAACCACGGCGCCGCAATTTCGGCAGCAGCCGACGCAAGCCCTGACCGGAGGGTTTCGTTAGAACGCCGCGGCCATGGGCATTGCGACTTTGTTGGGGATCTGGATGTCGATCTCCAATCTCGACGTCGTTTCGCCGTGATCCATGCTTACCTGCAGGAAATCCTGGTCGACCTGAACATGCCGGGCGATCACCGCCATGATCTCCTCGCGCAACACGGAGACGAGATCGGGCTGGTTGCGGCTTCGACGCTCGTAAGCCAACAGCAGTTGCAAGCGCTCGCGCGCCACGGGCGCGCTGCCGCGGCGCTTGAAGATATCGAGCAGGTTCATGCTGCCCTCCTTCCCAACAGCCGGTCGAGGAGGCCCCTCCGTTCGAAAGGCAGAATGACCGGCAGGTCCTCGCCCTCGAGTCTTCTTGCCGCGTCGATATAGGCGCGTGCGGCGGGGTTGGTGTTTTCGCTGAGCGTAACCGGCGCGCCCACATTGGATGCGCGCAGCACGTCCTGGCTCTCGGGAATTATTCCCAGCAGAGGCGTGGACAGGATCTCGAGAACGTCATCAATGCTGAGCATCTCGCCGCGGGCAGCGCGGGCAGCGTCGTAGCGCGTGACGAGGACGTGTTTGGCAATCGATTCACCTTGCTCTGCTTTCATCGTCCTGGAGTCGAGCAGGCCGATGATGCGATCGGAATCGCGGACCGAGCTCACTTCGGGGTTGGTGACGATTACCGCCTCGTCGGCAAAGCGCATGGCAAGTCGCGCGCCCCGCTCTATGCCGGCCGGGCTGTCGCAGAAGACGTAGTCGAAAACCGAGCGCAGCTTGTCGATGACGTCGGCGACGCCTTCCTCGGTGAGAGCATCCTTGTCGCGCGTTTGCGAGGCCGGCAGCAGGAACAGCGTTTCGAGCCGCTTGTCACGGATCAGCGCCTGCGAGAGCTTGGCGGTTCCCTGAATGACGTTGACGATATCGAAAACAACGCGCCGCTCGGCGCCCATGATCAGATCGAGGTTGCGCAGGCCGACATCGAAGTCGACGAGGGCCACCCGCTTGCCGGTTTTCGCGACCGCGGCGCCGAGAGCGGCCGTCGAGGTCGTCTTGCCGACACCCCCTTTGCCGGATGTGACAACCACTACCTTGCCCATATTTGTGCCTCCAATGTTGTTAGTTGAGCGGTGCGACGCAAAGTGCGCCGTCCTCGAGAAAGGCCTGTACCGGCCTTCCTCGCGAGGAGGCGTCCATCTCCTCGGCGGTGCGGTACCAGCCGTCTACCGCCAGAAGTTCGGCTTCATTTTTCCGGCAAAAGATGCGAGCTGCGGAATTTCCCGTGGCGCCGGCGAAGGCACGTCCACGCAACGTGCCGTAGACGTGGATCGATCCTCCGGCGATGATCTCGGATCCGGAACTGACGGAGCCGACAATGACCACGTCGCCATCGGGGTGAAAGATCGACTGGCCGGAGCGGATCGGTGCCTTGATCATCAATGAGTTCGGCGCCTGCGGCTCTTCCGTCTTGGCCTCAGCGGCGGCCTTCGGGTTCGGCTGCGCGTAAAGCGTATCAGCGGTGGCCTCCTTGGTGCCAACGAGGAGCGGCGGCAGATCGGCATCAAGAGCAACATTGCCATCGGCCTCGATCGCGTAAATGCGAATCCCGCGCTCCGCGAGTTGTGAGACCAGATCCCGCATCTCGCCCACCTCGGGCTTGAACATAGTCAGATCGAGCACAACCGGGCGGCCGGCAAAGAAGCCGGGAGAGTTTTCGGTCCAGTGATCGAGGCTTTGCAGCCATTCCCCTAGCGGGGCCTCAGGGGTGAGGGTGAAGGCTACAAACGAGCGCGCTCGAAAGCGTATGGACTTGTTTTGGATGGGAGCGACGCAGGTCACAGAGGCGAGTCCTTACTGATTGGTTAAGGCTAGCCCGGCATGGTTAACGAAAAGTTAATGGCGGCTTCTCGAGGCCTTGGCGGAGGCATTCTTTTTGCCTCCGATCGTCCCGCCGGCGCCCTGCTTCCGGTGCACGACGAGGTCCTCCTCGCGGCTGCCTGGAGGCGCATCCAGTTCACGAGGTCGGCCGACCGGTATAAGATTGCCGTGAACGCCGGGCTTATTAAGGAGTTATCGGTTTGACAAGCGTTGCCAGGGGGTCTGTCGCAGATCGCGGTCGCGTTACCTATGACCTTGGCGCGACCGCCATCTTTGCTTCCAAATCAGACCCGCGCTTTCACTATTGCCTGTATGTGCCTCCCGCGGTTGGAGAAGGGGCCAAAGTCGACCTGATGGTTGCTGTCCATGGCACCGGCCGCACCTCTTTTCTTGGATTCCGCGACGCGTTTTCCGAGTTCGGACGCTGGAACGGCTGCGCCGTGTTGTGTCCGCTGTTTCCGATCGGCGTTCTCGGGGACGATGCCCGCAGCGGGTACAAATATATGCTCGAGGGCAACATACGCTACGATCAGGTGCTGCTCGCCATGATTGAGGAGGTCAGCGCCAAATACAGTCAGGATTGGAGCCGCTTTGCCATGTTCGGATTTTCCGGCGGCGGGCATTTCACGCATCGTTTTGCTATCCTGCATCCCGACAGGCTCTGGGCGGCCTCAATCGGCGCGCCAGGCTCGGTGACCTTACTCGATCCGACGCATGACTGGTGGGTGGGCATTCGCGATCTGCCGGAGAAGTTCGGCATCACCGTCGATGCCGCAGCGCTGGCAAAAGTGCCTTTCCAGATGATCATCGGCGACGCTGACCTGGAGACTTGGGAAATCACTCATGTCCAAGGCAGCACCCATTGGATGCCAGGCGCCAACGATGCCGGGCGAACACGGCCGGAACGCCTCAGGGCATTGTGTCGATCGTTCGAGGAGGCGGGTGCGCGCGTGCGTTTCGATTTGCTGCCAGGCGTATCTCATGAACGGGACGCGGTTCTCGATTCCGTCAAGGACTTCCTCGCCCAGCAACTCAAGGAACGACGGGACGCCTCACCATGAATCGTTGCGCTTCAGCTTGTGAAGAGATTACGGCAATCAAAACCCGACCGCGTCGATCGCATCCAACAGCGATCTGCTGGCCGTGCGCGACAACTAGAGCAACGCTTCGTAGCGATCGCCGATCTTGTCGACTGTGAAATCCAGCGCCCTGTTTCTCAGCACGGCAGCAGGGATGGGGTGATCCAGCATTTCGGCCATCGCCTTTGCCAGGGCTGCGGCATCACCGACCGGTACCAAGGTGCCGAAGCGGCCGTCACCGAGTATTTCGCGCGGGCCATGCGGAGCATCGGTAGAAATTACGGGGACACCTGCAGCCATGGCCTCGACCAACACGTTGCCAAAGCCTTCGCTCGTGGATGTAAGGACGAACAGATCGGCTGCGGCATAGCAAGCTGCGGGGTCGTTGACGTAGCCGGCAAAGAGCACGTGCGCGCCGATGCCGGTCTCTTCGGCATAGGCGTGCAATTCGGCAGCCAGCGGACCTTCGCCGAAGATGACAAGCCGGGCAGGGCGGCCGGCGCGCAGGGCAGCGAAGGCCCGCAGCAAAGTCCGGTGGTCCTTGACCGGCACCAGGCGTCCGGCGGTGGCGATGACCGGGCCATCGCCCATCGCCGCCAATGCTGCCTGCCAGGCATAAGAATTCCCCTGCGGTGCTTCAGCCGGCGGCAGCGGGTTGTTAATGACGACGACCTTGGATTCGGGAAAGCCGCGGGCGATGATGTCACGGCCGACACCCGCTGAAACGGCGATGGCTTTGGTTGCACGCGCTGCAACCAGCGCGGAAAGCCAGATCGCCAGCCTCGCGCCGAGGCCGCTGGCAGGCAGCGAGGCGGCGGCATGGAAACTTGGAAAGAATTTTGCCCGGCTTCTGGCCAACATGAGTGACAGCGCCATCACCAGATTGGCGAATTCCGGGGCGCTATAGACCGCATCAGGATCAAGGCGGCGGAACAAATTTGCGCTTCGCACGATGCCTTTCAGCGTCGCCGACTTGGCGTAACCCTCGCCGCGCAAGAGAAGGCCGAAGTCGACCAGATGCACGGCAGCGGAACGCAGCGCGGCGTTAGGGCCTTCCGCGTTCCAGGTAAAAAGCGTGACCTCGTGGCCACGCGACGCCAGTTCATTTGCCATCAGGACGAAAACACGTTCGGCGCCGCCGCCCCTCAGGCTGGCGATGTGGAAAACGATGCGCTTCGCCATGCCTTGCTTCAGGCTCGGCTGGCGGCAAGGCCTGATCGGTTCGGCGGCCGGCGCATGTCGCGGATGATGCCCATGCCGATGGCCAGCAGCATGCCCAGGGCAAAGCCTGCGAACGCTCCTGCGCCTGCCACCAGGGCAGTGCGCGGGGGCCATGAGCGCGCTGGCGGGGGCACCGCGGTCGAAATCACCTGTACGTTTGTGGTGTCGATCTGCTCGCGCTCGCTGATTTGGCGCGCACGTGACAGGAAGCTCTCATAGACCGCTCTCTTCGAGGCGGCATCGCGTTCAAGTTCACGCAGGGCGACTTCGGATTCGCTGTCGGTGAATACATTGCTCTTCAGATCGTTCATCCTCGCGTTGAGAGAAGCCAACGAGGCCTTGGCCTTGTCCAGGCTGGCCTTTGCCGTGCCGATGGTGCGGGAGAACTCGGCCCGGAGTTGCGAGTTGACGGTCTCGAGTTCCGTCCTGAGCCTGACAATCGTCGGGTGGCGCGGACCGAAGGTCATCGACTGTGAATCGATCTGCTGCCGCAGGCTGTTTGACCTGTCGCGCAGCGCCGCGAGCGCTTCCGAAACCGTGGGGTCGGGATTGGCCCCGTTGATACCGGAGGCAACCAGGGCGTCGTAGCTTGCCTGCGCGGCGATGACACGCGATTGCGCATCGACGATTTCGCCATTGAGCTGCGTCAGCGTCTGCGAACTGACGAGCTGCCCATTGCTGGACGACAGGTTGTGGCTGCGCCTGTAGCTCTCGACCTTCTCTTCGGCTGCCTGCACGTCGCTCTTGAGTTGGCCAAGCCGGCTGTCAAGGGCAGCCGCGGCACGGCTGGCGCCGGCAGCTTCCGCCTTAGCCAGTTCTTCCTGGAAGTTTTTGACTATGGCCTGCGAGATCAGGATCGCCTTGGCGGTGGTTTCCGCAGATACCGAGAGGGTTGTGACAAACGAGGTCGGATCCGCGATGGCGTCTACCCGGTCCGCCAGGTTCTTCAAGGCGATGAGCCTCGGGTCGGGCTTCGCCACAGCGCCGGACGAGGATGTGCTCCGGTCCGGATCGAAGAATTCCGGATCGTGAGTCAGATTCAGTTCGTCCACCACACGGGAAAGCACGTTGCCCGAGGTCAGGATACGCTGCTTGCTGCGTGTGCTGAGCAGCTGGCTATCGACCTGGCCCGGTTGCGAGTAGAGGTCGTTTTCCACAACCTGCAAATTGGAAGGGTTGATGAGGACCTCCGTCGTGACGGTGTAACGCTGCTTGCTCAGCAATGCATAGGCGCCGCCGACAATGCCGCCGATTACCGCCAGCATGAACGCCAGGGCGAGGCCGGCCCGCAGCCAGACGAACAGGCGTCGAAAATCGAGCTCGAGAAAATCGCCGATCTTGTCCAGGGTCACCGTGGCGACAGGCTCCGGAGGTTGCGGCGTCACCGGTGCGGAGCTTAGCGCCGCGACTGGGCCATGCTGTTGCAGCAATGCCCTGCGCCGTGCATTGGCAATACGCTCGAATGCACTGTTATTGGAAGCCGTCGCGGAGATAGGGGGTGTGCCGGAACCGGCAGGCATGGTGACAACCCTTGTTAAATCATTACGCTTGGCCTGCTCTACAGAAACATCGTTAACATCTTATTTTCCAAGTTGGCCCATTTTGCCGTTCACACGGTCCGCTTGGCGGACGCTGAAGGGATTCGTTGCCCAGAATGCCGTTCGAATATCGCCATTTGGATGGGCCATGAGCTATCCCGCTGCCACTTCGGAACGAGTGTTGTCCAGTCGAGCGCGCCGTCAGAACGCGCTGTCGCTGCTGTTTTTCCTATGTGCAGCGTTCGCGCTCCTGCTTCGCTTTACGGTGTCGCCGCAAGTGATGAACATGGTCGTCGACTATACGGCCCAGGGAGGCTCGTTCTACGAAAAGCTGCATTTCGGCACCTATGCGATCATCCTACTGCTTCCTATCGTTCTTTTCAGCCGGCCGTTTTTGCTGCACGGCGATGAAATTGGAATATTCAAGGCGTTGATCCGCTATTCGGTGCTGATGTTCGCGCTGGTGCCTTATTTGTTCGTTACCGGCCGTGCGGGCTCCTCCGGCTTCATCATCGATACCTATCTGGTGGCCGGCGCCACAGGCCTGCTGATGCTGGCATTGAATGCAGAGGTGCGGCGGGCGTTGGGAGACGTCGTGCTTGGAATGGCGGTCCTGAGCGCTGTCATCGGCACCATCGAGGCGGTGACTCAACATCGGTTGTTGCCCTATGGCTTGAACGAACTGCAATTCAGGCCAACTGGCCTGTCGGCTCATCCGCTGGCACTGGGCGCGCTCTGCGCCACGACCATCGGATTTGTGCCGCTGACGCACTGGCGCATTTGGGCGCGGGTGATGGCGATCTTGCTGTTATTCATCGGTTGCGCTGCGTCAGGCGCTCGCGCTGCGCTGATGCTCGCGACGGCGGAAATCCTCATTCTGCTGCTGTTCGTGCCCTGGCCGGGCCTATCGCTCAAATACGAGCGGCAGGCCAAATTTGTCGTACTGATGTTCACCGTCGCCGGTGGTGCGGTGCTCGTAGCTGTACTGTTTGCGGGCGGTCTGCTGAATCGGTTCAGCAACACCATCTTCGACGAAAACTTCATGGCCCGGGTGACCATTTACCAGGTGTTCGGACTAGTCAGCTGGAACGACATCCTGTTCGGCATGAACGTTGACGACCTGCTGGCGATCGTCAGGCAGAAGCTGCATCTGCCCTACATCGAAAGCGCGCCTGTGGTAATCATCTTGCTCTTCGGCCTGCCCATAGCCCTGCTGTTTACAGCGCTGATATTCTGGTTTGTCTTCCGGCTGCTGCGAGGGGCGCCGCTGCCGGCATGGATCGGCACCATAACGTTCTTGCTTGCTGCGCTGTCGAACAACGCGCTTTCGTCAAAAACGCCGGACATGACGATCATCGTGGTGTTGCTGCTTGCCTACAGGGACCAGTCTTCGGTCGCGGCATTGAAGCCGGCTGGATCTCGTTAAGCACGGGCCTCAAATCCGGTCAGCCGGCGCTGTCCACGACCTCGACACGTCCCGCGCGGTTGAGCGTGTGAATGCCCGCGCGGGCCCATGCCGGCCCCGGATCGATTGGGCGGGGCAGTTCGAAACGGATATCGAAATCATCAAGCCGATCCAGTCGCATTAACCCCAGGCCGCCACCATAGGCTCTTGAGCCGTTTTGCACCGGCAGCAGCAGCGAGCCCTCCTGGCGGATAAAGGCGCCGCCCGGCCGAGTGGCGGAGTGGTCGACCGCGACGGGATTGAGCGCGTGCGCAGCCCACGGCCCACGCAGCGCCGGGGCGGAATAGACCGCCATCGTGTCAGACGCGCTACCGTGACCGAACCGCTCAGTCCCCAACAGCCAGAAGCGGCCGTCGGATTCGAGCAGCGTGGCGTCGTTGAAATCCCTGTTCGTCATCAGCACCGTATCGCGTACCCAGCGATCCGGAAACTGCACGGCACGGTAGAGCACCAGTTCGCGCGCCGTAGCGCTTTCCGGGATCATGAAAATCTCGCCGGAGCGAGCGAACACCTGCGGATATGACAGGTGGTGTGCTTCCTCCAGCACCACCTTCGGCACGCCGAAAGTGCCGTCGGTGTCGAGTTCGGCTACCGAAATCACGCCGCGGCCCGTGGCATAGGGAAATTCCTCGACAAACAGAAAATGGCGGCCGTCGCGCTCGAGAACGAACGGATCGGCGTAGAAGCGCTGCCCGTCATCGGCAAGCACGGTGAACGGCTTACCGTCGAGTCGTCCGGTCTCGGCGACGCCTGGACCGTCGATCAGCCGGTAAGCAACCTGCCAATAGAAGGGGCGCCGACCACGTCGCAGTTTTTGCACCGCGCGGTCGACCATTCCCCTGCCGAAAAAGGGCAGATAGTGCCTGATAAATCCGCCTTTCTGCAGGGGCGGCGCCGGGCTCTCAATAATCGGCGCAAGTTTGCCCGCGGAAAAGCGGGCGACACATTGGGCGATCAGGGAGATGGCGCCGGCGAGCAGGTCGTTGCTGGTCCGGGAGAGCCATAGCCGATCGCTGATCATCGGCCGCGCCCTGGCGACGGCAACGCCGTCGAGGCGCGCGGTGAGTTCGGGCAACCGCCCGCTCGCCAGCATCTCGGTCATGCCCGCGGCAAAGCTGCTGTGGCCGCAAAATTCGAGCGTCAGGACAGGCGTGCCCCGTCGGGCGGCGATAGCGGTAAGATCGACTACAAGATCGACTGGGCCGGTATCGCCGGATCGCAACGGCTCGGAACGGCTTGCCAATGAGGGGCCGAAGCGCCGGCCCTCGAGCGCCAGCACATTATCCATTCCGCGCGCATTGGGTTCAGGCGTCGGCGCGCGGCTACTCGAAACCGCATGTCCAGCCGCACTCAACCGCGCCAGAAGCTCATTTTCCCAGCGCCGGGATGCGTCGGCGTGGCCGATGATTAAAATATTAGTCAATCCAATATATTCTTTTTCAAGACTACTACCGTAGACTACTTGTCAGCCCAACCTTTCACAAGAGTTAAGCCGGGAGAACGCGGCCTTGGTTGTTAATCATATATTAAGAATTGAGATCACGAAGGCGCTTCTCGACGCTATTATAGCTCGTGCGGGCAATAGTCGGCATGTCCCGAAGGCTGCAGGCGACCAGGATCAGCGATGAACGTCCTTTCACGTCCAAAACTGCCATCGAGGCAGAAACTGCTGATCGTGTTCGGCACGAGGCCGGAGGCACTCAAATGCTTTCCAGTGGCGCGCGCCGCCCTTGCTCATCCAGGCTTCATCACCGAAATATGCATAACCGCCCAGCATCGCGAAATGGTCGACCAGGTTGTCGAGCTGACCGGCCTGCCTGTGCATCACGATCTCAACATCATGCAACCCGGCCAGTCGCTGTTCGACGTGACCTCGCGCGTGCTCCTTGGCATGGCCGAGGTGCTGGACAAGGCCAAGCCCGATATCGTCATGGTGCAGGGCGACACCACCACGGCGATGGCCGCGGCTCTGGCTGCCTTCTACAAGCGTATCCCGGTCGCTCATGTCGAAGCAGGATTGCGCAGCCACAACGTCAACTCGCCGTTTCCTGAAGAACTGAACCGCAAGATTGCCGGCGACATCGCCACCTGGCATTTTGCGCCGACCGTTCAGGCGCGCGACAACCTCATCGCCGAAGGAAAAGCCGAAAGCACCATCTTTGTGACCGGTAACACGGTGATCGATACACTGTTGCATTTTTCAAGCGCGATCGATGCCGACAGGCTGATGAACGCGAAGCTCGCTGCCCGCTTCCCTTTCCTCGACCCTTCCAAGAAGATGATCCTCGTCACCGGCCATCGCCGCGAGAATTTCGACGGCGGCATCCAGCGCATCTGTACGGCGTTGAAGGGATTGGCGGCGCGCGGAGACGTGCAGATCGTCTACCCTGTCCATCCAAACCCCAATGTGCGCTCAGTGGTCAACGCAGAGCTGGAAGGCGTGCCGAACATCCACCTGGTCGAGCCGCAGGACTATCTGCCGTTCCTGTACCTGCAGAAGCAGAGCTATCTGGTGCTTACCGATAGCGGTGGCGTGCAGGAAGAAGCGCCTTCACTCGGCAAGCCGGTGCTGGTAATGCGCGAAAATACCGAGCGACCCGAGGGGATCGTGGCCGGCACCGCCCGTCTTGTCGGCACCGATGTCGAGAAAATCCTGTTCAACGCCAATCGCCTGCTCGACGATCAGGCTGCCTATCGCGGCATGGCGGAACGACACAACCCATATGGCGATGGCCGGGCCAGTAACCGGATTGTTGAGGAACTGCTGCATCATGGCTGAAATCAAAACCGTTTCCGTAATCGGCATGGGCTATATCGGCCTGCCGACCTGCGCCATTTTCGCCAGCCGCGGGCTCAACGTCATTGGCGTCGATGTCAACGGAGCGGTGGTCGAGAAGGTCAACCGCGGCGAAATCCACATCGTCGAGCCAGACCTTGACGGTCTGATCCAGAAGGTCGTGGCGAACGGCAAGCTCATGGCCTACAGCACGCCGCAGCCGGCGGACGCCTATATCATCGCTGTGCCGACCCCGATGACCCACGACCATAAGCCGGACGTGACCTACGTGCTCGCGGCGGCACGAAGCATCGCCCCAGTGCTGAAGCGGGGAGACCTTGTGGTATTGGAGTCGACATCGCCGGTCGGAACCACGCGGATCATGACCGGGCTGCTTGCCGAATTGCGGCCCGATCTCAAATTTCCTGTCCAGCATGGCGAAGACGCCGATGTGCTGGTCGCCTATTCGCCCGAGCGCGTGCTGCCGGGAAAGGTGCTGACCGAGCTTATCAACAATGATCGCTCGATCGGTGGATTGTCCCGCAAATCGTCGGAACGGACCGCGGCACTCTATTCGACCTTCGTCACCGGCGACCTGTTCATGACAACGGCCGAAAGTGCTGAGCTGGTGAAACTGACGGAGAACGCATTCCGCGACGTCAACATCGCCTTTGCCAACGAGCTTGCCGCAGTGTGTCAGGATCTGTCGCTCAATGTATGGGAAGTGATCGATCTCGCCAATCGGCACCCTCGCGTGAACATCCTCCAGCCGAGCCCGGGCGTTGGCGGTCACTGCATTGCGGTCGATCCATATTTTATCATCGATGCCGCACCCAACAGCACGCGGCTGATGGCTTCGGCACGCCGGATCAATTCCGAGCGGCCCATGTCGGTGGTCAGGGATATCGAGGCCTTGCTCGATCCCTCCCGCAAACAGACGATCGCCTGTCTTGGCCTCAGCTTCAAAGCCAACATCGACGATTTGCGCGAGAGCCCGGCCGTCGAAGTGGTGAAGCTTCTGTCCGATATCCCCAATGTGAAGATCATTGCGGCTGAACCTAACACAAATGCGCTGCCGCACGAGCTCGAGGGCAGGGGCATCGTGTTCACCGATGCACTTTCGGCCATCGACAAATCCGATATCGTCGTCCTCCTGGTCGACCATCGGCAATTCAATCTGGTCGACCCCGAAGCGCTCAAGGACAAGAAGCTCGTCGATACGAGGGGCCTGTGGACGTGGCGCAAGGCGCGCAAGCCGGACGCCCGCATCGAAGGCAAGAAACCAGAGATCGCACAAGTGCCGCTTGCAAGGGAGCAGGCCGCATGAACGCGCACGCCCCGGCATGGGCGCAGCATTCCCTTTTGGCATCACGGCGCCGGGAGTTCCTTGGCGCACCTATCCATGCGCTGACCATGGCAGAGACGCTGGCCATCGCCGAAGAGGCGATGACCCTGCGGCGGCCGCTGCATCATGTGGTGGTGAACGTCGCCAAGCTGGTGACCATGCGCCAGAATGCCGAACTGCGCGACGACGTGGCCGGGGCGGACGTGGTCAATGTCGATGGCATCGGCGTGCTTTGGGGAGCGCGTTTGTGCGGCGTCGCGTTGCCCGAGCGGGTGGCGGGCGTCGACATCATGATCAATCTGCTGAGCCTCTGCGCGATGCGTGGATTCAGGCCGTATCTGCTGGGGGCCGAACAGCACGTTCTCGATGCGGTCGTAGCGAGACTTGCCAATGACCATCCGAGCCTCAGCATAGCGGGAACGCGCAACGGCTATTTCAAGCCGGAGGACGAGGCCGGGATCGTCGCGGCGATCAACGCCTCGGATGCCGACTGCCTGTTGGTGGCCATGCCGACACCGCGGAAGGAACGCTTTCTCAAACGCTACCGCGATGAACTCGCCCCAAGCTTCGTGATGGGCGTGGGCGGCAGTTTCGACGTCTATGGCGGCAAGGTTGCCCGTGCGCCGAGGCTGATACAAGCGGCCGGCCTGGAGTGGCTGTTCCGCGTCGTCCAGGAGCCGCGACGCTTGTGGCGCCGCTACTACGATACCAACACTGCCTATGCCGGGCTGCTCTGCCGGGAGTTCTGGGAGCGTCGCTGGCGCCGAAACGCCGGTTTATAGATTCGCGTTCCCTCACAAACAGGCCTCGGCCCTGGACTTCCCCTTACGCGATCCGCAGCCGCGCCCGCAGCTGGGCGACGAATTGCGTCGCTGCTACAGGATGGAACAACGAGGTCAGCCCGAAGAAGACCGCAGCGCCGGCGGTGCCGCCGGCGACAAGCGAGAAGATCGCCGGCACGTCGCCGGCCACCATGCTGGCAAGCTTGGCGGCCACCCCCGTGCTGAGCGAGATGATTACCGAGACACCGATGTCGCGCCACGGCACCGGCACCGGCGTGAGCCGCTCGCTGATGACAATGCAGGTTATGGAGCCCACTACCGAGCCGCCCGCAAGCGCCAAAGCCGCGCCGATCTCGGCCATCGGGGGGATCAACAGCAGGGACAATGCGATTGTTGCCACCGAGCCGAAGAGGTTGGCGATGATCAGCAGCCACGGCCGCTTGTGCGCGTGCACCACGACGCCATAGACGAAGCTGGTGAGGTTGGCGCACAGCACGCTGAAGGCAATGATTGGAAACAGCAGGCCGAAGCGGCCGTGATATTGCGAGGGCAGCATGAGCTCGGTGATATTGCCGCTGAGCGCGACCAGCATCGCTGCAATAGGCAGGCAAAGCCGCATCATCAAGGCCATCAACTGCGACAGCAACCGACCCGATGCCGCGGGCCCGTCCTCGTCGAAGCGGCTAACCACCTCGGGAAAGGCGCCCATGTTGATGGCGTTGGCGACCATATCGATCGGTTGGCGGGCCAGCGCATAGGCCGCGGCGAAAATCGCCACGGCGCTGGCATCGTAATAGAACTTGAGGAACAGACGCTCCGCGCTGTTGAGCCCGAACCCAACCAGCGCCATGATGATCAGCGGCACACCGAGCGCAAAGAAGTCTCTGTGGGTGAAACGCGGCGGACCGGTAACGACGCGTCGGGATGCCATGATCCCCGCTACGATGCCGGCAATCAAGGCGCCGAGGCTCGAACCGAGCGACACCGTCAGAAAGCTGTCCTGAAAGACAAGGATAGCGCCGATCGGTAACGCGAGTTGCAGCAAGGCACGCAGGGCTTCTAGCATCGAATAGACCGAATGGCGCTGCTGCATCTGCAGCACCGTCAAGGCGAAGCGGCTGATGGACCCAGCGACCAGATAGCCGCAGACCGCGATCGCGAACTCGACCCAGCGTTCAGGCACGATCACCGCCGACGCGCCTACCGATATGACCAGCGCCAGGGCCGTGGTCGCAAGCAACACCTGCCCCGCCAGCATCAGGCTGCCGCGGCTGACCTCGCCCTTGCCGCCAAGCCTGAGCAAGGCGATGCGCAGCCAGTTGGTGACGGCAATGTCGGTCATTTCACCGACGGTCACCACCAGAGTGAGCAGGCCATACTCGGTCTGGTCGATCAAACGCGTCACGACGACCAGCAGGAGCAGCGCCGAAATTCGCGTCAGCAGGATCGCCGGAGCATAAATGAGCGTGGAACGGAGCAGCAAGGGCGTGTCCCTGGAAAACTCACCTTCGACTAGCCGCCGACTGGCGGAAAATCCAGCGCGATGACGGCGAAGGGTGAACAGATTCAGTTTGAACTAAAAGATTTGCCGTAAACCTTATTGGGAACGTTTGCTTTGCAGTTACCCAGTCTGTGTTATTTAGGGTACCATCATGTTGCAGCGCCTCATATCCGATCGAAAAATACATGTCCTGGTCGCGACGCCGTCGGGCGTTTCGGGGCAGGGCGGCATCGACCGCATCATGGGGGCGCTGAAGCAGGAGTTCGAACGGCAAGAAATCGCCGACATCGATGTGTGCTTCCTTGCCAGCCGTGGCCCGGGGCATGTCGGACTTTCGATCTTCTATATGCTCGGCTTTTGCTTACGGATGCTTAAAGCGCGTGTGGCTGGACGTGCCGATGTCATTCACATCAATATCTCAGTTTCCGGCAGCACCTACCGAAAGATGGTGATCGCCGCCTGGGCACGGCTGCTGTCGATACCCTATGTCCTGCATTTGCACGGGGCGCAGTATCAGACATTCTGGAAAGCCGACCGCGGTTTCATAAGCCGCCGTATCAAAGCTTTGTTCGAGCATGCCGATCGGGTGATCGTTTTGGGTCGGCTTTGGCGCGATTTCGTCGCCAGCCGGGCGCCGGGCGCAGCCGGTAATATCGTGATCGTGCCCAATGCGACCGAAGTCCCGCCGCTGGCGCATGTCGGCGGCGGCGACCATGTGCATATCCTGTTCCTGGGCCGCATCGGCGACCGCAAGGGCGTACCGCAATTGCTGGAGGCACTGCACCGCATGAGCCCTGTCAAGAATTGGCGCGCCACGATTGCCGGCGATGGCGAAGTCGAGGCGGCACGGACAAAGTCAGCCGCGCTGCGGATTGCAGACCGGATCGCCTTTCCAGGTTGGGTGGGACCTGACGATGTCGCATCGCTGATTTCTTCGGCCGATATTCTGGTTCTTCCCTCCTTCGCCGAAAATCTGCCGATGTCCGTGATCGAAGGCATGGCAGCCGGTTTGGCGGTGGTGGCGACCCCGGTTGGCGCGGTCGAAGACATAATCACCGACGGGCAATCCGGGCTGCTGGTGCCGCCAGGCGATGTTACAGCGTTGACCGACGCGTTGAGCTGCCTCGTGGAGGACCCGGCACTGAGGGCAAGGCTTGGTGCCGGTGCCATGGCCGTGCATCGGGAACGGCTTGAGCTCGCCCCGTTTGTCGGCGCAATCTGCGACGTCTGGCGGTCGGCCGCGTCAAGCCGTCAACCGGTCAAGGGCTGAGGCCGACGATCGCGGCGGTGCTTCGAGCCTGAATTCGCGGTGGAATATCTCCAAATTCAACAGCGCCCATATCAGCTTTTCGTGGTCGGCGGCACGCGTGGTGTGTTCGGAGACGATTTGATCAAGCTGTTTCGGACTCAGATAGCTGCGAATGACGGAGTGAGGCGAGCAAAGATGGTCATGCACGTAGTTCCTCATCGATCCGCGAAACCATTCGGCGACCGGTACCTTGAACCCGACCTTGCGGCGGCTGAGAATTTCCTCCGGGAGGATATTGGCCATGCTGTCGCGCAGGATCTGCTTGCTATGCAACCAACCCAGCCTGTAGCGATCGGGCAATTTGCTGACGAATGAAACCAGGTCGCGATCGAGGAACGGCATTCTTCCTTCGATTGAACCGGCCATCATCATGTGGTCGCCTCGTTCCAGGAGATTGTCAGGCAGCCACGACGTCTGATCAAAAAACAGCACGCGGCGAAGATGGGAGGCCGCAGCGCTTGACGAGAACGGAAACTCATTGTGCTCATAACGGCGACTTGCGGATGCACCGATCAGGCAAGCGCGCTGCTGCGCGGAAACGGCTCCAAACCAGGAGACCATCCGGGCGGCAAAGTCCCTTTCGCCCGCGGTGCGGGCAAACGTATCGACCTTGGCCGACGCGCCCGGCATCGCGCGTACCACAGGGGAAAGGACGTTATCGTGCAGCGAGGCTGGGACAAGCGACTGGTAGATCCCGGCCAGTGATTCCGCGCGATGCTTGGGATAGCCGCCGAGAATCTCGTCGGCTCCTTCGCCGGTGAGCACCATCTTGACGTCTTGCGAGGCTCGCTCCGACATCAGGTAAATTGGAATATCGCTGCTTTGCGAAACAGGTGCCCCGCGTTGGCGAACCATCGCCGGCAGGTGATCCATCAGATCGCCTGGCTGGATTACAAGTTCGCAATGATCGGTCTTGAAATGATCGGCAACGCGCCGGGCGAATGCAAATTCGCTATAGGCTGCGTCGTCGAACCCGACAGAAAATGTGCGAATGGGCGTGGCGCTGTGCCTGGCCATCAGCGCGACGATAGCCGAGGAGTCGAGCCCTCCGGAGAGAAAGGCCCCAAAAGGTGCATCGCTGCGCATCCTGATCTCGACGGAATGGTCGAGCAGTTCCAGAAATCGCCGCTTGGCGGTTTTTCCGTCGATCCGCTCGGTCAGGGCCGCCTGGTCCGGAGGCGTATAGTAGCGCGTTTCCTTGACTACCCCTTGCGACCAGACAGCATAGCTTCCGGGATTGAGCTTGCGGATCTGTTTGAAAAGCGTGCGCGGTCCGGGCACATAACGCCAGTTCAGATACTCGTGCACGGCATCCAGATCCAGTTCCTGAGCATCTTGCTGCGATGACAGCAATGCGTTGATCTCCGAGGCAAACAGCAGCAATTTTTCGCTTTGCATGAGGTAAAGCGGCTTTTCCCCGAAGGGATCCCGGGCGAGGATCAATTCCTGCCTCTGAGCATCCCAGAGTGCAAAGGCGAACATGCCGCTCAGCCGGTCGAACATTGACAAGCGCCACTGATCGTAGGCTCGGAGCAGCACCTCGGTATCGGAGCGCGTTCGAAATTGATGGCCAAGGCCGATCAGTTCCTGGCGCAACTCGATGTAGTTATATATCTCTCCGTTGAAAATTATTTTGAGACGGCCGTCCTCAATCTGCATCGGCTGATTTGACTCAGGCGCCAAGTCAATGATCGCCAGGCGGCGATGGACCAATGCCAATTGTTGCTCGCCGGTATTCAGGTCCAATATCTCGGTGCCTTCGGCATCGGGACCGCGATGCCGCAATGCGTTTGACATTCTGGCGGCCCGCTCTTGTGGATTTTTAGCCCTTCGACCGATCCATCCGGCAATTCCACACATTGTTCCCCCTAGGCGCGCGCATTCCTCACTTCAGTACAACAAATGTGTTAAACACTTCGTGCCGACACAACCCGACCGGGAGAAAGCTGCCACGGGCCATCCTCGATGGAGCCTGGCGGTCAGGGGTTGCCACCGGTTGTTCGCTGGTGAGGGCGAGTGACGGCACCTATGGCAGGCCCAATGCCTGCAGCATCTCCGGGTCGGGTACCGGGGGGCCATCGGGCAGGATGAGGCTCATCCCATAGGGATTGGAGAACTCCCAGACAGACCATGGGATCGCAAAGCGTTCGGCCTCTCCGCGCACTGCCTTAAGATAGCGCGAACAGTCGGCCTCAAAGGCGCCCATGCGGCCGTCCGCGGACATGAGGATAGCGCCGAATTCGCCCATGAAGAGCCGCCGACTGGGGATGCCATGGCCTTCAGCCCAGTCGACAGCCTGGCGAAAGCTCGCCTCCAGTTGGCTCTGGCCCCAGTTCTGCTCGAAATACCTCGCGATTGCTTGGCGCGCGGTGGCCATGTTCATGACCTGCTCGACCCTGCTCAAGCCGGCAGCCTCCATCCGCGCTCTAAGGGTTTCGGTCACCACTTCGGGTGTACTGCTGTCGGCCGGCCAGGGAAGTCCCGAAGCAAAGCTGATTGTGTCATCGGGCCGCTGGTGGGTGAAGCTGTGCGGCTCATACATATGGAAGCTGTAATAGAGGTTTGGGTCATCAAAGCCGGGGCTGAGGTTGACCAATCCGGCAATGCTGCCGCCGCAGGCGCCGGTTGCAACGATGGTAAGTTCACTGCTGACCGCTCGAATGTCGTGGACGGTCCCTGCCATGATCCGCTGCCAGTCATCGCTGCCGCTCGCATCGCAAGGGTAGTATGCGGGCTCGTTGTAAGGTTCGAGGGCGACTTTGTCGGTGCCTATCTTGACCAGCATGGCGGCGACCGCCACAACCATTTGACGATAGCGGGCAACGCCCTCGCTGTCGGCGCCGCCATAGATCATCTCCATGCTGTAGTCGGGAACCTGAGTGACGCCATGCAGGTCGAAAACCACCTTGAGGCCGGTCGACGTGATCCGCTCGACGGCGGCGGCAAGTATGTCCAGCGCCTGTTGCCGCTTGGCGCCCTCGCTGGCAAGCAGCGGGCCGGGATCGACGCTCAGCCGGACGAAGTCGAAGCCCATCGATCGGATGTGGGCGAACACCTCCCCGGACGGCCAGTCGGTGAGCGGCCTGCTTTCCGCAAGCCACTCCTTTTCGCGGCGATAGGGCGGCCAAACGTAGGTTCCGTCTTTTTCCACCGGCGACCAGTTGAGCCACTGATGCACGCCAACGCCGCGCTTGAGAGCGATGGGCGCTGCGTCGGCAGCCACAAGCAAGGCGAGCACCCAGGCAACAACACACGCCGCTTTTCGCATCGCTCTCTCCGTATGGTCGCCGGAGATATTAACCGCAACGAACGGGAAAGAAGATTGCCGGCGCGCAGCTTTTCGACGGCATGGTATACAACGACCGAAACGTTGACGGGGCGTGCATGAGAATCGGCTGGTACATCAACCGATTGCGCAGCATGGGACCGGCCGAGGTGCTGCACCGGCTGGGCGAGCAACGTCGAAGGATCGCGTCGCGCCGCCGCGATGATGGGTGGGAGCGCTATCCATCGCCGCGGTTGCACCCAGTGCTGCCCGGATTTCGCCATGCTGCGCTGGCAGCGACCGACGCCCAACGGCAAGCCATAGCGGCGGCCGCGCAAGAGATGCTTCAGGGCCGGTTTTCTGCACTCGGGCGGACATGGCCAAAGCGTGAGCCCGAACTGTTGTTTCCTGCCGAGCTTTGGCGTCTTGATCCAGTGACCGGCAGGCTTTGGCCTGGCCCCGAGGCTCATACTTTCGACATCGATTTTCGCCACGGCGGCGACCTTGGCGATATAAAATATGTCTGGGAGATCAACCGGCTGCAGCAATTGCCGCCACTGGCTGCACACCTGCTCCTCGGCGAGGACGATCGATCCCGGAGTGCCATCGAGGCGGCAATCGGTAGTTGGCACTCCGCCAATCCACCGTTCCGAGGCATCGGCTGGGCGTCCGGCATCGAAGTAGCGCTGCGGGCCATCAGTCTGATCGTCACCCTGGACCTCGTCGGCGACCAGCTTGACCCAGCGACGCTGCGGAAAGCTGGTGAGATACTAGCGGCAAGCGCCTATTGGCTGCCGCGGTTTCCGTCGCGATATTCCTCCGCCAACAACCATCTGGTCGCAGAGTTGGCCGGCGAATATCTGGTCGGCCTGGCGCTCGGGGCCGGATCCGAAATCGCCCGCGGCGCCCTCCTGAATGAGACGCACAAGCAGATACTTGCCGATGGCGCAGGTGCCGAGCAAACACCGACCTATGCAGCCTTCAGCGCCGAACTCATCTTGCTCTGCGCCGCCGCGGCACGCCAGGCGGGAACGCCGTTTCCCTCGGCTGTCGAAGCGCGTCTGGGCGCCTTCGCTAATTTCGTCGGCTGGCTGCCACAGAAAGCCGCCCGCTTCGGCGACGACGATGAGGGCCACGTGCTGAAGCTGGGGGATGAGCCGAACTATATCCGATCCGTCGCGTCCGCCATCCAAGGCTTACTGGGGACGCCGGGCAACGCGCCGGAGCCCGACGACTTTCGTTCGCTTTTCTTTGGTGCGCCGTCGGGTCCGGCGCCCGCGGTGCAGGGCTTGCAGACATTCCCGCAAGGCGGGCTCTCAGTCTGGCGCGGAGCAATGAATGGCCGCAATGTCGAACTGACGTTCGACCATGGACCGCTCGGATATCTCTCGATAGCGGCGCACGGCCATGCCGACGCGCTGTCGCTCACCCTGTGCATCGACGGTGAGCCGGTGCTGGTCGATCCAGGCACCTGGCTCTACGGCTCGGGAGGCGCATGGCGCGACTGGCTCCGCTCCACACCGGCGCACAACACGCTGAACATCGAGGGCAAGAGCCAAAGTACCATCGCTGGAAATTTCAACTGGTCGCACAAGGCAGTCGCAGCGCTGGTGGAGAGCGAGCCGGGACCGCACTGGAGGCTGAGCGCCCGGCATGATGGCTATAGAAGCCGCTTCGGCGTCGTGCATCAGCGCACTTTGGCGCGCCAGGCCGATGGCATCCTCATCACCGACCAACTGCTCGGCGGCGGGCGTCAGTCCGAGATCGTCTTCCAACTGGCCGCCGGCCTCCATGCCGACCGGCACGAAGATACGGTCACGGTATTGCGCGGCGACGAGGCGCTGTTGGCCATCCGCTTTCCTGACGCTGCGCTCGACGTCGGCGCTGGCGGTGACATGCCTGGGCAGGGCGGTTGGGTTTCACTGCGCTTTGGCACCAGGCAGCAAGCCGAACGCCTCGCCTGGCACGGTGAAGTGGGTGAAGCCGGAATCCATATCCATCTTGCCCCAATTCACCCGCCACAACGGCAAAAAAAAGCGCCAACGTAGAGTTGCCGGGCGAGTTCCAGCCGTATTCGACATTAATTACGTTTGGACATTTAGCGGTTTCGTTACCGTTGATCTGCTAGTCTCGCACCATCCAGCCTGCTTTGCCCGCTGCGTCCGCAACAGCCACTGGTTGCAGGCGGCGTAGCGGGTTTGCCGGGAATTTTGTGCTTTGCTATTCGCCAGATCGCCTTCGTACGACCCCAGACTGCCTTCTTACGACCAGGAGCCGCTGCAACGATGTTTTCCGAATTTGCCAGAGCGATTGTGGAAAAGCTTTCGAACGTCAATCTGACCACGCTCGGCCTGCTTCTCCTCACCGCACTGGGCAGCGCGGTGATCGCCTACTGGCGAACTGCCGAACATAAGTCCCTCAGGGATTTTTTCGACTTCGCCTTCCCCCAGGAAGTCATCCTGCACCCGTCGGCGCGAGCTGACGCCCTGTTCTGGATCACGAAACGGGCGATGATGCCTTTCCTGCTTATTCCCGCCGGCGTCACCTTCGTCGTCGCGGTGGGCTATGGCACACGCGAGGCAATTGGCTGGCTCCTTAACATCCACGCGCCGCTTCTCGGCGGCCCGGCGGGACCAGTGACGATCGTCATCTTCACCGCAACCATGCTGGTCGCCTATGATATCTCATACTACCTCTACCACGTCGCCCAGCACCGTTTCCCGTTCCTGTGGGAATTGCACAAGGTACATCATTCGGCCGAAGTGATGGTGGGGATCACCAAGGACCGGGTTCATCCGCTGGACGATCTGATGAACCGCATGTGGGATGGCGTCATTCCGGGCATCTGCTTCGGTATCTGGAGCCTGATCGCACTCGATCCGGTAGAGGTCGCTATCTTCGGCATCAACGTCTACGTCATCCGTAACATCCTGATGATGGACTTTGTTCGTCATACGCATCTCAAGATCTCGTTCGGCCCGTTGAACAACATCATCCTGTGTCCGCACTGGCACCAGGTGCATCACAGCATCGACCCTCGTCATTATGACAAGAATTTCGGCCTGCTTTTTTCGTTCTGGGATCGTCTGTTCGGAACGCAATTTGTCCCGGAACCGGATGAAGACCTGAAATTTGGCCTGATCGATCGCGATGTGCGCGATTATCAGTCGCTCTTTGGGCTCTACATCCTGCCGCTCAAGAAGATGGCAAGGCATGTCATGCGACTGTTTCACAGGCGGCCCAATGTAGTCGCGCAGCCACAGGACAGTTCTCCTTCATGAACACTGTTGTTTCCATCGACGTCCTAGGCGCGGAGCGCCTGGAAATCGTCCGTTCGGCGGATCGTCTGGCTGCGGTCGAAGCCGCTTGGATGGACCTTTGGCATCGTACCGACGGGCTGATCTTTCAAAGCCATGCCTGGATTTCGGCATGGTGGAGTACCGTACAACGCCGTGACCAGCGCGCGTTGCGGATCGGCCTGGTCTGGAAGGGCGAGAAACTCGTTGCTGTCGTTCCGCTGGCGATCGGCAGGCGCAGGGGGCTGCGGTTTCTCGAATGGGCGGCCGGCAGCTATACCGACTATGGGGATATTCTCGTTGCTCCGGAATGCTCGTTATCGGCGCTGCAGGAGCTATGGACGCAACTCTGCGATGCAGGTGGCTTCGATCTTGCCTTGATCAGTCGTCTCTCGCCGGATGCGGCGGCCCGCAAAATTTTCACGCCGGGAGCTTTCGGCGGCATCAGGCTTCGTCACTTTCACCGAACGGAAGTCAGCTATCGCGTTGCCGGACAATGGGAAAGCGGAGCGGCATGGTTCGCGGACCAGTCGAAAAAGACGCGCCAGAACTATCGGCGCGGCATCAAAGCGCTGGAAGAAACCGGAGAGGTGAGATTTCGCCTGCTTGCCCCCGACGAGCCGCTGCAACCGGTACTGGAGCGCCTCGCGGCCTTGAAGCGGAAATGGCTGACCGAGCGCATGCGTGAATCAGATCTGTTCGAAGAGGGCGTGCCGGTACTCGCCGCGCTCGTCGATGCGTTGGCGCGCGCCGGCGTGCTGCATATCTTCGTCCTCGAATGCAATGGCGTGATGGTCGCGGTGTCGATCAATTTCGTCCAGCACGACGTGATGATGGCCTTCGTGACGACGTTCGATCCGGATTTCGGCCGGGCGTCGCCGGGTGTGATCCTGTTGATGGATTACGTGCAGTGGTCGATCGATCACGGTTTGAGCATGGTCGATTTCCTCTGTGGCGCAGAGTCGTTCAAACACAAATTCTCAACGCAGGCGGTTACGCTGGAATCCGTCATCGGGACGCGCACGGCACAGGGCGCGCTTGCATTTCTTGCCGATCGTGTCCTCCAGACGGTCAGGCATATGCGCGAGCGGTCATCGGCACCACCAGAGGGACGCGATGCGCCCGCTCAAGCCGAAGCAGCCTTGGACTAAAGCGCGTCGCGTTCGATCGGCCTCATGCAACGCGCTTTAGATTCTCGTTGTATGCATGTCGTTATCGCAAAACCGCTGCACACTTTTGCGCGACATGCTTTAAAAGGGTTCATCGTTTCACGGAATCGCCGAACAGCTCCATCTTTTGTTTTGACGCAATTCCGGACGAAAACCGTTCACACTTTTTCTGGAATTGCTGTAGCGGCCCGCTCGCAAAAAGCTCAAATGAAGCGCGGTATCGGACCGTTTTGCGGCGTGGTGCGGTCGCCGAGGTCGAGGAAGATTTCGTCGATGTAGCACCATCCCCAACCTTCCGGCGGATCGTAGCCTTCGATGACAGGATGGCCGGTTGCCCGAAAATGCTTGGTGGCATGACGGTTGGGTGAGTCGTCGCAGCAGCCGACATGGCCGCATGTGCGGCAGAGCCGCAGATGCACCCACTGCGAACCGCTCTTCAGGCATTCCTCGCAGCCGAGCGCGCTCGGTGTCACGTCGCGAATGTTCCCGGCGTGCCTGCATTCGTCTGCCATCATACGCTCCTGACCAGTTGTTGCGCCACGGCGAGACTGCCGTTTCGCGCGAGATATGCATGCAGCGCTGCAACCACCTGGGCGCCTTCGCCGACGGCAGCGGCGACGCGCTTGATCGAGCCGGAGCGCACGTCGCCGATGGCGAACACCCCGCCGCGGTTCGTCTCCAGCGCACCACGTTCCTGGCCAATGTCAGGCCCGGTGCGAACGAAGCCCTTCGCGTCCAACGCCACGCCGCATTGCGCCAGCCAGTCGGTGTTCGGATCGGCGCCGATGAACAGGAAGAGGTGGCGGATCGGACGTGCTGTCTCGGTGTCGCGGTTGCGCCAGCGCACTTTGCCAAGATTGCCGTCGTCGCCTTCCAGTGCCGCAATCTGCGTCTCAGCCAGCACTTCGATGTTCGGCTGTGCCCTGACGCGCTCCACCAGATAGCGCGACATGCTCGCATCGAGGCTGCTGCCGCGCGCCAGCAGCCATACCTTCTTCACATGCGCCGCCAAATAGACAGCAGCCTGTCCAGCCGAATTGCCGGCGCCGACCAGGGCTACCTCTTGCCCGGCGCAAAGCCGCGCTTCGATCGGCGAAGCCCAGTAATGCACGGAGGTTCCCTCGAATTGCGCCAGGTTTGCCATGTCGAGGCGGCGATAGCGCGCTCCGCTGGCGATCACCACTGACCGTGCCCGCACGGTCTCCCCGCCGCCGACGGCGAGCGTGTAGTGGGCACCGGACGTGTCGCTTGCGCTGCCCAGCAGCTTCGCCTCGTCCGGTATCACCATCTCGACGCCGAATTTCTGCGCCTGGTTGTAAGCGCGCGCCATCAGCGCCATTCCCGAAATGCCGGTCGGAAAACCGAGGTAGTTCTCGATGCGCGAGGAGGCACCCGCCTGTCCGCCGAAGGCACGGCAATCGAGCACGATCGTCGACAACCCTTCGGAAGCCGCGTAGACGGCCGCAGCGAGGCCGGCCGGTCCGGCGCCGACAATGGCCACGTCGTACAGCTTGCCGGCGTCGATCGGCCTCACCAGGCCGATGCAGCGGGCAAGCTCGTTCTCTCCGGGGTTGAGCAGCAGCTTGCCGTTTGGACAAAGCACGATCGGCAAATGGTGGATATCGACATGGAAGCGTTCGATCAGGGTCCTGGCGCAGGGATCGGCAGCCGAATCGAGAACGCGATGCGGCTGACCGCTGCGAGCCAGAAAACCTTGCAGCCGCAATACGTCGCCGCTGTCGACCGGTCCGACAATGATCGGGCCGGCTGTGCCGCTCTCGAGCAGGCCGATACGGCGCAGGATCAGCGCCCGCATGATGCGCTCGCCGAGGTTTGCTTCCTGCACCATCAGGTCCCTCAGCCTTTGCGAGGGGATGACGAGCGCCTCGACCGGCTCGATCGCCTCCACATCCACCAGTGAGGGCCGGGCTGAAAGCTGCGCCAACTCGCCAACGAAATTGCCTGCACCGTGCGTGACGATTGTTTCGCGCCGGCCGAAGCTGCCCCCCTGGATGATATCCACCTTGCCGGACAGGACCACGATCAGACCGGGCGCCAGCTCGCCGGCTTTAACGATCTGTTCGCCTGCGGCATAGGACACGGCTTCGCCGAAACGGCCGATGCGGTCCAGGTCCGCCTCAGCCAGCGCTGGAAACATCTGATCGCGACGGGCAATGGAGATCGGATTGGCGGGTTGAGACATGGTTCGAACCTATCGCCGGTTTCCGACAGTTTGAAGCGGTTTTTTGCGGCTTGCGGCCGGTAGGAACCTAGCCCGCCTGTCGGTAAACGCTGTGCCCTTCGCTTCGCAGTTCACTGACGGCGGCCGTGCGACGGTGTCGTCGCGACGTGCCTCACAATCCGTTGCATCTCCTTGATTTGTTTGATTTGCGCATCCCGGCAAACCCGGCGCATGCTGCTTCAGCCGGCATCTACCTAAGCCGGCCAGGCCCGGCGGGCCGTCCTGTGTCAAACTCTCGGCCGCCGGGCTTCTGGACAGCAGAAAACGGCCTGTGTCCGAGCGCTCCGCAAACTGGCCTGCGGCCTGTTGTTCGGCGAGTGCTCAGGCAGCTACCTGAAGCACAATCTTGCCGCGCGTGTGCTGCTTCTCGAGCTGTTCCTCTGCCCTGGCGACTTCCTCAAGAGGATAGATTGCCTGCACGAATGGCCTGACCTTCCCGGCGTCGATGAGGCGGCTGATCTCGGCAAGCTGCGCCGCGTTAGGCTTGGTAAAATAGGAAACGCCGCGAGCCCGATGCAGGCGGGCCTTCTCCGCCGACGGTTCGGAAAGCGTTGAGACGAGCGTCCCGTCGGGCTTGAGCACGTCCCACGAGCGGTCCTGTGTTTCACCCGCTACCAAGTCGAAGACGAGGTCGACGTCCTCGACAACCTCCTCGAAGCGCTGGTTCTTGTAGTCGACCGCCTGGTCGGCGCCAAGCGCGCGGACGAAATCAAAATCCTGCGCGGACACGGTCGTCGCGACAAACGCGCCCGCGGCCTTTGCGAACTGCACCGCCAGGTGACCGACGCCGCCGGCGCCGCCATGGATAAGGACCCGCTGCCCGGATTTGAGGCCGCCGTGATCGAAAAGGCCTTGCCACGCGGTAAGGCCCGCAAGTGGCACCGCGGCGGCTTCGGCGTGGCTTAAGCGTTGCGGCTTCGCCGCCGCCTCCGTTGCCTTGACGACGACATATTCGGCGTTGCCGCCGCGGTCGTTGCCCAGCATGGCATATAGCGGATCGCCCTTCTTCAGCGTATGGGCCCGCGTGCCGCACAGTTCCACCACGCCGGACACGTCGCGGCCGAGCGTGACGGGCAGATCCGCGCCCGAAGAGCCCTTGCGAACCTTGTAGTCGACGGGATTGACGCTTGCCGCGTAGACCTTGAGCGTGACCTCGTCGTCATGGGGCTGAGGCAACGGAACCGCGTCCAGCGAAAGAACCTCCGGTCCACCAAAATCGTGGATACGGACGGCCTTCATAGTAATCATGGCTTGCTCCTCGTCGGGTTGAGTCCAATTCGCCTCTGAACTGTTTCGCCGGCAGGCCGGCGTCTATCAAGCCGGCGGTTCGGTCGTGGCAAAGGCCGGCCGGTGGCGCGCCGTCAGTGTATCGTTTGCGAATGCTCGCCGCCGGGTTGCGAGATGCCGCTCAGCGCTTCACCTGCTGTCGCGGTCTCGCTGTTGGTGGCGAGGTCGCCCAGCGAAACGATGCCGACCAGGCGCTTGTCACGGTTTAGCACTGGCAAGCGGCGCACTTTCAGGTCAGCCATGTTGCGCAGAACATCCTCCGCGTCTTCGTCTTCGAAGCAATACCTGACCTCGGTGCTCATCACTTCCCGTACCTTGGCGTCAGGTGTCTTGCCTTGGGCGACGCCGCGGATTGCGATGTCGCGATCGGTTACCATGCCGACAAGCCGATCGTTCTCGCCCACCGGCATCGCGCCGGCGTCGAGGCGACCCATCATTTCTGCCGCATCGCGCAGGGTTTGCTGCGGACTGGCGATCTCGACGTCCTTTGTCATGCAGTTGCCTTAACCTCCGTTGGTTGCAGGGCCCGCCGCCGAATTGCGTGATGGAAGGGTGAATGAGCGCCAGCGCAAAACGTTCCATGGCAAGACCCGTTTCGAGCGCTCCGCCAAATCACCCTTGCCATCCCCCACTCCGACCGCCTTCAGGCGGTCGGCCCGGGAAAGGTCGGCTCCGAAGGAATTTCGGAAGGCGTGCCAGGAGGAACTCCAAGTGGCTCCTGGTCCGGCGTCGGAATTGGATCCGGCGAGGGCGGGGGTACGCCTGGAGGTTCTCCCGGCGGAGTCTCCGGCGGGGCAGGCGGCCGGGCCGGCTCCGGATTGGGATTGTCCGGCAGTGGATTCGGGTTATTCGGATCGGGGTTGTTCATCGATCACTCCCCTGACATCTGTGGCCTGATCTCCGCCAGAGCGGAGTGCGGCCGCGGCGAGCGGGCTCTCTTGTCCTAAACCGAGGGGAAGCAAAAGCGTTCCCTCACCTGGTGCCAAGCGGGGCCAATCTATCGGGCGGTTCCCAGGCTGGCATACATTCCGTTGGTGCGGAATTGCGTCGGGTTGATGCCGTAGAGGCGGCGGAAGACCTTGGAAAAATAATTGGCATCCTCGAAGCCGCACATGATGGCGACCTCCTTGACCGGCAGGAAATCGGCCTTGGTCAGCAACTTCGCCGCGCGCTGCAGTCGCTGCTGCAGCACGAATTCGGCGGGCGGAAGTCCCTCGCTCTCGGCGAAGCAGCGCGAGAAATGCGCGCGGCTCAGGCCGCTGATCTCGGCGAGATCGGCAACGCGGAGCGGCCCGTCGAGATTGGCCCTGACGTGGTCGATGACCGGCTGCATGGCGCTCTTGTCGTCGGTGACGGCATGCGAGCCGAAGACATCGTCGTAGAGCGCCATGGCGGCTTCATAGGCGACGGCCGAGGCGGCTCCCGGCGAGACCGCGCCCGTGATCAGGCGTACGCTGCAATCCGCGAGATGATCGATCGTCGAGGGCTGCAGCCGCAGCACCGGACCGACGGCGGCAAGGATCGACTTGTGGATGCGCAGTGCCTCCTCGCCGTTCATCGATATCCAGAAGAACTCCCAGCGTTCGCCCTTGGCCAGCCAGTAACGGTGGTTGTGCGGCACGAGAACCAGCAACGTATCGCCCTTTTGCAGACGGTAGTTCCGGTTCTCGTAGCGCAATCGGCCGGTGCCGCTGATCGTATGCTGGAGCACGGTAAACGGCGTCTGGCCGCGCTTGCGCCCATCCCAGTCGTAGACCTCGTTCTCGCGCACTTCATAGCCGGTGCTTGTCGGCATGGTGTGTAGGCGCTGGCGCCCGCGCGGCAGCGATACCGTCCTGCCCGCCGGCCCGATGTCGATCAAGTTCCGCAGCACAAAATTACCCCTAAAAGCATAATCCTTCTCTGGTCGCGTGCCGAATTAGGCGCATAATCCCTCGAGAAAAGCAAAAGAAACCGCGGTCAACGAGCGGATGGGAGGAAGTGCCGGATTCCAGCCTGCATAATGTGGCAGGCGGGCCAGGCCTCTTTTCGCCGCCTTTGCCCTAGCGTTCGATCAGGTCGAGGTGAGGCTGATGAGTTTCAAGATCGCTATTATCGGTGCGGGAAGCGTCGGGTTCACCAAGAAGCTCTTCACCGACATTTTGTGCGTTCCTGAATTCAGGGATGTCGAATTCGCACTGACCGATCTCAGCGAACGCAACCTCCAGATGATCAGGTCGATCCTCGACAGGGTCGTCGAATTCAACAGGCTGCCGACCAAGGTTACGGCAACGACCGACCGCCGTGCCGCCCTCGAGGGTGCCCGCTACATTATCAGCTGCGTTCGCGTCGGCGGTCTCGAAGCCTATGCGGACGACATCCGCATTCCCTTGAAGTATGGCATCGACCAGTGCGTCGGCGACACGATCTGCGCCGGCGGCATCCTCTATGGCCAGCGCAACATTCCGGTAATCCTCGATTTCTGCAAGGATATCCTCGAAGTCGCCGAGCCTGGGGCGAAATTCCTAAACTACGCCAATCCGATGGCCATGAACACCTGGGCGGCGATCGAATATGGCAAGGTCGATACCGTCGGCCTTTGCCACGGCGTCCAGCATGGCGCCGACCAGATCGCCGAAGTGCTCGGCGCCAAGTCGCGCACCGAGCTCGACTACATCTGCTCCGGCATCAATCATCAGACCTGGTTCATCGACCTGCGTCTCAACGGCCGCAAGATCGGTAAGGACGAACTGGTTGCCGCCTTCGAGGCGCATCCGGTCTATTCGCAGCAGGAAAAGCTGCGCATCGATGTCCTGAAGCGCTTCGGCGTCTATTCGACCGAAAGCAACGGCCATCTTTCCGAATACCTGCCCTGGTATCGCAAGCGGCCGGACGAAATCACCCGCTGGATAGACATGTCCGACTGGATCCACGGCGAGACCGGCGGCTACCTTCGTTATTCGACCGAAACACGCAACTGGTTCGAAACGGAGTTCCCGCAATTTCTGGAATCCGCCGCCAGGCCGATAGACCCCGCCAAGCGCTCCAACGAGCATGCCAGCCACATTCTCGAGGCGCTGGAGACGAACCGCGTTTATCGCGGCCATTTCAACGTCAAGAACAACGGCATCGTCACCAACCTGCCGCAGGACGCCATCATCGAGTCGCCCGGCTTCGTCGATCGCTTCGGCATCAACATGGCTGCAGGCATCACGCTGCCGGAGGCCTGCGCCGCCACTTGCACTTCCTCGATCAACGTCCAGCGCATGTCGGTTCATGCGGCGATCTCAGGCGATATCGACCTGCTGAAGCTCGCCGTCCTGCACGATCCGCTGGTCGGCGCGGTTTCGACGCCGGAAGAGGTTTGGCAGATGGTGGACGAAATGGTCGTCGCCCAGGCCCGCTGGCTGCCTCAATATGCCGATGCGGTGCCGGCCGCGAAGGAGCGGCTTTCCAAATCCAGGATCAAGACCCGTGAATGGGCCGGAGCGGCACGGCGCGACGTCCGTTCGATCGAGGAACTACGTGCGGAAAAAACAGCTCTCAAGCAGGCCGTCTGAATTTCGCCAGGACGGATCGCGGCAAGCTTTCGGGAGGAATTTTCGGCACCGCACCCGGAAGTACATTCGTTCGAGGAGAAATGGAGCGGCGTCAACGCGCTCCTGAACAACAGAGAGGAGAGACGATGAGGAATTTCCGAAACATTGGCATTCTCGCCGGGCTGGCGCTTAGCGTCTCGGCCTCGGCCCTGAACGCGTATGCATCCGAGCCGACCGTGCCGCCGGTGCCCGCGCAATTTCCGGCCGAGGGAAAGATCAAGTACGTCGCGCGCGACTCCATCCTGGAGTTCAAGGCACTTCCGGAATACCACGAACCCGATTGGGTCACCGACAAATACGTCAAGGCAGGCAAGCTGCCGCCGGTCAAGGACCGGTTACCGAAGGAGCCGCTGGTCTTCAAGACCGGCAATATGCCGGACGGCGTCGGTGTCTACGGTGATACGATGCGTCATGTCATCGGCGGCCGGCCGGAGGGCTGGAACTATGGTGCCGGCCAGACGCAGGGCTGGGGCGGCATCGACATCGGCCTTTCCGAATGCCTGACGCGCACCGCGCCGCTGTTCCAGGTCGAGGCCAAGGACACGGAGCCGCTGCCGAACCTCGCCAGGAGCTGGGACTGGTCCAAGGACGGCCACACGCTGACGATGCATCTGGTCGAGGGCGCGAAATGGTCGGACGGCGTTCCGTTCAACGCCGACGATGTGATGTTCTACTGGGACGACGAGGTGATCGACCCTAATGTGTCGCCGCTGAACGGTGCCACGCAGGAGACCTTCGGCGCCGGCACGACGCTGAAGAAAATCGACGACTACACCGTCGAGTGGACGTTCAAGGACGCCTTTCCGAAACAATACCTTTACGCCATGGCTTACGGCACCTTCTGTCCGGGCCCGTCGCATATCCTCAAGCCGCAGCATCCGAAATATTCGAAGAACACCTACGAGCAGTTCAAGAACGCCTTCCCGCCGGAATATATGAACATGCCGGTGATGGGTGCCTGGGTGCCGGTGGCATACCGCCCCGACGACATCATCGTCATGCGTCGCAATCCGTACTATTGGAAGGTCGACGAGAAGGGCAACCAGCTGCCGTATCTCAACGAGTTGCACTACAAATTGTCGACCTGGGCCGACCGCGACGTTCAGGCGGTATCGGGGGCGGGAGACTTCTCCAATCTGGAGCAGCCGGAGAACTTCGTCGCCTCGCTGAAGCGCGCGGCACAAAAGGACGCGCCGGCACGGCTTGCGTTCGGTCCGCGGCTGATCGGCTATAATCTGCGCATGAATTTCTCAGCCAATGGCTGGGGTAACCCCGACGAGCGCGGACAGGCGATACGCGAGCTGAACCGCAACGAGGATTTCCGCAAGGGCGTCACCATGGCGCTCGACCGCAAGGCGCTCGGCGACTCGCTGGTCAAGGGTCCGTTCACTGCCATCTATCCCGGCGGCTTCTCCTCGGGCACGAGCTTCTACGACCGGAAGTCGACGGTCTACTACCCCTTCGATCTCGAAGGCGCCAAGGCGGAACTCGCCAAGGCAGGCCTAAAGGACACGGACGGCGACGGCTTCGTCAATTTTCCTGCCGGCACCGCCGGCGGCAAGAATGTCGAGATCGTGATGCTCGTCAACAACGATTACACCACCGACAAGAGCCTCGCGGAGGGCGTCGTCGGTCAGATGGAGAAGTTAGGTATTCGCGTTGTCCTGAACGGGTTGAACGGTACCCAGCGCGATCAGGCCAATTACTCCGGTCGCTTCGACTGGCTGATAAGGCGCAACGAAACGGAACTCACCTCGGTCGTGCAGAACACCGAGCAACTGGCGCCGGTCGGCCCACGCACCAGCTGGAACCACCGCGCTCCGGAAAACGGCCAGGTAGATCTGATGCCCTTCGAGAAGGACCTTGTCGATATCGTCAACAAGTTTGTCTCGGCGCAGGACAATGACCAGAGGGCCAGCCTGATGAAGCAGTTCCAGAAGATCTCGACGGAACACGTCTATACCGTCGGGCTCACCGAATATCCCGGCGCGCTGATCATCAACAAACGTTTCTCCAATATCCCGCAGGGAACGCCAATCTTCATGTTCAACTGGGCCGAGGACTCGATCGTCCGCGAGCGGGTCTGGGTGGCCGCCGACAAGCAGCAGAAATATGAGCTGTTTCCCGAACAGCTTCCCGGAAAGCCCGGGGACAAGGGTCCGACGAACTGAGTTTCCTCCCCTGACTTGAAAATTCCCGGCCGCGCTGCTGGCGCGGCCGGGACAAAGCCAGCGGTGAGGGATAACTGAGAATCTGAGCGAGGAGCAAAACGGTCGATGCTGCGATTTCTGCTTATGCGCATAGCATGCGCAATACCGGTTCTCGCCATTTTGAGCGTGGTTACCTTCGCGATCATCCAGGCACCGCCGGGTAACTATGCCGACTATATCCGCTTGCAGCTCATCAACCAGGGTGGAGCCTCCTTTGCCGAGGCCGATGCTCAGGCGAAGGCTTACAGCGTGGAGCACGGCCTCGATAAGCCGGTTCCGCTCCAATACCTGAACTGGATCGGCGGCATCATCACCCGCGGCGATTTCGGCCACAGCCTGTATTACAACAAGCCCGTCGCCGACGTGGTTGGCGAGCGGCTGCCGCGCACGCTGCTGCTTGCGCTTGTCTGCCACCTGTTGGCATCGGTGCTGGGCATCGGCTTCGGCATCTGGGCGGCGACCAGGCAGTACAGCTGGATCGACAGTACGCTGTCAGCGATTTCCTTCCTCGGAATGACGGTACCGCGCTTCCTGATGGCGCTGATCATCGTCTATCTGCTGGTCTTCCAGTTTAACGTCTCCGAGATCGGCAGCTTCTTTTCGCCGCAATTTGGCGGGGCGCCGTGGTCCTGGGCGAAGTTCGTCGATCTCGTCCGGCATGTCTGGCCGGTGGTCGCCATCGCGACCTTCGGCGGGCTCGCCTACAACATGCGGGTGATGCGCGGCAATCTGCTCGACACGCTGAACGCGCAATATGTCGAGACCGCTCGCGCCAAGGGCCTCAGCGGCGGTGCGGTCGTCATGCGCCATGCGGTGCCCAATGCGCTGCATCCGCTGGTTATGTATCAGGGCGTGGTGCTGCCCTATATGCTGACCGGCGAGATCGAGACGGCGATCATCTTTGCCCTGCCGACCGTTGGCCCGGCGATCGTCGGCTCGATGGCGGTCGGCGACGTCTATGTCACGGCGACCTTCATGATGGTGCTGTCGGCGACGCTGATCGTTGGCAACATCATCGCCGACATGCTGCTCGTTATGCTCGACCCGCGTGTGCGCCAATATGCAGGGTCCTGAGATGCTTGCCTTCGAGCCCTCGCTGCCGCCACTTGCCGAGGAACCGGCCAAGATCAAGCCGCGCGGCAATGAGAGCTACATCGCGCTCGTCTGGCGCCGCCTGAAACGGTCCTGGACCGGCATGGCCGGGCTCATCCTGGTCGCGTTTCTGGTGCTGCTGGCGGTGTTTGCCGACTTCTTCGCACCGATGGATCCCAAGGTGACCGATGTCGGCTTTGCCCCGCCGCAGATGATGAGCTTCCATGACAAGGATGGCAACTTCGTCTTCCAGCCACGCGTCTATGCCCTGGCGGATTCGGAAGACCTCGACCCGGTTACCTTCCAACCCGTCGTCGGGCCGGACTACGACCATCCGCGGCTGCTCGGCTTCTTCGTCAAGGGAGCGGAGTACAGACTGCTCGGCCTGCTTCCCGCAAACCGGCACTTTTTCGGCTCGACCGACGGCCAGCCGGTGCATTTCCTTGGCACCGACAAATTCGGCCGCGATGTGCTGGCTCGTGCGATCTATGGTTCGCGCATCTCGTTGATGATCGCATTGACGGTGGTCTTCATCGTCACCGTGATCGGTACGACAGTCGGCATGGTGTCGGGCTATTTCGGCGGCACATTCGATGTCTGGGTCCAGCGCTTCGTCGAACTGGTGCTCGCATTTCCGCAATTGCCGCTTTATCTGGCGCTGACGTCGCTTGTTCCGGTGACGGCGCCGACGAATGTCTTCCTGGCCTTCGTGATCGTCGTCATGTCGGCTCTCGGCTGGGCGCAGATGTCGCGCGAGGTGCGCGGCAAGACCTTGGCGCTGGCGCGGATCGACTACGTCCGTGCGGCGATGGCGGTCGGCGCCACCGACGGCCGCATCATCATGCAGCACATTTTCCCAAACGTGATGAGCCACGTCATCGTTGCCGTCACATTGGCGATCCCCAGCGTCGTCCTGCTCGAATCCTTCCTCGGTTTTCTCGGCTTCGCGGTGAAACCGCCGCTGATCTCCTGGGGCCTGATGCTGCAGGACACCGCGACCTATTCGGTCATCGGCACCTATCCCTGGATCCTCTCGCCGGTCGGCTTCGTGCTTATCACCGTCTTCGCGTTCAACGCGCTTGGCGATGGATTGCGCGATGCGGTCGATCCGTATTGAGCGTGACATGATGCAACACGCGCTCGTCAAATCCTTCGCACCTCCTGTCCGGCTCGACCATGACGGCCGTTCGGAAAAACCGGTCATCGATGCCCGCAACATCGCCGTCGATTTCAAGGTCGAGCACGGCATGGTCGAAGCCGTCAAGGACATCTCCTTCCAGCTCTATCGCGGCGAGACGATCGCCATAGTCGGCGAATCAGGATCGGGCAAGTCGGTGACGGCGCGCACCGTCATGGGACTGTTGTCGAAACGCGCGGTCGTGTCGCCGAAATCGACTGTCGAATACAACGGGGCGAACATCCTGAAATTTTCCGAGCGTGCGCGGCGCAAACTGCGCGGCGACCGCATCTCGATGATCTTTCAGGAGCCGATGAGTTCGCTCAACCCGATCTACACGATCGGCAGCCAGATCGTCGAGGCGATACGGGTGCATCGCAAGATGAGCCGCAGGCAGGCCGAAGCAAGAGCGCTCGAGCTGCTGCAGCAGGTACAGATTCCTGAGCCCCAGGCGCGGCTGAAGCAGTACCCGCACCAGCTTTCCGGAGGCCAGCGCCAGCGTGTGATGATCGCGATGGCGCTGGCCAACGATCCCGATGTGCTGATCGCCGATGAGCCGACGACGGCGCTCGACGTCACGGTTCAGGCGCAGATCCTCAATCTCATCCGAAACCTGCAGAAGAAACTGCGCATGGCGGTGATCCTGATCACGCACGACCTGACCGTGGTGCGGCAGTTCTCCGACTATGTCTACGTCATGCAGCATGGGGAGATGCGCGAGCACAATGTGACGGAGAGGCTGTTTGCCGATCCGCAGCATCCCTACACCTGTCACCTGCTTGCCTCCGAGCCGCGCGGCCAGGCAAATCCGTTGCCGGAAGGCGCCGACGTCATTCTTGAAGCCAAGGATGTGCGCGTCTCGTTCATGCTGCGGCATGGCACGTTCATGAGGCCGGATCTGCGCGAACTCGTCGCCGTCGACAGTCTCAGCCTCCCCCTTCGGCGGCACGAGACGCTGGGTCTCGTCGGCGAATCCGGATCGGGCAAGACCACCTTCGGCGAGGCGTTGCTCAGGCTCAACACCACGGACAGCGGCGAGATCTATTTCGATGGCCAGCCGATCCATGGCTGTTCACGTTCGCAGATGCGGCCGTTGCGGTCGCGCATGCAGGTCGTCTTCCAGGATCCGTTCTCGTCGCTCAACCCACGCATGACGATCGGCCAGATCATCGAGGAAGGGCTGGTCGTCAACCGAATCGGCGCCACCAGGAACGATCGGATAGAGCGGGTGCGCGAGGCGCTGATCAGCGCCGGCATGCCCGGCGATATCCTGTCGCGCTTCCCGCACGAGTTTTCGGGCGGCCAGCGCCAGCGTATTGCGATTGCCCGCGCCGTCGCGCTCGAACCGGAATTCATCGTACTCGACGAGCCGACATCGGCACTGGATCTCTCCGTCCAGGCGCAGATCATCGAATTGCTGCGCAAGCTGCAGCGCGAACGGGGCCTGAGCTACATCTTCATCTCGCACGACCTCAAGGTCGTTCGGGCGCTGTGCCACCGCGTCATCGTCATGCAGCACGGCAAGATCGTCGAAGAGGGGCCGGTCGACGAAGTCCTGTCCCATCCCAAAACCGCTTACACCGAACGGCTGGTCAAGGCCGCTTTCGAGGTAGCCTGATTGCTTAAGCCGGAGGTCGTTGTGGCAAGAAATCCCAAGGTCGCTTTCATCGGAGCTGGCTCGACGGTGTTCATGAGGAACATCGTCGGCGACATATTGCAGCGTCCGGCCTTATCCGGCGCGACGATCGCACTGATGGACATCAATCCGCAACGGCTCGAGGAAAGCGCAATCGTGGTCGGCAAGCTGATCTCGACGCTCGGCGTGAGGGCCAAAGCCGAAACCTATTCGGACCAGCGCAAGGCGCTGGCGGGCGCCGATTTCGTCGTCGTCGCCTTCCAGATCGGCGGCTACGAGCCCTGCACCGTCACCGACTTCGAAGTTCCGAAGAAATACGGTCTGCGCCAGACCATCGCCGATACGCTCGGTGTCGGCGGCATCATGCGCGGCTTGAGAACCGTGCCGCATCTCTGGAAGATCTGCGAGGACATGCTTGCAGTCTGCCCGCAGGCGATCATGCTGCAATATGTCAACCCGATGGCGATCAACACCTGGGCGATCGCTGAGAAATACCCTGACATCAAGCAGGTGGGCCTCTGCCATTCGGTGCAAGGCACGGCGATGGAACTGGCGCATGACCTCGACATTCCCTACGAGGAGATTCGCTACCGCTCGGCCGGCATCAATCACATGGCCTTCTACCTGAAGTTCGAGCACCGCCAGCTGGATGGCTCCTATCGCAACCTCTACCCGGATCTGCTGCGCGCCTACAGCGAAGGGCGGGCGCCGAAGCCGGGATGGAATCCGCGCTGCCCGAACAGAGTGCGCTACGAGATGCTGAAGCGCCTCGGTTACTTCGTCACCGAGAGCTCCGAACATTTCGCGGAATACACGCCCTATTTCATCAAGGACGGGCGCGACGACCTGATCGAGAAATTCGGTATCCCGCTCGACGAATACCCGAAGCGCTGCATCGAGCAGATCGAACGCTGGAAGGGGCAAGCGGAAGCCTATCGCTCGGCTGACAAGATCGAAGTGGAGCAGTCGAAGGAATATGCGTCCTCGATCATGAACTCGGTCTGGACCGGCGAGCCGTCGGTGATCTACGGCAACGTCCGCAACAACGGCTGCATCACGTCATTGCCATATAATTGCGCGGCCGAGGTGCCATGCCTCGTCGACGCCTCCGGCATTCAACCCACCCTCATCGGCGACCTACCGGTGCAGCTCACCGCGCTGATCCGCACCAATATCAACGTCCAGGAGCTGACGGTCCAGGCGCTGATGACCGAGAATCGCGAGCACATCTATCACGCGGCGATGATGGACCCGCACACGGCGGCCGAGCTCGACCTCGACCAGATATGGTCGCTGGTCGATGATTTGCTGGTTGCGCATGGCAATTGGCTGCCGGCCTGGGCGCGTGGAGCGCGCAGCGTTCGGGCGGCCTGAGTATCGGATACAGCTCGCGAGCAACCGTCGGCTGATAGGAAGTCATCGACGGCGCGCGGCCCTGGTGACGCGAGGCTGGCAGTCGGCTGAGCGAGTTGCACGCGATACGCGTTCAGTTCATGCGAACTTCCGGTTCGGCCAGCAGCGGAATCTCCAGGCCACGCCGCAAGCCGGTCGCTACGACCGATACCCTGAATTTTCCGGCGAGTGCCTTGTCGAAGATGGCGCCGACGATGATGTCGGCATCGTTGTCGACCTCCTCGCGGATGCGGGTAGCGGCTTCGTCGACCTCGAACAGCGTCATGTCCATGCCGCCCGATATCGAGACAAGGACGCCCTTGGCGCCCATCATCGAAGCTTCGTCGAGCAGCGGGTTGGCGATTGCCGCTTCCGCCGCCTTCTTGGCGCGGCCTTCTCCTGCGGCTTCTCCGGTTCCCATCATGGCGCGGCCCATGTCGCGCATCACCGACTTTACATCGGCGAAGTCGAGATTGATCAGGCCTTCCTTGACGATCAGATCGGTGATGCAGCCGACACCCGCATAAAGAACCCGGTCGGCCATGGCGAAGGCGTCGGCGAACGTGGTTCTGGCGTCGGCGATCCTGAACAGGTTCTGGTTGGGGATGACGATGACGGTATCGGCGCTTTCGCGCAGGCGCTCGATGCCCTCGTCGGCAGCGTACATGCGGCGCCTGCCTTCGAAGACAAATGGCTTGGTAACGACGGCGACGGTCAGTATTCCGGCTGCCCGTGCTGCCTGCGCTATGACAGGCGCGGCACCGGTGCCGGTTCCGCCTCCCATGCCGGCGGTCACGAAGCACATATGCGTTCCAGCAAGGTGATCCATGATCTCGTCGATGGATTCCACGGCCGCGGCACGGCCGACCTCGGGCAGGGACCCGGCGCCGAGACCTTCGGTGATATGAGCGCCCAACTGGATCAGCCTCGTTGCCTTCGACATGGCAAGGGCCTGGGCATCGGTGTTGGCGACGATGAACTCCGCGCCCTGCAGGCCTTCGGCGATCATGTTGTTGACGGCGTTGCCGCCGCCGCCGCCGACCCCGACGACGGTGATCTTGGGCCTCATCTCCGAGATTACCGGCCTCGTCGCGGTGTTCATTGCCGTTCTCCCTGGATACGCCGAGTGGTCGCTGGAAGCTTGTTCCGGGCGCACTGCGAAAACTTTGAACCGGGCAGTGCGAATCAGGACAGCCCAGAATGCAGGGAATCAGAGCGCGGAGCGGGCTGCAAGTGCGCGATGTGCCTCATAGGCGACTTGCGCCTGAAAGTTCACGCAATGCGCCTTGATACAGTGCAGATCGTTGCGCGGGCGCCGCACGCTACAAGTTCGGCGCGAGGCACTGCGCGACATGGTCGGCAATCGCCAGGCAGGAGGTCAGGCCGGGGCTTTCGATGCCGAACAGGTTGACCAGGCTATCCACGCCGTGCACCGCCACGTCCTGGATGAAGAAGTCGGCATTGGCCTCACCGGGACCGGACAGTTTTGGCCGGATGCCGCTGTAAGCGGGCTGCAGGCTGTCATCGGCCAGGTCCGGCCAGTATTTGCGGATCTCGCTGTAGAAGCGCTCGCCACGAGCCGGGTCGACGCGATAGTCGAGTTGATCGATCCATTCGACGTCCGGCCCGAAGCGGGTGACGCCGTCGAGATCGACCGTCAGATGAACACCGAGCCCGCCGGGTTCGGGCACCGGATAGACCAATCGCGAGAACGGTGCCCGGCCGATCACCGAAAAATAATTGCCCTTGGCATAATGGAGCTTTGGCACGAATTGCTGATTGAGCCCTTCTAGCGAACCTGCAAGTGCTGCCGCGCCAAGCCCGGCGGCATTGACGAAACGCGGAGTGGTGATTTCGAAGCGCTCGCCGCCTGCAGCGTCCACCGTCTCGAGCACGACGCGGCCCGCTTCGATGCGGCCGGAGGCGATGCGCGTGTTGAGACTAAGTGCCCCCCCGTGCGCTTCGGCATCAGCCAGCAAGGCGAGCATCAGGGCATGGCTGTCGATGATCCCGGTGGCCGGCGACAGCAACGCTGCCGTACACCTAAGGCTGGGCTCCAGCGCATGCGCCTCGGCTTCGCGCAACGGCACCAGGTCGCCGGCGCCGCAAGCGCGTGCATTGGCCCGGATTGAGGCGAGCACCGGCTCCTGTTCGGCATTTGTGGCAACGATGAGCTTGCCGCAGCGCGCGTGCGGGATCGCCCGCTCCTCGCAATAGCGATAGAGTCTTTCCCGGCCGGCCACGCAGAACAGGGCTTTCAGCGATCCAACCGGATAGTGGAGGCCGGCATGGATGACCTCGGAGTTGCGCGAACTTGTCCCGGTGCCGATAGCGTTCTCGGCTTCCAGGACCAGCGTATCGATGCCGCGCTGCGCCATCTCTCGCGCGATCGCCAGGCCTACAACACCGGCGCCGGCGACAATGCAGTCGACATGGTCCACGGTTAGGTCAAGCCGAAGTTCTGCATGCGTCCACCCATCCGCTGGCCCTGTCGAAAGCGCTTGACACTATACCGTTCGAGAAAGATGCATCAAACGGCATAACGCACGGGGACCTGCCGAGCCGGACCGGGGGCAGGACTGTTCCGCGTGCAGCACAGGAGCCGTCATGGACGCACGACCGAATTCACCCGAAGCCCGCGACATAAGCTTTCACATGCATGGCTATACGAATGCGCGCAAGCATCAGGAGTCGGGGCCGCTCGTCATCGAGAAGGGCGACGGCATCTATGTCGAGGACCTTGCCGGCAACCGCTATATCGAGGCGATGGCGGGGCTCTGGAGCGTCGCGGTCGGTTTTTCGGAGAAGCGGCTGGTCGATGCGGCAGTACGGCAAATGTCGAAGCTGCCTTACTATCACGATTTCGGCTCCAAATCGCATTCGCCGCTGATCGATCTCGCCGAGAGACTGGTGCAGATGGCGCCGGTGCCGATGAGCAAGGCGTATTTCACCAATTCCGGTTCCGAGGCCAACGATACGGCCATGAAGATGATCTGGTACCGGTCGAATGCGCTCGGCCAGGCGGCGCGCAAGAAGATCATCAGCCGCAAGAAGGGCTATCACGGCGTCACCATCGCCTCGGCAAGCCTGACCGGACTGCCCAACAACCACACCTCCTTTGACCTGCCGATTGCCAATGTGCTGCATACCTCGACGCCGCACCATTGGCGCGAGGCGCTGCCGGGTGAAAGCGAAGAGCTGTTTTCGACGCGGCTTGCCGACGAGCTGGAAACGCTGATCCTCGCCGAAGGACCGGAAACCATCGCCGCCTTTTTCGGCGAACCGATCATGGGCGCCGGCGGCGTCATCGTTCCGCCTTCCGGCTACTGGGAGAAGATACAGGCGGTGCTGTCGAGATACGACATCCTGCTGGTCGCCGACGAGGTGATCTGCGGCTTCGGCAGAACAGGTGAGATGTTCGGCTCGCAGACCTTCGGCATCAGGCCCGACATCATGGTGCTGTCGAAGCAGATCTCTTCGTCCTATCTGCCGATCTCAGCCCTGCTGATCAACGACAAGGTGTTCGAGCCGATTGCCGACGAAAGCAATCGTATCGGCACCTTCGGCCACGGCTTCACCGGCGGCGGCCATCCTGTTGCGGCAGCGGTCGCGCTCGAGAACCTGAAGCTGATCGAGGAGCGCGACCTTGTCGGCAATGCGCGTGCGGTCGGCGCGCATATGCAGAAGCGGCTGCGCACGCTCGCTTCGCACCCGCTTGTCGGCGAGGTGCGTGGCATCGGCCTGATCGCGGCGGTCGAACTGGTCGGCGACAAGGCGAACAAGGCGCCGTGGGGGAAGACCGGTGAACTGGGCGGGCTCGTCAACGGCTTCATGCAGCAGAACGGCGTCATCTCGCGCAATATGGGCGATGCGCTGGCTTTCTGCCCGCCGCTGATCATCACCGAGCCGCAGGTCGACCAGGTGATCGACGCGTTTGAACGGTCGCTCGAGGCCGCCGCCAAGCAGGTGCGACCACAAAGCTGATCAGGCTATTCAGCGGCCGATGGCATCCGGTACGACCACCAGCTTGCCGACGAAATCCTTGGCGATGAAATCGGCCTGGGCGCGATGGAAATCGGAGAGCTTGTAGACTCCGCCGACCAGCGGCCGGATCTTCTTCTCCTCGATGTAGCGCACGATGCGGCGGAAATCCGCCCGTGTGCCCTGGCTCGAGCCATGCAGTTGGAGCTGTTTCAGATACATGGTGCGCAGATCGAGCTGCACGACCGGGCCGGCAATCGCGCCCGCCGTCGTGTAGCGGCCTTCGGGCCTGAGGATGCGCAGCAGGTCGTTGAAGATCGCGCCGCCGACGAGGTCGGCCACCACGTCGATCGGCCGGCCGCCGGTCGCCTCGTTGACGGCGGCCGGCAGATCGGCAACGCCGCGGGTGATCACCGCCTCGGCGCCGATGTCACGCACGGCCTGTTCCTTGCCCTTGCCGGCAACCGCATAGGGAATGGCGCCGCGTGCCCGCGCCAGCTGCACGATGCCTGAGCCGACGCCGCCCGAGGCGCCGGTGACCAGCACGCGCTCGCCGGCTTTCAATGCGGCGCGTTCCAGCATCTGCTCGCCGGTGAGATAGGCGCAGCAGAAAGTGGCAAGTTCGACGTCGCTCAGATCGGTGCTGACGACATGGGCGTTCTCGGCCGGCACTGTCTGGTACTCGGCATAGCCGCCGTCGCGGCCGTGGCCCATATAGTCGATGTCGGCGAGTGAATCGTCGTCGCGATTGTAGATGGAGAAATCGACCATCACCCGCTCGCCGATGCGGGCCGGCGACACGCCGTCGCCGACGGCAACGATGTTGCCGACCGTGTCGGTGCCCTGGATGCGCGGGAAGGTCAGTGTGTTGCCTTGCCGCCGCCATGTCGAGACGGCGGCTGCATCCTCCTCAGTGCCATAGGCGCCCTGGCGCACCCAGACATCGGTGTTGTTCATGCCGCAAGCGGTGACCTTGACCAGCACCTCGCCCGGAGCGGGCGAGGGCACTTTGACGTCGGTGCGGTAGACGAGCTTTTCCGGCCCGCCGTGCCCGATCAGCTGCACGGCGGCCATGGTGGTGGGGAGGGTTTTGGTCATGGCATTCATGTCGGTTCTTCAGATGCTGGCAAACACGCTCTTCACCGCGTCGGCCGTCTTGGAGACGACGATGTCGGCCTCTTGCCGTGTCAGGCAGAGCGGCGGCGCGAAACCGAGAATGTCGCCCTGCGGCATGGCGCGGCCGATGACGCCGCTTGCCGCAAGGGTGGTCGCGACCTGCGGTCCGATCTTTTGCGAGGCGTCGAAGAACACGCGGTCGTCCCGGTCGGCGACGAACTCGATTGCCGCCAGCATGCCGTCGCCGCGCACCTCGCCAACGTTTTTGTGGCCGCCGACGGCTTTCGTCAGCTCGGCGCGGAAATAGGCGCCGGTCTCGCCGGCGTTCCGCACCAGGTCCATCTCGTCGATCAGTTCCAGGTTGGCGATGCCGGCGGCCACGCAGATCGGATGCGCCGAATAGGTCCAGCCATGGCCGAGCGAGCCGAGCTTGTCGGAGCCTTGGACGAGCACCTGCCACACCTTGTCGGAGACGATGACGCCGGAGAGCGGCGCATAGGCCGAGGTCAGGCCCTTGGCGATGGTGATCAGGTCGGGCTTGATGCCGTAGTGGTCGGAGCCGAACATGGTGCCAAGCCGGCCAAAGCCGGTGACGACCTCGTCGGCGACCAGCAGCACGTCGTATTTCTTCAGCACCGCCTGGATTTTTTCCCAATAGCCGGCCGGCGGCGGCACGATGCCGCCGGTGCCGAGGATCGGCTCGCCGATGAAGGCGGCGACCGTTTCCGGCCCTTCGGCGAGGATCATCTCCTCGAGCTTGTCGGCGCAGTATTGCGAAAACTGCTCTTCACTCAGCGAGCGGTCGGCGCGGCGGAAATAGTAGGGCGCCTCGGTGTGCATGACCGGCGCACGCGGCAGGTCGAAGGCGTTATGGAACAGGTCGAGGCCGGTCAGCGATCCGGTCATGATGCCGGAGCCGTGATAACCGCGCCAGCGCGAGATGATCTTCTTCTTCTCGGACCGGCCGAGCACGTTGTTGTAGTACCAGATCAGCTTGATGTTGGTTTCATTGGCGTCTGAACCGGAGAGCCCGAAATAGACCCTCGACATGCCTTGCGGCGCTCGGTCGATGATCATCTTGGAGAGCGTGATCGACGCCTCGGTGCCGTGCCCGACATAGGCATGGTAATAAGCGAGATTCTTGGCCTGCGCGGCGATGGCGTCGGCGATCTTCTGGCGGCCATAACCGACATTGACGCAGTAGAGTCCGGCGAAGGCATCGATGCTCTTGCGCCCGTTGTTGTCCCAGATGGTGACGCCTTCGCCGCCGGCGATCACACGGGTCGGGCTCTCGCCACGCGCGTGGGTGCCCATATGGGTCGAGGGATGGAAGAAGTGATCGCGGTCCCAGGCGGCGAGTTCGTTTGACTGGTCGAGCATTTTTCTACTCCTGAGGGAAAGTGTCGGGCGCGGCTCACGCCACGTCGAGGCAGAGATATTTGAGATCGGTAAAGGCTTCGAGCCCGTGACGCGAGCCCTCGCGGCCGATGCCGGACTGCTTGACGCCGCCGAAAGGGATCGGCGCGCCGGTGATCTTGACGCGGTTGATGGCGACCATGCCATAGTCGAGCGCGCGGCCCATGCGCAATTGCCTACCGCCGTTTTCGGTGACGACATAGGCGACGAGGCCGTACTCGGTGGCATTGGCGCGGGCGATGACTTCCTCTTCGCTGTCGAAGGGCGTCACGGCAGCAACCGGACCGAAGGTTTCCTCGCGCATGATCAGGGCGTCGTCTCTCACGTCGGCAAGCAGGGTCGCCTGGTAGAACAGCGGCCCGACGGAATGGCGCTTGCCACCGGTCAGGCAGCGCGCGCCTTTGGCGAGCGCATCGGCCACCTGCTCCTCGACCTTCTTGACGGCGCGTTCGTGCATCAAGGGTCCGATTTCGGTGTCGTCAGCCAGGCCATTGCCGGTCCGCAATGCCTCGACGCGTTTGGCGAAAGCAGCGCAGAACCGATCGTAGAGCGGACGCTGGACATAGATGCGGTTGGCGGCGAGGCAGTCCTGGCCGGAGGTCGCGAATTTGGCGTCGACCGCAATGGCGACAGCCTTGTCGAGATCGGCGTCGGCGAAGACGATCAGCGGCGCATGACCGCCGAGTTCCATCACCAGACGCTTCATCGTCGGCGCAGTCTGCGCGGCGATCAGCCTGCCGATCTCGGTCGAGCCGGTGAAGCTCATGGCGCGAACGCGCGGGTCTTCGCACATCCGCCCAACGATAGTCGAAGCCCTGCCGGTGAGGACGTTGAAAACGCCAGCCGGCAGGCCGGCGCGTTCGCCAAGCTCGGCCAGCGCCAGTGCCGACAGCGGCGTTTCCGAGGAAGGATGCGCGACGATGGTGCAACCGGCGGCAAGGGCGGCAGCCGCCTTGCGGGTCAGCATGGCCGCTGGAAAATTCCACGGCGTGACGACGCCGACGACGCCAAGCGGCTCGCGCCGCACCATCATCTCGGTATCAGGCAGATGGCTGGTGACGCTTTCGGCGTTGAGACGTTTGGCCTCCTCGGCATACCATTCGACAAAAGAGGCGGCATAGTCGATCTCGCCGAGCGATTCCTTCAGCGGCTTGCCTTGTTCGAGCGTCATCAGCAGAGCCAGGTCATTCTTGGCGGCGACGATCAGATCGAACCATTTTCGCAAGATTTTCGACCTTTCCTGCGGCAGCAATGCGCGCCAAGCAGGAAAGGCGCGCGATGCCGCATCGATCGCCAATGTCGTCTGCCGGGCATCGAGCGCGGCAACAAAAGCGACGGTAGATCCGGTGGCCGGATCGGTCACCTCGAAACTCTCCGCGGTCTCGCTCGCGGTCCAGTGGCCAGCGACATAGGCGAGTTCGCGCAGCAGCCGTCGGTCGGCGAGGCGATCAAGTGCTTCATGGCGGTGCGAGCGGGCAAAATGTGCGGACATCATCGGGCTCCCGGTTCGGGTGATGCCGCAAGACTATCTCTGCCGCGCAAACAGAGAGGCTGTTTGCGTGCCTGCACGTAGAGAGATTGTCTCTATTGCCCTGCCCAGCCAGACGATCTCTCCGGCATCAGGAAGATGCCGGCAACAGATCCGCCACTGGCAGCACGCTCTCCTCCTTTACTGTCTTGGTGACGATGTAGGTGAAATAGCGGTCGATGCCGATCTCGCGATCGAGCAGAGTGTCGACCAGTCGCTGATAGGCGTCGATGTCGCGCGCCATCACCTTCAGCAGGTAATCGACGCCGCCGCCAACTGACCAGCAGGCGACGATCTCGGGGATGTCGCGGATGACGCGCTCGAAACGGTCGAAATCGGCCTGGCGGTGGCTAGCCAGCGTCACCTCCATCAGCACGGTAGCGACCGGCGAGATGGCGCGCATGGCGATCCTGGCATGGTAGCCCGAGACAATGCCGGCCTTTTCCAGCTTGCGCAGCCGCATCCAGCACGGCGTCGGCGACAGGCCGACTTTCTCGGCCAGCGCCAGCTTGGTGATGCGCCCGTCGCGCTGGATGGCGTCGAGGATCTTGAGATCGATCGGATCGAGTTTCGCTGCAGCCATGATCGCCCACTTCCAGTGCCCGACACATGACGGCGCATTATTTCGATTGTCAATTGCACTGATTTCGATCTCTAATAAGTCATGACATTTTGGCGACCAGATCCCGCTCTTATCCGGCGGCCGGCATATCAATCGCTCGCCGACCAGTTCGCGCGGGCCATTCATGACGGGCGTCTGGCCAATGGGGCGCGCTTGCCGACGCACCGGCAACTGGCCGACGATCTGAAACTTTCCGTGCAGACGGTCAGCCGCGCCTACGAGGAATTGATCCGCCGCGGGCTGGTTTCCGGCGAGGTCGGCCGCGGCAGCTTCGTGCAGACGCAGCGCCGCGAGCCGGAGCCGCCCTATCTGCCGGAGCGGCTGGGCGAGGTCATCGACCTCTCCATCCTGAAGCCGGTCTGTGAACCGATGCATCTGGAGCGGCTGAGGCAGGCACTGGGCTGGCTCGCGGAAAACCTGCCGTCGAGCTCGGCGCTGTCGTTCAGGCCGAACATGGTGTTCCCGCGCCACCGCGCGGTGGGTGTCGAGTGGCTGCGGCTCTGCGGCCTCGACGCGTCGCCGCAGAACATCAGCCTGACCAACGGCGCCACCGCCGGTATGACGGTAGCGCTGATGAGCGTGGCGCCGCCCGGTTCGACCGTCGCCACCGAAGCGATCGGCCATCACACGCTAATCCCGCTGGCGCGCTATCTCGGCTTCAATCTCGAGGGTCTGCCGATCGACGACAATGGGCTGATCCCGGAAGCGCTCGACGAGGCCTGCCGGCTGTCCGACATCCGCGCCGTGTTCGTGCAGCCCTCGGTGATCAACCCGACGGCAACGCTGATGGATGCCGCCCGGCGCGAGCAGATCGCGGCGGTGGCGCGCAGGCACGACATCGCCATCATCGAGAACGATGTGCTCGGCCCGCTGGTCGAGGACCGGCCGCCGCCGGTCGCGGCGTTTGCCCCCGAGCGCACCCTCTACGTCACCTCCTTCACCAAGATCGTGGTGCCCGGCCTGCGCATCGGCTATCTCGCGGCACCCGATCGTTATGTCGCCGCGGTTGCCAACCGCCACCTGGTCTCGAACTGGATGGCGACCCCGATGGTGGCCGAGATCGCCAGCAAATGGGTGACCGACGGCACCGCGATGGAACTCGTTCGATGGCAGCGCCTGGCTTTGCGGCGGCGTCTGGACATCGCCGCCGAGGTGCTTGCCGGAGTGGATTATCGCGCTCATCGCGACGGGCTTCACGTCTGGCTGCGGCTGCCCGAGGATCGCGGCGAGGAAAGCTTTGTGTCCCAGGCGCGCCTGCAGGGCGTGGCGATTGCGCCCGGCACGTCGTTTCGCATTTCGCAGATGCCTTGGCATCCAGCTGTCCGGATTTCGCTGGGCTCGACCACGGAGGGGGAACTGCGTGCCGGTCTCGGCGTTGTCACAAAGCTTCTGCTCGGCGATCCCGAGCATCTCCTGCTTGCCATCTAGGCAGCAAATGGCGGGGAATTGTGCGGAGTTCGAAATATTGTCATGATATTATTTTCTTGATTGACATGATTTGCCGCGATCCGCATCGTTAAAGGCATAGCTTCTCCAGCACGGGAAATTCATTGTCGGCGCCCATCATCAAGATCGACGGCATTTCGAAAAGCTTCGGCACCTTCAAGGTGCTGGACGGCCTCTCAATGCAAGTCATGCCCGGCGAGAAGCTGGCGCTGATCGGCCCATCGGGTTCGGGCAAGACGACGATCCTGCGTATCCTGATGACGCTTGAGCGCATCGACAGCGGCCACATCCAGGTCGATGGCGAACAGCTGTACCACATGGAGCGTAACGGCCGGCTGCTGACGGCCGATGAACGGCATTTGGCAAAGATGCGCCAGAAGATCGGCATGGTCTTCCAACTGTTCAATCTGTTTCCGCACAAATGCGTCATCGACAATGTGACGCTGGCACCGATGCTGACCAAAGGCGTGCCGCGGGCCGCCGCCGAAAAGCGGGCGATGGAACTGCTCGACATGGTCGGCATGGTCGACAAGGCCAAAGCGATGCCGGCGCAGCTTTCCGGCGGACAGAAGCAGCGCGTCGCGATTGCCCGGGCGTTGGCGCTGTCGCCGAAGATCATGCTGTTCGACGAGGTCACCTCGGCGCTCGACCCGGAGCTCGTCGACGAGGTCCTCAACGTCATGCGCAAGCTCGCCGCCGAGACCGACATGACCATGCTGCTGGTCACCCACGAGATGGGTTTCGCCCATGACTTCGCCGACCGGGTGCTGTTCTTCGATCGCGGCAGAATAGTCGAGGAAGGCAAGCCCGACGAGATTTTCCGCCATCCCAAACAGGAGCGTACGCAAGGTTTCCTGAAGAAGATCATTGCGGCCGGACATCGGGTCTGACTGCCATGCGAGGCGGCGACGCCTCAAGCAAGCCAAGAAGACAGACAAACAAGGAGTTGGGAACAATGAAGAAATTTGCCATTTTGGCCGGCGTCGCCGGTATTGCGCTGGCGGCGGTGCTGGCCGCCTCGACGGCCGGCTCGGCCGATGACAGCAAGCTCGAAGAGCTCAAGGCGCAAGGCTTTGCCCGCGTCGCCATTGCCAACGAGCCGCCCTATACGGCGGTCGCTGCCGACGGCAAGGTTTCGGGTGCGGCGCCTGACGTTGCCCGTGAAATCTTCAAGCGTCTTGGCGTCAACGATATCGTCGCCTCGATCTCGGAATATGGCGCCATGATCCCGGGTCTGCAGGCCGGCCGTTTCGACGTCGTCACCGCCGGCCTGTTCATGAAGCCGGAACGTTGTGCTGCGGTCGCCTATTCGGAACCGGTGCTGTGCGATGCCGAGGCGATGCTGGTGAAGAAGGGCAACCCGAAGGGCTTCAAGAGCTACGAGGACGTCGCCAAGGACACCAGCGCGACGATCGGCGCACCGGGTGGCGGCACCGAGGAAAAGCTGGCGCTCACCGCAGGTGTGCCGCGCGAGCGCGTCATCGTCGTGCCGGACGGCCAGAGCGGCCTGAAGATGCTGCAGGACGGCCGCATCGATGCTTATTCACTGCCCGTGCTGTCGATCAACGACCTGGTCAAGAAAGCCAATGATCCGAACCTCGAAGTCATCGCGCCGGTGGTCGGTGCGCCGGTCTATTGCGACGGCGCAGCCTTCAAGAAGGGCGACGAAGCGCTGCGCGACGCCTATGATGTCGAGCTGGCGAAACTGAAGAAGTCCGGCGAGTTCGCCAAGATCATCGAGCCTTACGGCTTCTCGGCGGCGGCGGCAATGTCGACGAGCCGCGACAAGCTCTGCTCGGCGAAGTAGGCGGGTCTTCCTTCTCCCCGTTCACGGCAGGGCTATCGCATATGAGTGATGGCATTGATGAGATAGTCGTCGTTCCAGGCGCATTTCTTGATGCGATGGCTGATGGGGACTTTGGCAGCATCGGCGGT
>NZ_JAMYUV010000014.1:0-103363 GCF_040323405.1 Mesorhizobium sp. M0048 | reverse complement strand
GACCGCCGATGCTGCCAAAGTCCCCATCAGCCATCGCATCAAGAAATGCGCCTGGAACGACGACTATCTCATCAATGCCATCACTCATATGCGATAGCCCTGCCCTTAAGGGGGGAAGATCGGCACCTTCGCCGTCTGCCCCTAAATCAGCTTCTCCAGCGTGATCGGCAGGTCCCGCACCCTTTTCCCGGTGGCGTGGAACACCGCGTTGGCGGTCGCCGGCGCCACGCCGACAATGCCCAGTTCGCCGACCCCCTTGCCGCCAAGCACCGAGGAGTGCGGATCGGGAATGCCGACCGAGATCACCTCGATATCGGGAATGTCGGCATTCGTGGCGATGAGATAGTCGGCGAGATTGTTGTTGACGATGCGCCCATGCCGGCGGTCGACGATGCCTTCCTCGAGCAGCGCCTGGCCGATGCCCATGATGATACCGCCCTTCCACTGGCTTTCGGCGAGCTTGGGGTTGTAGAGCCGGCCCGAATCCAGCGCCGACACCACACGCGACACACGAACCGTGCCAAAGTCCTCGTCGACGCGCACTTCGATGAAATGCGCGCACCAGCTGTAGCGGGAATAGTCGCCCTCGGTGTGTGGCAGCGCCATGGCTATGGTGGTGTAGTTCTTGTAGCGGTCCTCGACCGTCGAATTGGCCGGCATGGTGTCGCCCTTCGCCTCGATATGCTCGCGCCCGACGCTCCTGAGCAGTTCGGCGATGGAAACTTCAGGGCCGTTGCCGCGCGGTGAAGCGATGCGGCCATTGGCGACGACGAGCGTGTTGGCCTGCAGCGCATGGAACGGCGAAGCCGGATCGCTGATGGCGAGCCCGATCAGTTGGTCGAGCGCGGCACTCGTCGCCTTGTGGACGGCGCCGGTCATCACCCCGGCCAGCCGCGAACCGCCGGTGACGCCGGCTCGCGCATAGCGGGAATCGCCAAGCTTGACGACGACGTTTTCCGCCGGCACGCCCACCACCTCGGCGGCGGTCTGCGCCAGGATCGTGTAGGTGCCTTGCCCCATGTCGATCGATGAGCTTTCGACCTCGACCGAGCCGTCGGCCAGGATGCGCACCATGGCCTCGCCATAGGCGCGCCGCACCGGATAGGTGCCGGCGGCGACACCCCAGCCGATCAGCTGGTTGCCGTCGCGCATCGAACGCGGCCGGGGGTTCCGCTTCGACCAGCCAAAGGCTTCGGCGCCGGCGGCGAAGGCCTCACGCAGCTGCCGTGTCGACCACGGCTTCTTGGCATGCGGGTCCTGCTCGGCATAGTTCCTGAGCCGGATTTCCAGCGGATCGATGCCGGCCTCGTAAGCGAGCTCGTCAATGGCGCTTTCGATGCCGAAGGCGCTCGGGTTCTCGCCCGGCGCGCGCAATGCCCCCGGCACCACCGTGTTGACCCGCACGACGTTCTGCCGCGACGAGAAATTCGGCGTCGCGTACATGACCGAGGTGACCGAGCCGAGCGGCTCGACCCACATGCCGTCGACAGAGGTCTCGTTGACGCCGCGATGCACGATCGACTGGATTTTGCCGTCGCGATCGGCGCCGAGCGCTACCGTCTGGCGCGTCGCCGCCCGTCCGCCATAGGCGGTGAAGGTCTGCGGCCTGGTGACCGCCAGCTTCACCGGCCGTCCCAGCATTTTCGCGGCCGCTGCCGCCACCGCGCCGTAGCCATAGGCGAACGCCTTGGACCCGAAGCCGCCGCCAATATAGGGCGAGACAAGGCGCACATTCTCGAACGGCACGCCAAACCATTCGGCATAGGTCCGCGCCATGCCGTCGACCCATTGACTCGGCTCCCAGACCGTCAGCTGGTCGCCCTGCCACTTTGCGATCAGGCCATGCGGCTCCATCGGCGCCTGGTATTCGCGCGGCGTGTTGTAAGCGTTGCAGATCCTGACCGGAGCCGAGGCGAACGCTGTCTCCGCCTCGCCCCATTCCTTGGTCATGGCGTCGACCGGGATGCCGTCGCCGGCCTTCGGATCGCTGAGGTCGACGATCGCCGGCGTCTCGTCATAGGCGATCTTGACCAGCGCCGCGGCCGCGACCGCCTGTTCGAAGCTCTCAGCGATGACTGCCCCGACATGCTGGCCGCTGAAGGTGATGTCGCGCGCCAGCGGGCAATAGGCGACATCCGGCGGCGGCGTGCCCAGCCAATCCGTTGCGGTTCTCAGCGGCAGGATATTGTCAGGCGTCAGCACCAGCAGCACGCCGGGCGACGCTTCGGCAGCGGCCGTGTCGATCGAATGCACCCGGCCGGCGGCAATGGTGCTCTCGACCAGCACCGCATGGGTAAGCCCGTCGAGCCGCTGCTCGACGGCATATTTGGCGGCACCGGTGATCTTGGCCGGGCCGTCGACGCGAGACAGCCGGCCGCCGACCTGATCGGCGAGGACGGCACCGTCCGAAGCGTCGCCGTGTTTGGCATCGCCGGGTCTTGCTCTCAACTCGTGAACGGTCATGCCGTTTCTCCCATTTTTAGGATGGCGCGGGCGACGACGCGCGGCGCCAGTTGGATCTTGTAGTGGTTGGCGCCATGGTCGACGGCGCCCTCGACGGCGAGCAGGCTGGCTTGCCTGACGACCTCCGGCTCGAGCACTTTGCCTTTCAGCGCCTCTTCCACGGCACGCGCCCGCCACGGTTTTGTGGCGACGCCGCCAAGCGCCACGCGCAGGTCGCGGATCGTGCGGCCGTCCGCCTCGAATTCGACACCGACGGCGGCACTTGCGGCGGCAAATTCATAGGATTGCCGGTCGCGGACTTTCAGATAGGTCGAGCGGCGGGCGGCGGCCGAAGCGGGAATGCCGATCGCGGTGATCACCTCGCCCGGCTCGATCGCATGTTCGTTGTCGGGCGTGCTGCCCGGCAGCAGAAAAAAATTATCGACGGCGATTTGGCGGTCACCGAGATGGACGATTGCGTCGAAAGCGACGAGTGCAACCGCCAGGTCGCCGGGATAGGTGGCGATGCAGGCCTCGCTGGTGCCGAGCACGGCATGGCCGCGGGTGACGCCGCCGATCGCCGAGCAGCCGCTGCCGGGCGAGCGCTTGTTGCAGGCGGGGAAATTCGACGGATCGCGGAAATAGGGGCAGCGTGTACGCTGCATCAAATTGCCGCCGATCGTCGCCATGTTGCGCAGCTGCGCCGATGCCGCCTGCCACAGCGCCTCCGAAACGGCAGGAAACCGGCTCTTGATACCGGCATGGTCGGCCACGGTGCTCATCCCGGCCAGCGCCCCGACCGTGGCGCCCCGGTCATCGATCACGATCGTGTCCAGTCCGGTGAGATGGGTGATGTCGACCACGATCTCGGGTTCGGCAACGCCGCATTTGGCGAGATCGACAAGCGTCGTGCCGCCGGCGAGCAGCATGGCGCCGGGCAGTGCTGCTGCCTCACGCGCTGCGTCGACCGAGCCGGCACGGAGATACGAAAAGTCCCTCATGATGTGGCCTCCACGGCTGCCTGGCGCACGGCGGCGACGATATGCGGATATGCGCCGCAGCGGCAGAGATTGCCGGCCATGTATTCGCGGATCTCCTCATCGGAGCCGGCATGGCCTTCGCGAATGCAGGCGACCGCCGACATGATCTGGCCCGGCGTGCAATAGCCGCACTGGAAGGCATCCTGTTCGAGGAAGGCGGCCTGCACCGCATGTAGCGCGCCATCCTCCCCGGCAAGCCCTTCGATGGTGGTGATGGCACGTCCTTCGGCCTGCGCGGCAAGAGTCAGGCAGGCCAGCACGCGCTGGCCGTCGATATGGACGGTGCAGGCGCCGCACTGGCCTTGGTCGCAGCCCTTCTTGGTGCCGGTCAGGCCGAGATGATCGCGCAAGGCGTCGAGCAGGGTAACACGCGGCTCTGCCTCGAGCTCATGTCGATGTCCGTTGATTTGAAGTTGGATCGGAGTTCGGGTTTTGCTTGTCATGGGGCGTCTGGCTCCAGTTGCTTGACGCGAGAGGGGATGATCTGGCGCCCGGCCAGCGAGCGGCAAGATCAGGTTATGGCTAGGTGAGCTAATCTCCCCCCTTGCGGGGGAGATGCCCGGCAGGGCAGCGGGGGTCCGCTTGGCTTGATGCGACCTCCGGGAGGGCCGCGGTTTGCGAGGTTGAAAGACGTGACATACCCGATCCCGTGATTACATGATCCCGTGATTACATGATAAAGGCGCTCCACAAATCGGAGGCGCCTCCGTTTATTAACTAGGGGCCTGCTCCGCCCTGTTCAAGCCCCGGATCGAAATTGATCGAAATTGGAGAAAATTGGGGGCGGGCAGCCAGCCGTCATGCCGGGAGACAAAAAAGCACCACCGGCCCAAGCCGGTGGTGCTCTCTGGACTGTCTGTAGGGGCAGGACAGTCCAATGATCCTGAGGGGATCGCGCTCAACGTGGGCTCATTTTTGCCCCACGGCATCGGCCGAACAGATGAGGAGTGCCGCCGCGAGGAAATATCCTCCGTCGTCACCCGCCGTGCACCGGAGGCGGGCAAGATGCCTCGCCTGCCGGAACGCCGGCCCAAACTCGATCCTGTGATTATAGTTACTTGCGATTATATTTGTCGGAGACGTAACGAAGGTGGAAGAGTCTGCGTTCTTGAAACGGGGCCTGCCTATCCGGGTATGCTTCGGATCAGCACTGGAGAAGAAATTGGCCGCGGAGCCGCCCGTCATACCTGGAGACAAAACCGAAACCGCCGTTGCAAAACCGCTGCGCGCCGACGCGCAGCGCAACCGCGACGCGCTGGTCGAGGTCGCGGCAAAGGCCTTTGCCGCGCATGGCGTCGACGCCTCGCTGGAGGAGATTGCGCGCCAGGCCGGCGTCGGCATCGGCACGCTCTACCGGCATTTCCCAACCCGCGAGCATCTGGTCGAGGTGGTTTATCGGCGCGAAGTGGAAGGGCTGTGCCAGGCGGCCGACGAACTCGCCCACGATCATTCGCCCGATATGGCGCTCGAACAATGGATGCAGCGCTTCGTCGACTACATCGCCACCAAGCGCGGGCTGTCGACAAGCCTGCGCATCCTGCTCACGACCAACTCCACCCTGTTCTCCGACGTTTCGGGCAGGGTGACGCTCGCCTTGCGGCGGCTGATCGATGCCGCGGTCGCCGACGGCTCGATCCGCAGCGACGTCGATGCCTCCGACGTGCTGCATGCGCTGGGCGGCATCTATTCGGCCCCGGACACCAAGGACTGGCGCGACCGCTCGCGCCGATTGGTGTCGCTGCTGATGGATGGGCTGCGGTTTGGAGCGGCCAAATCCCGCCCATCCAAGGAATAACGAATGCAGTGACTGTCCTTATTTCAGCGAGATGCTCATACCGCTGAGATCGGCATTGACTTGCAGGCCTACCTGCCTGCCCGTGAGTTCGAGTTGGGCACCCTTGTCATTGGTCATGACGATCACCTGGGCTCCTTTGCCGAGCGCGCCGCCACCGCCCGCTGCGCCGTAAACCCCCGTCACATCCCGGGCGCGCCGTATGTGGCGCACGGTACCTTTGAAATAGGTCTTGGAGGCACCGAAGGCGAGGCCGCCCGAGATGCCGCCGACCGAGATGGGATACCGGCGACCATGGAAGGTCAGTGTGCCCTCGCCTCCGGCGCCGCCGATGAAGAAGGCCGCCTTGTAGATGGCGAAGCGGATCGTACCGCTGTCGGCATGTGCGACGCTGGCAAAGCTAACTGCCGCCGCAGTTATGACGGCAACCGCGACTGAACGAAATCTGGACGAAATCTTCATGATGAGAACTCCTCAAGATCGCCGCATGCCCAGCCGGCCGGGCACGTCGGCGCCGTATCAAAGTCATAGCTGAACAGTCTCGCCCGTCATTGGTTCCAAGCACGCGGCCTGAATCCGGCTGCGAGAAGACCGCTACGAAACGAGGCGGATGGCGAGCGTAGTCCTGGCTGTAAGAACATGACTGATGGTGGGGATGATCGTAGGTGTTGAGGCGGAATGGTATTAGTCTGCGCTGTCCTGGGGTTTCGGGAGCGCGGCAAAGGAATGGATTTCAACTCACGGCATGGCTACCTCCTGATCGGCGGCCTTATCCTGGTCGGTGCCGGGCTGCTGGTCCTTTCGCTGATCGTCAATCTTCGCGTGGCGCACAGCGTGCGCGACGACGTACGCCATCGTGAAAAGCTGCTGGAATATTATCGCAACATCTTTTCGCAGCTGGGCGTGATCATGATCGGGATTGGCGTGTCCCTGTTCATCTTCTTTTTCCAGCAGAATTATCAGGACCAGCGCAAACGCGAAGCGGAGCTCCAGCAGGTTCTCGCCAAACTGGCGGCACGTGTTGCCCGCGGCAGCGCTGTCGTGGAGGCCCTCGGCGAATTCGACGCGCTGCTGGATGATGGTGGTGCTTATGTCAGTCCGGAACACGGCGGTGACAACGCCGCTGTCAGCGCCCACGGAACGGCGCTCGCCAAGCAGGTTTCCCAGATCCTTCTGGTCGAGCGCGACGTCGATGTTCAGGGGTTCGATATCCTGAATCTGTCGCGCGATTTCGAAGCATCGTTCGTCGTCAACGAGCTCAACCCAACGCTATGGTTCAACGTCGTCCGGGACGAGAGCGACATCAAATATGCCACCACCCAGATGGCCCTTGATTACAAGGACCTGCAGGATGCGATCGGCGGCGAGCCTATCGAGGTTGCGATCGCCAATCCCGAAAAGGAGCGGAAGATCAAGCAGGAGGTGCTCGACGTGTTTTATGATGCCGACCTCCTGCGCCAGCGCAGCAGGCGGTTTCTCGGCCGCGCGTGCTGGCTTTTCAGCAAGGGGCGCGACTTCGTCAAGCTTGCACCGGCCAATGAGATCGAAGCCGATGCCAGGTCGCACCAGGAATGGATCGATCGGTCAAAAGGCTTCCTGACGCAGTTGAAGTCGGGAAGCGGCGATTGCTTCAAATTGCTCCAGTTCGGCCCGGCATCCTGAACCGGCAAGCATCGCCCGCCCGGCGGCGGCTAATCCCCCACGCGTTGCAGCGTGCCGAGACGATTGTCGTCGAGAAATTCGACGGTCATGGCCGACGCCTTGCCGTCGGGGCCGAGGGCAAAGCTGACGGCCGAAGGCCTGTCCGGCATCTCGGCATCGGGGAAGGTCACGAAGAGGTCGCGGTTGAAATGCTTCAGTGGATAGGACCGCGCACCGGCAGGCCCGACCTTGAGGACAAGAGCGTCTCCTTCGCCTGACACAATAGCATCGCCGATGAAGTCGTTGAAGTAACGGCCCGCATAGGCGCTGGCCGGCGCCGCCGGACTTGCTGGAGAGGGCGGCGCGGCATAGGTAGCCTTGGCCGCCGCAATCACCGGGCCGAACATGCCTGCATAGATATCATTCCAAGCCTTTACCTTGTCCTTTCCCAGCGTTCCGTCGAAGACGAGATCGGCGAAGCTGTCGGACAGTCCCTCCGGCACGCCTGTCGGAAAGGCGTTGGCGATGACGACGATGCCAAGCTTCTCCTCGGGAAAGAGCATCACCAGACTGCGGGCGCCGGCGCTGAAGGCGCCCGCATGACCCCAGATCGGTCCGTGCCGGCCGAATTCGACATTCCAACCGAGGCCGTAGAAGGCCTCGCCTCCGGACACGGGGTTCTTGCCACGAACCATCAAGGGAATATGTGTCTGGTCCAGCGCATCGGCGGCAATGAGTCTCTTGCCGGCGTAGGCCCCGTTGCCGAGCACAAGGCGCATCCATTGCGAGAGGTCGCGTGCGGTGGAACTGACGCCGCCTGCTGGCGCCTGCGCATCCGGATAGCGCTGGACCTTGGCGGTCCACGCGCCATCGATTTTGGCGTGGAGCTCGGCGCGGTTGGCTTGCTTGATGAAGTCCGAATGACGGGAGCTGGTCGAGACCATTCCAAGCGGACGGTAGAGCTTCTCTTCGGCGACCTCTTCCCATGATTTGCCTGTCGGCTTCGCGGCCGCGACGGCCCCCTCGGTCAGTCCGAAATTGCTGTAGGAATAGCCCGCACGAAAGCTCGATGACGGCGACACGAACCGCAGGCGGCGCAGGATCTCCGCGCGGTCATAGCCGATGTCCTCGAGGTCGTCGCCGGCGGTGCCGGGAAGCCCGCTGCGGTGCGCAAACAGGTCGCGGACCGTGAGTTCGCTGGTCGGATAGGGCTGAGCGAGCCGGAAAGCCGGATCGAGGTCGGCGATCTTGGAATCCCACGAAGCGATCCCGTCGCTGACCAGCGCCGCCACGACGGTGGCGGAGACCGGCTTGGAGAGCGAGGCAATCTGGAAGACCGTGTCGGCATCGACGATCTCCGGTTTTCCGGCTTCGCGATGCCCGAACCCCTTGAGGAAGATCACCTCGTCGCCGTGCACGACGCCGATGGCCAGACCGGGCACGCTACCATCCGCGACGACGCCTTCGGCAAGCAATTCGAGCTTCGACAGAGCTGCGGCGATCCTGTCGGGTGGGATGGTATCGGCCGACGCCGCGTTCGGCAAAAGCACCATGATTGCGATGAAGGCCAACATCCTCCACCGGAGGTGATTCCGGTTTGTGAACCGCCGCATGCTCAGCCCCTCCGCTTCACCGGCGTGCACTATTGCAGGCCGACGCAGGGAAGGCCAGCCTCACGCTCGACCCGCCATCCATTGACGGATGTCCGCTTCACACCAGTCGAAATTCAGACAGCCGCGCCTGAGCTAGGATGCAGCGCGCAGGCGGAGGCGCCGCCTGCCGGCGCGGGCCTTCTCCGCCGCCGCGGCGGTGATCTCGACCACGCCGTCTTCACGCGGTCTGGCGTTGGTGACCTTGTGGAGCCGCTCATAGGGCAACAGTTCCTTGACTCGGGCTTGAAGCGACGCGACTTCGGCTCGCAGATCCTCGCATTCCTGCCTCTGGACGTCGAACTGTATCTGTTCGGATGCCTGTTGCAGAGAAAGCTGCGAAAAATTTGCGCTGATTGCGGAAAGGTTCATCTTGTCGTTTTCGCTCTCTTTCATGAGAGCAGACAATTTTTGCTCGACAATTTGCCTTTCGGCCACCGCGTCGCTCGCCTGGGCCTTGAGCATGGCGATCTCGCTGGCGGCTTCGCTGTTCTGGTTGGAGGCGGCCTCCAGCCGCGATCGAAGGTCCTCGATTTCAGAACGCAGGCCGGTCATCTCCGCGACACTGCGTGCAAGCTCGGCTTCCCTGTCACCGTCCCTGAGGCGGGCTGCTTCCGTTATTTCCGATAGCTTCGCCTGCGCCATATCGAGCGATTTCTGCAGCCGCATCTCCTCTTTCTCGCTCTTGCCAAGCGCGGCCAGCAGTTCCGAAAGCTGCGCGGCATCATTGGCATGGACAGTCGAGAGTTCGTCCAGCCTGTGCCGGGCCTCGGCCTCCCGTTTCAGCGCCTTGTCGAGGTCGATCGACAGGCTGACATGTTTCTCCCGCAGCATTTCGTTCTCGCGCGAGCGTCTGTTGGCCTCGACGGCTCTGGCCGAGAGTGTTTTGACAAGCTCGCCGAACTCGGCCTCGCGTTTTGCGCTCGCATTGCCTGCCACGACGAGTTCCAGCCTTGCCGCAGCCAGCGCGCCGCGAAGTGCTTCCTTGTCCTCGACCAGGCTCGCCTCGTGCTGCTGCAGGGCCTCGATAGCGCTGTCGCGCTCGCGCTGCTTTCTGGTTGCATCGTGGAGCTGTTCGGACAGCACCCTTTGCTGCGCCATCAGGCCGGTATTTGCCAGCTCCAATTCGTTGGCGCGAAGAATGTCGCCGTGGAGCAGTTTTAGAAATTCGCCCGTCAGATGATGCGAGGTCGCGATCTCCGACAGTTTCGCATTGATCTCCCCCAGATACTCCTGCGCGTCGTGAAAGAGCCCATCGACCGCGCTTAAGGCAGCCAGCCGGGTTTGCGTATGGGGGGACAGCCTTCGTGCGGTCTCGAAGGCGTCCGCATTGGCCTCGATCTGCGAGCTGTCATCCGTTGCCGCGAGATTCTTATCCGATTCCGTCTCATCCGGCACGGTGACGTCGTTCAGCGGCGGCTGATCGTCCACGTTGAGACATTCGCTAAACGCATCCGCCAAATCGGTTTCGAGCTCCTTGAACGCTCTCTCCACAGTCTCGGCACGCTTGATCAAACCTTTGAAATTCATGACCGAATATCCCTCTCGTGCAGCGCCGTTAAGGAGCGGACTTTCAACACTTGACCTCGCCTCCCCGAATACGGGTTCATCTCCTGACGTGCGCTCTGGCCGACGCAGGCTAGGGACAGGCTTGGCCACTGTCCTCGTGTGTTTGAATGACGCAAAGCCGTGTTCTGCGGCGCTCCATACCCGAAGCGTTGGCACCGCTCGCAAAATGCCACTCATTTCACCCGAAACGAATATCAAGCGGCGCAAGCCTGAGAATCGCCTGGTAATTGTCTTAAGGACCGGCCGAGCACCTCGGTGTTCTGCAGCAGCTACAAGGTCACGGCCTAAGACGACGCGTGTCACTGCCGAGAGGCCTGACCTAATAAATGATTGTGTTGAATACGTTTCGCTGATTAGCTGCTGTGAATAGACCAGGGACAAGACCGACAAAATGTTGTCCCGGGAGGACCGCGATGCCGGTGCTTGAGGTTCGCCACGTCTCCAAGAATTTCGGGGCTATCCAGGCCCTGACCGACGTCAGCTTCCAGGTGGAGCGAGGCGAAGTCGTTGGTCTCATGGGGGATAACGGCGCCGGCAAGTCGACGATAGTCAAGACGGTGGCCGGGAATTTTCCTCCGAGCGACGGCGAAATTGTAGTCGAGGGCGAGGTGTGCCACTTCCACCAGCCTGTGCAGGCCCGCGCCAAAGGGATCGAAGTTGTTTATCAGGACCTGGCGCTCGCCGATAACTTGACGGCCGCGCAGAACGTCTTTCTGGGGCGCGAGATCAAGAAAGGCTTCTGGCCGATCAGGATTCTTGACAAGCAGGCGATGATCGATCGCTCGGCAGCGCTGTTCAAGGAACTCAAATCGGAAACCCGGCCGCGCGACCTCGTCAGGAAGATGTCGGGTGGGCAGCGCCAGGCGGTCGCCATCGCGCGGACCCGGCTTTCAAATGCCAAGCTGGTGCTGATGGACGAACCAACGGCCGCCATCTCGGTGCGCCAGGTGGCGGAAGTACTCGAACTGATCCGACGCCTCAAAGCACAAGGAGTCGGCGTCATGCTGATCAGTCACCGAATGCCTGACGTGTTCGCCGTGGCAGATCGTATTATCGTCCTCAGGCGGGGCTCGAAAGTTGCCGACAAGCCAGCCGACAAAACGTCGCCCGAGGAAATCACTGGACTGATAACGGGGGCCATCCGTGGCGAATAGTGTTCAGGAGTCAGTTGGCGTTCAGGGCTCAGTCGAAGAACATGGCCGGCCGGTCATGTCGGATTTCGTTCCGACCAAGGAAAAAACAGTTCTCCAACGTGTGATTTCAAGTCAGCCCTTCTGGGTGACGATCGCGCTCATCGCGCTCGTCATGTTGATGACTGCGATGGAGCCGAGCTTCGGCACCTCTGAAAACGTCGCCAATGTGACGCGCAATTTCGCACCTTTCGGCATCATGGCACTTGGCATGACGATCGTCATCATCACCGGCGGTATAGATCTGTCGGTCGGCTCCGTCATGGGTCTCGTGGTCATCGTCGCCGGCCTGTTCCTCACCTGGCACTATCCCTGGTACGTCGCCTTCGCCATGGGCCTTTTCTCCGGTCTGGCCTGTGGCGCGGTCAATGGATTCTTTGTCGCCTATGTCGGGATGCCGTCCTTTGTGGTCACCCTCGGCATGCTGTCCGTCGCGCGCTCGCTGGCGGTCGTATTCTCGGCCAACCAGATGCTCTACCAGTTCGGGCCCGATGCCCCGATCGTAAAGGCAATCGGTCAGTGGAAATGGCCGCGGCATGGTCTGGAGGACTGGGCACCGCATTGGATACCAGAACTGTCGTCACAATTCTGGACCATGGTGATCCTGGCCCTGATTGTCGGCTTCGTGTTCAACTTCACTGCCTGGGCCCGGCATCTCTTCGCCATCGGCGGCAATGAGGAGGCGGCACGGCTCACCGGCGTTCCGGTCAACTGGATCAAATTCCAGGCCTATGTCTTCTCGGCTTTCACCGCCGCGCTCGCCTCGCTCCTGCTCCTCGGCTATAACGGCTCGGCCATCAATGCCATGGGCCAAGGCTATGAGCTGCGCGTTATCGCCGCGACAGTCATTGGCGGCGCCAGCCTCATGGGCGGCGCCGGCACGGCCTTCGGTGCGATCATCGGTTCCGCCTTCCTCGAGGTGATCAGGAACGCGCTGCTGATGGCCGGCATCGATTCAAACTGGCAGGGTGCCTTCGTCGGCGCCTTCATCGTTCTTGCGGTTCTCTTGGGCATGCAAACCGGCGGCAAATCGATTCTCGCCGCGTCGCTGGCAGTCTTGATGCCCAAAAAACGCCGCTAGAAACCCGCCGGCGGGAGGCTTGCGGGACATCACACCAAGGAGGAGAACGTCACATGAAAAAACATCTGCTCACGGCCGCCGTCGCGCTTGGCGCAATGGTGCTCGCCGTTTCCGGCGCCCAGGCGAAATACACCTTCGCCCTGGTGCCGAAGAACATGAACAATCCTTTCTTCGACCAGGCACGCGACGGCTGCAAGAAGGCCGAGGCCGAATCCAATGGCGCTGTGGAGTGCATGTATATCGGTCCCGGCGAACATGGCGGCGGCGACGAGCAGGTGCAGATCGTGCAGGATCTCGTGGCCAAGAAGGTGGACGGCATCGCCGTGTCGCCATCGAACGCCGCGGCGATGGCGGTTGCGCTGCAGGCCGCCAAGGAGGCCGGTATCCCGGTTCTCACCTGGGACTCCGATCTCCTGCCCGAAAACAAGGATCTGCGCGTTGCCTACATAGGCACCCACAATTACGAGATCGGCGTGAACCTCGCCAAGCTTGTCATGCAGATCAAGCCCAAAGGCGGCACGATCTGCATCCAGTCCGGCGGCGCCGCGGCGGCCAACCACAACGAGCGCATGCAGGGCATTCGCGATAAGCTTTCGGGCACCAAATCGGCGGCCTCGCCCGGAGATCGGCTGACAGGCCAGAACGGCTGGACCGAAATCGAAGGCTGTCCGCTCTACACCAACGATGATTTCCCGCTTTCGGTGCAACAGTTCGAGGATATCATGGCGAAAAACCCGAACCTCGACGCGTTTGTCCCAACCGGTGGCTTCCCGCAGTTCATCCCTGATGCCAACCGCGCCGCCGTCGCACCGTACAAGGACAAGATCGCCTCGAAGGCCCTGGCCCTTGTCGTCGCCGACACGCTTCCGGTACAGATCGACCAGATGAAGGAAGGTTTCTCGCTTGGCCAGGTCGGCCAGCGGCCGTTCGAGATGGGCTACAAGACGATGATGGCGCTGAAGGACATGAAGGACGGCAAGGCTCCGCCGGCCGACCCGACCTACACGGGCCTCGATGTCTGCACTCCGGAGACAGCCGACACCTGCGTCGCCAAATAGTGCTTTTGGGCGGGAGGAAACTCCCGCCCTTTTCCATAGGGGATCTCAATGCCGGAATTGTTCTCGCTCAAGGGCCGTGTCGCATTGGTCACGGGTGCCTCGCGTGGTCTTGGTTTCGCCATGGCCAAGGCACTTGCGGAAAACGGCGCGACGGTGGTCGTCAATGCCCGCGACGTGGCCGCCCTTTCCGCCGCGGCGGACAGGATAGGTGCAGAAGCCCTGCCGTTCGATGTCACCGATGCGGCGATCTCAAGGGTGTCGCTCGAAGGAATCGTCGAACGCCACGGCCGCCTCGACATTCTGGTCAACAACGCCGGCATCCAGCATCGTAAACCGCTGGTCGAATGGCAGGACGAGGATTTCAACCACGTGGTTGCCGTCAATCTTTCGGCTTGCTTCCGCATGATGCGCGACGCGGTGCGCCTGATGCTGCCAAACAAGTTCGGGCGCATAATAAACACCGGATCGGTCGCAGCGATCCTTGGCCGTCCCACCATTCACGCCTATGTGGCGGCAAAGGCGGGGCTACATGGGCTGACACGCTCAACTGCCGCTGAGCTGGGCCGCCACGGCATCACCGTCAACGCGATCGCCCCAGGCTATTTCGCCACCGAGCTCAACACCGCACTTATGCACGACGAGGCCTTCACCAAATGGGTCGAGGCACGAACCCCCGCGGGCCGCTGGGCCCAGCCTGAGGAACTCGGCGGAGCCGTAGTGTTTCTCGCCTCCGACGCTGCCGCTTACGTCAACGGGCACGTGCTGGCCGTTGACGGCGGGCTATCGGTTTCCCTGTGATTTCAACCGGCGACACCGTGCCGACAGGGCGTGCCTGCTAGCCGCCTGAAATGACGACTTGCTGCATACGCTGCTAGCCCGGTCCCCCTGCGCGGACGCAGACGCCACACGATTGGATGACGCGCCGTATTGCAGCCGCCGACTTTCGATTCGCAGCGGGTTATTTCGACGTCTGGCGGCATCGATGCTTGATGCCGCCAATATTTCATTCCACACACCGGCCACGATGAGAAACGACATACGGGATCAGCGCCGGGTATTCGGGTGGGCCTTGCCCACTTCGATTGCCCTGCATCTGCTGATCGTCGCGTTTTTGTTGTTCGGACTGCCGGCAACGCTCTCGCAGCCAGGGAAGGAGCAGGCCATTGCGGTGGATATCGTGCCGCCGCCCAAACCGCCGGAAAAAACCAAACCTCCGTCCCCCGCTGAACCGCCCAAGACGGAAAAGCCGCCGGAAGCAAAGGTCGAGCCGACGGCGAGCCGTGAGGTCGCCGCGCAGAGACCTGTCTTCCAATTCGGTGAGAAGGACGCCGGTCCGCGCAAGTCTCTGGACGGCAACAGTGCGGAGGATGGTTCGGAACAACCGCCAGCGCCGCAAGATCCCAATAACCAGGATCTTGCACAGCCACCTGCCGTGACTGCGGTCGACGGGAACGACCAGGCTCCGCCGCCTGGCGCATCACAGCCGCCGAAGCCCAAGCCAGCGGATGTCGCTAACGTGCAAAAGCCGTTGAAGCTTGAAGAAGCGAAAAGATTGTTCTCGCAAGCAGCAACCGATGATCCGATCGCGACAACCGCCATGAAAAACGTGCCGCGCGCCGTACGAATCGGTCAGCTCTGCAACACGGAGCTCGCACAGCAATTGGTGCACGCGTCGCCCCCCTATTTCCCAGACAGCTTGCTTGAGTATCGGCTGAAGGCCGGCACGGTCATGAACGTCGCCAGTGCGCCGTTCCCCGCAAACGGGCAGTGGTACGATCTGAGCTTTCGTTGTGAGGTCGATCCGGACGCAACGAAAGTCGTGTCGTTCGCCTTCCGTGTTGGAAATCCGGTGCCGCGCAGTGAATGGAAGCGCCGCGGGTTGCCCGCCAATTAGGTGGTCAAGGCCACGGAGGCTGGCTGTCCGGCGCCATCAAATCCGGCTGGCGATGTCTTCGCGCGGCCCGGGTGACCGAACCAACACGCGCCAAAAATGGCTTTCGTCAGTGGCCGCCGAAGTCTAGCATACGGCTTTGGGAGGAGGCTTCGATGACTTCAAGTTTCAATGTTCACCATGCTGCCGGCTATGAGCAGCTCATGGGCCGCTGGAGCCAAAGGCTCGCGCCGCTGTTCATCGACTTTGCGGGCCTTAAAGACGGCGAAAAGATCCTCGACGTCGGTTGCGGCACCGGCAGCCTGACCTTCGCGCTCGTCAAGGCCGCTGACCTCCGTGAGGTCGCCGCGATCGACTTTTCAGGCGTTTTTGTCGAGGAGGCAATCCGGCGCAACTCCGATCCGCGGATAAAAATCCGTCAGGCGGATGCCTGCGCCCTGCCCTTTGAGGACGGCGCGTTCGACCGTGCCCTGGCCCTGCTCGTGCTCCATTTCGTGCCCGAAGCCGGCAAGGCAGTCGCCGAGATGCGCCGCGTCGTGCGGCCGGGCGGCGTGGTCGCGGCGACGGTATGGGACCATCTCGGCGGCATGCCGGGGATGCGCATGATGATCGACACGGTGGCGGTGCTCAGCGAAGGCGGACGCCAGCTGCGCGCCCGCTATTGCACGCAGCCGATGATGCAGCCGGGTGAAATGAAACGGACCTTTGTCGAGCAGGGTCTCCGCGACGTTACGGAGACCGAGCTGATGATCCGCATGGACTATCAAAACTTCGACGATTACTGGGCGCCGATAGCCGCCGGCGAAGGGCCGCTCGGCAAGTATGTGGCCACGCTCGATCCAGAAGAGCGGGCGCGCGTCGACGCCGCCATGCGCGACGCCTATGAGGCCGGCCGGCCCGACGGCCCGAGATCCTTTGCGAATGTCGCCTGGGCCTGCCGCGGTATCGTTGCCTGACCGGCCGGCAGCCGGGATGCATTCTTCGCATAGGAAGCATCGCTCTCCTCGCGCCGGCTTGTCCCGCTGTTGACGGGACGGCCTCCGCTTCGGCCCCGCTAGATCCGCCAAGGGTGGCTGCATTAGCCGATCCCGTAGACCAGCCTGACGCGGCCGTCCGAAAGCTGCTCCACTTTGCGCAGTTCGAGCCCACGACGATTTTTCGCCGTCCCAAACAGCGCCTTTCCTTCACCGGCGAGCAGCGGATAGACGATCAGCCTGAGCTCATCGACCAGCCCGGCATCGATAAGGCTCGCGGTAATTCGGGCGCCGCCCATAAGGTAGATGTCTTTGCCGGGCTTCTGTTTAAGCGCAGCGATATCCTCGAAATTCCGCACGAAGCGCGTCTTTGGCCAGGCGGCCGAAGTCATTGTGTTCGACAGCACATAATGCGGGGTCTGCGCGGCGAATCGGGCCCATTCGAGCTCGGCCGGCTTCGGCAATTTGCCGGTCATCGGCAGCGGCTTGTCGGGCTCGTTCTGGATGGCGCTCCAGTAGCGCTCGTAGCCGGCATACATGACGCTGCCAAGCAGGCAGGCGTCGATTTGCGGCGTCAGGCCATATTCGTCCGACCACGCGTCGACCCAATCGGCGTAACCCTCGGGCCCCTCCATCTTGCCGTCGACGGAGATTTTCATCCCAGCGATCAATTTGCGCATGACTTCCTCCATCAGGCTTGCGGGATGCAAGCACGTTTCATCGTTGCTTCGTGTTGCTGGCGGCGACCTCAGGGATGGACGCCGCGAGTTACATCAGGCCGGCAGGCGGCGATCGTATTCTTCCCGCAGGCGGCTCCAGCCGTCCCAGAACGAGGTCGGCGGCTTGCCAGCCAGGCGGGCGGCCAGCAGGTCGAGGTGCATGTGCCAGCCGGCCGTGATGTTGAGCTGGATTGCACGTTCCGGCAGGCGGCGATGGACGACGGTGAGCAGCACATCGCTACCCTTCGCCTCCAGCAAGAAGGAGACGCCGCCGGTATTTCCCCAGGTGATGGAAAGCTGGCGCGGCGGATCGAGTTCGGTGATCCGGCCCTCCATCCGATGCTCTTCGGGAAAGCCCGCGGGGCGCTGGCCAGGCGGGTCCGTCAGCTCGTCGTTACGCCAGACCAATTCGAACGAGCTGCCCGCCTTCATTTCCATCTGGCCCGCTGCCATCCACTGTCGGCGCAGGTCACTCTCAGTGAGATAGGCCCAGACGCGCTCGATGGGTCCGGGCAAAAGGCGCTGGATAGTGAACGTGGCGGGCTCGCTTAGCGCGCCATAGGCGTCGATGCTTCTCATCTGGTTCATTGCTCGTCTCCTTCTTTCGGATTGGGCGATTTCCTGGGCTCATCCTGGGCTTTGCGTGCGTCCTCTTCGCGAAGAAGGCGTTCGAGGACATCGAGACGACCTGTCCAGAAGCGCTCGTAGAAGCTGAGCCACTGATGGGCGCTGGCCAGCGGTCCGGGGGCTAGTCGGCACAGATGCGTGCGGCCCCTCACCTCTCGACGAATAAGCCCTGCGTTCTCCAGCGTCTTGATGTGCTTGGAGGCCGCCGCGAGCGACATCGCGAAGGGTTCCGCCAGCTGGCTTACCGTTTTCTCGCCATCGGCGAGATCGCGAAGCATGTGCCGGCGCGTGGCGTCGCCAAGGGCGTGAAAGACCGCATCCATCTGAGGTGTTTGTAATTCAACCATGTAGTTGAATATAGATGCGCGCTTTGAGATAGTCAACCGTTTGGTTGAATAAATTATGTGAAGCGCCGCAGGGCGGTTTGCGCCATCGAGCGCATCGACGTGACGGGAGATACGGACGGCCCGCGACAGTAAGGGCGAGGCCCTTATTTGCCGTTGAAGAAACTGTGGATCGCGGCTTCCAGCTTTTCGATAAGCTGAGGGTTGTGGCAGCTGCCAGCCCAGATCAGGGCGTTTAGCCTTATTTCTTTGTTGATAAAGCTCACTTTCCCAGAATCCAGCAGGTATTCCGCGATCTCGTAGTGCCGCCCTTTGATAGCCTCGATGAGCGCGTTGTTTCTCCCCGTCTTGTCGGTCAGATTTACTTCCGCGCCATTCTCCACGAGCAACTTGACGACTTCGAGATGCCCGTTCTTCGCCGCCTCGATAAGAGCCGTTCTGCCGTAGTAGTCAGCTCGCGCGTTGATCTCTATTTGGGGGTGTCTCACGAGGCCTGAGATACACGAGTAATGTCCCTTGGCCGACGCAAGGCTCAAGGGCGTGCTCTTCCACTTGTTTCTGGCATTCACATCGATTTCCGGGTCTTCGATCAGCACCTCGACCACCGCTGTGCGGTCATTGAGGGCTGAAAGGTGAAGTGCAGACCAGCCGCCGTCGTCCGACTGATTGATGTCGGCGCCAGCCGCCAATTCCGATCGAACCGCATCCGCATCGCCTTGTTCTGCCGCGACCAGCAGGGGCGACCAGTCTCTTGCTCCTTCGGCTTCCAAGCTGTTGGTCAACGCAGTCGCCTCCTCGAATAATCCACAGAATACCACAGAAATCCGCGACAGCGGGATCGTCCTGAATGGAGTTCCCTGGAGTCCGTGGGTCACAGAGAGCTGTCGGCCCGAAGCGGAAGATCAGCGCTTCACGTCCGTCTCCTCACATTCTCCTGATATCGACTGGCTTTGGCGGCCATTCAGACTAGATAGAGCCTGCGCCGGGCGGAACGATGCAGAAGGACCTGAACATGCCTGAACAGATTACCCTGAAAAGACCTGAACAAATCAGATTGAACGACGGCTCCGCCATTCCGCAAATCGGCCTCGGCGTGTGGCAGGTCGATCCAGCCATCACCGCCAAGGTAGTGCGCTGGGGAATCGAGGCCGGCTACAGGCTGATCGACACCGCCGAAGGCTATCAGAACGAAGAAGGTGTCGGGCAGGCGATCCGCTCGGCCGGCGTGCCGAGAAGCGAGTTGTTCATCACCTCGAAACTGCGCAACGGCGCCCATCAGCGCGACGCCGCCTTGCGCGCCTTCGACGGGACGATGAGCAAGCTCGGCATCGAACAGATCGACCTGTTCCTGATCCATTGGCCGGTACCCAGCCAGGACAGATATGTCGAGGCCTGGAAGACGCTGATCGAACTCAGGCAATCAGGCCGCATCAAGTCGATCGGCGTTTCGAACTTCAACCAGGACCATCTCGAACGGATCATCGGCGAGACCGGCGTCACGCCGACCGTCAACCAGATCGAGCTCCACCCCCGCTTCCAGCAGCGTGACAAACGTGAATTCCACGACAGGCACAACATCCGCATCGAGAGCTGGAGCCCGCTGGGCAGCGGCCGGCTGTTGAGCGATCCGACGCTCGAAAGCATCGCCAGGAAACACGGCAAGTCGGTGGCGCAGGTGATTATCAGGTGGCACCTTCAGGAAGGGCTGATCGTCATCCCGAAATCGATCCACCAGGACCGGATCGCCGCCAATTTCGATGTCTTCGATTTCGAGCTGGAAGCGAAGGACCTCGAGCTCATCCGGGGCATGGATTCGCCCGACGGCCGCACCGGCCCGAACCCCGCCACCGCCGCGTTCCTGTTCTGACGAAGGCGGGCATCACCGCGGCGTTGGCATTCCTTTGCGACCCCTGTGTCCTGCCCTCTTTGGCACCACTTGGCATCTCCCCCCGGGGGAGATTGGCAGCTTCAACGGGAGCGCCGTTCTTGCAACGTTGGAGACTAGCGAAAAGCCGAGATGAGAGCCAATCTCCCCCCTCGTGGGGGAGATGTCCGGCAGGACAGAGAAGTGGTCGTTTCCAAGTTACAAGGGGGGCGCTGTCCCGCCGGTCTTGCCAGGGTTCTGCTGCCCATCCGTCGCTCACGGAACTCGCGCTTTGGCCACCCATTCAGGATGCAGCGGCGAGCCCAGTCACAATGCCAATGTGCTGGCCTTGGGCATCGATTTGGCATTTGCGCGGTGTCGTGGAGGCAATGGCGTGTGAGGCATTGTCAACGCTCTTTGGCGATCGAGGTCGGCGTTCTACGGCGCCCCCCTCTGTCCTGCCGGACATCTCCCCCACGAGGGGGGAGATCGGCAGCTTCGGCCCCAACGCGGTCCTGTAGCGACCGCGACAGCTCACCTCAGATCCCCGAGCCATCCAGCAGCGGGACATCATCCTCCTCCCAGGGGCTCGGCATCGAACCCTTGCTCAGATTGGCCGACGGCAGCGGCATCCAGCACTTCAGCTCCGGTTCGGCATATTCGACGATGCGTCCCGGAGAAGAGTCGGAAGCCCTCCAGCCTTCGCTGCCGAACTGATCGGCCCGGGCCCAGAAAGCCATGTCGACTTCGGCCGGCCCCTGTTCGGATGGCCGAACCGTGACAAGGATTCTGCTGCCGTCCCTTGGCGCACTCGACATGTGGCGCCACCGATCGGGCTCGTCCATCGTATTTCCTCCTGCGGAATTCACCTCGCACGGATAGTCGCTTCGCCTTCAGAAGCGGTCAACCCGAACTTTCAGGCTTACCCCCCGGAGGGAAGGATCTGGGGCAAGCCTCTGCTCCGCCAGGCCACGGAACAAGTCATGGCGCGCCGGGTTTGGGCAAAGTTGTTGAGGAAGCAAAATGAGATCAGCGGCGCGACCGATCCTTACGATCGTGGCATGGAAGGCCGTGCCCACGCCCTTCCATCCCAACCCGGTCCGATCGCAATGAGGCAGGCCGGTTCTGACCGTTCCAACTCACCGGAGGAGAGGAATGGCGGCATAGGCCGAGCGCTCGGCCTCGGCCTGATAACCGGGGCAGCCGACGACGATTGTTCTGCGATAGGCACCTATGCCAGCGCCGGCGCCCGCTTCGGACCCGACCTGCTTTGGACGGCTCCGGTGACGTTGCCGATGATGTATGCGGTCGTCTACCTGTCGTCGAAGCTTGGTCAGGTATCCGGGCGCGGATTGTTCCACGTCATCAAGGACTTCTATCCGCGGTGGCTGCTCTGGTCGGTGCTGTTGGGTGTGCTCGTCGGCAACACCATCGAGGCAGCGGCGGATCTTGGTGGAATGGCGGCCGCGATCAACATGTTCGTGCCACTTCCCATCCCGCTGATCGTGCTGTTCGTCGCCGCCATCATCTTCGCCCTCCAGGTCTTCGGCTCCTATACTTTGATCCGCAACATCTTTCGGTGGCTGGCGTTGGCGCTGCTCGCCTATGTCGGTGCCGCCATTCTGGCCAAGCCGGACGCCGCGGCCGTACTGCGCGGAACGCTGCTTCCGCGGATCGAATTCAACCGTGAGTTCCTGTCGATCCTGGTCGCCATTATCGGCACGACGCTGTCCGCCTATCTCTACACGTGGCAGTCCAATGAGGAGGTCGAGGAGGAGATTGCACAGGGGCGAACGACGCTCGGGCAAAGGAAGGGCGCTACCGACAGCGAACTCCGTCGCTCTCGCCGGGACATTCTCATCGGCATGATGTTTTCAAATCTCATCATGTATTTCATCATTCTGTCGACGGGTGCTACGCTCTACAAGACGGGCCACCACGATATCGACACGGCTGCGCAAGCGGCGGAGGCGCTGCGCCCGCTAGCCGGCCAGGCCGCAAGCGTCCTGTTCGCCGCAGGCGTGATCGGCGTCGGTTTCCTAGCGGTTCCTGTCATGACTACCGGCGCTGCCTATGACGTGGCACAAGCCATCGGCTGGAAAAACAGCCTGCACGCCCGGGCTCGAGAGGCGCCCAAATTTTATCTCGCCATCGGATTTTTTACGGTGATCGCCGCCGGCCTCAACTTCCTCGGCTTCAATCCGATGAAGGCGCTGGTCTGGTCCGGCATAGTTCAGGGCTTCTCGACGCCGCCCTTGCTGCTGCTCATCATGCTGATGACGAACAGCCGCAGGATCATGGGCAACCAGGTGAACAGCCGCAGCACCAACATACTCGGTTGGGCAACGACCGCCGCCATCTTCTCGGCGACGATCGGCCTGGTGGCAACCTGGTTCATGTGATCAGGCAGGACAAAAGGACGCCGCCGGTTGAGTTAACCCGTCCCGCTTGCGGATTGTCCCAGCTTTGCCGGTCCTGGAAATTCCACTACGTCGCCCATCGGCCGTTTGTATTGCACTGCGACAATCGCATCGATCAGATGATCCACAGCCGCACGAGCCGTGCGGCTCGTCTCGTCCTCGCCGCTCAAATAATGGCTGGCTCGTTCAAGATGGAGGTGTGCGGCGGCAAAGTCGCTTGTCATCGGCTTCTCCCTGTTGCCCGCCGGCCGGCAGGATGGCCGCCTCGATTTACCCAAAAGCAAATATCCACAGCCGGATTTGAATCAAATTGGCTTGATTCACCGCAGCCCGAGGACAAGGCGCTGGCAGGCCTTTGCGTCGCTGCTCGATGCGCTGCGCCGGCGCAGTACGCCGCATTGAATGAACCAACTACGGCTGGTGTTCCGCAAACTCCGTTCGCTCAATGCGCTACCTTTGAAATTTTCTCGCTCTTTTAATTCTACAAATTCTCTAGACTTAACATAGATCATTTGGACAGGGAGCCAGGAATGTCGAAAAAGCTCGTGGTGGGGCTGTCGGGCAATTTGACCCGGCCATCGAAGACCAAGGCGTTCATCAGCCACATTGTCGGGCAGGCGGCCGAAAGCATCGGCGCGGCCGCAGCCGTCTTCGACATCGAGGATCTCGGCGCGTCCCTGCCGCAGGCAAGGCGCCTCGGCGACCTCGACCCAGCGGCGCGCAACATAGTCGAACGGCTGCTGGGCGCCGACATCCTGGTGGCCGGCTCGCCGACCTTCAAAGGCAGCTATACCGGGCTTTTCAAGCACTTCTTCGACCTGCTCGACCCGTCATCGCTGAGGGGCAAGCCGGTCATCCTTGCCGCGACCGGCGGCGGCGAGCGCCATTCGCTGATCGTCGAGCACCAGTTGCGGCCATTGTTCGGCTTCTTCGAGGCGCTGACCGTGCCGACCGCGATCTACGCCTCCGAGAAGGATTTTGCCAATGGCGTGCTGGTGTCGGAAGCCATCCACGCCCGCACCCGGCAAGCGGTCGCCGAGGCATGCCGGGTTACCGGGGTGCCCTACGGCGTCGGCCTTGCCGCCTGAACGCACCACTGACCCGAGATTCACCCCCGATCCACCCAGGAGCACGCCGCGATGACCAGATCCACCAAATCCAGGCAAATCAAACAATCCAGGCAAATCAAACTTGGCGCTTTCCTGCCCGGCGGCGGACAGCATATCGCCGCCTGGCGTCACCCCGAGGCGCCGGCCGATGGCGCCACCAGTTTCGAGTTCCACAAGCAGCTCGCCCTGACCGCCGAGCGCGGCCTGTTCGATGCCTATTTCCTCGCCGACAATCTGACGGTCGGCCTCGGCGCCCGCGAAGGCGGCAACGCCAAGATCGCCGGCTTCGAGCCGGTGACGCTGTTTGCAGCGCTGGCGCCGCTTACCACGCATCTCGGCTTCATCGCCACCGCCTCGACCACCTACGAGGAGCCCTACACGCTCGCCCGCAAATTCGCCTCGCTCGATCATCTGTCGAATGGCCGCGCCGGCTGGAATGTCGTGACCTCGGCCGGCGACGAAACCGCGCGCAACTTCAATCGCGATACGCAGCCTGCCCACGCCGAGCGCTATGCCCGCGCGCACGAGCACGTCGAGACGGTCAAGGCGCTGTGGGACAGCTGGGAGGACGATGCCTTCATCCGCGACAAAAAATCGGGGCGCTTCTACGACAAGGACAAGCTCCACGACATCGACCACAAGGGCGCGCATTTCAGCGTCAAGGGTCCGCTCAATGTGCCGCGCCCGGTGCAGGGGCACCCGGTCGTGGTGCAGGCGGGACAATCCGAAGACGGTCGCAAGCTCGCCGCCGCCTCGGCGGAAGTTATCTTCACCGCTCATCAGAACCTGGCGTCGGCGCAGGAATTCTATCGCGATATCAAGGCGCGCGTGACGGCCGTCGGCCGCGATCCCGAGCAGGTGCTGATCATGCCGGGCGTGGCACCCTTCGTCGGGCGCACAGAAGAAGAAGCGCGCGCCAAATACCAGCAGCTGAACGATCTCATCCTGCCCGAAGACGGCGTCGCCCTGCTCAACGGGCTGGCCGGCCAGACGCTCGACATCAGGGGCTATCCGCTCGACGGCCCGCTGCCGCCAAGCAAGGAGACCGAAGGCATGAAGAGCCGCCAGGCGCTGATCCGCCAGATTGCCGACGAGCACAACTTCACCATCCGCCAGCTCTATCAATGGGTGGCGACGGCCCGCGGCCATTACACCGTCATCGGCAGCGCCACGCAGGTCGCCGACCAGCTGGAGGAATGGTTCGGCAACGAAGCCGCCGACGGCTTCAACATCCTGCCGCCCTGGCTGCCCGGCGGGCTCGACGACTTCGTCGAGCTGGTGATCCCCGAACTGCAGCGCCGCGGCCTGTTCCGCACCGCCTATGAAGGCAGGACGCTGCGCGAGAACCTCGGCCTGAGGCGGCCGGAAAACCCGTGGACCGCCGCCCGCTCGGCCGTGCTGGCCGCCGAATAATTCCACGAAGCCCACTACCCTCGAAGCGAGAGGCACGACGATGACCTTGCAGCACATCGAACAGGCCGCCAGCCTCGGCACGCGTGACAGCACGACAAGCCTCGGCTCGGATTTCCTGCGCCTAGGCGGCCGGGCGGGAATTCGCTTCCTGTCGCGCTACGGCGTCCTCATCGCTTTCCTCGCAATGTGGCAAGCGTCGAGCAGCGCCGGCTGGGTCAACGCGGCCGTGCTGCCGCCGATCGACATGATTGTCGCGGCACTTTGGAAGGGACTGGCCGGCGGCACTCTGCTCGGCGACATCGCCATCAGCCTGCAGCGCGCCGGTCTCGCCTTCGCGGCCGCCGTGCTGGTCGCCATCCCGCTTGGCCTGTTCATGGGCCAGGTGCGCGCGGTCGAGACCGCGCTCGATCCCATCCTGCAGGTCTTCCGCCAGACCTCGGCGCTGGCGCTCTATCCGGTGTTCATCCTGCTGCTCGGGCTCGGCGAAGCCTCCAAGGTGTTCGTCATCTTCTGGGCGACGCTGTTTCCGCTGCTGCTCAACACCATCGGCGGCGTCAAGCAGGTCGATCCGAAACTGCTGGAGATGGCGCGCGTCTATGGCGCCAGGCAGCTCACCGTCTTCCGTCGCGTCGTGCTGCCCGGCGCCGTGCCCTCGATCTTCGTTGGGCTGAGGCTCAGCGCCACCACGGCGCTGCTGTTGTTGATCGCGTCCGAAATGATCGGCGCCAACAAGGGCATCGGCTTCCAGGTGATGAACGCGCAGTACAACTTCCAGATACCGCTGATGTTTGCGGCAATCGTCATCCTCGCCGGCCTCGGCCTGATCGCCAACCAGGCACTGGTGAGCCTGCAGCGGCGGCTCTGCCGCTGGAGCAATGCCGTCGACTGACCACCGCCTTTATCAATCTCAACCAGGCCAGAACTCAAATCAGGAAAGACCCGGACCATGAAAATCTCCCGCCGTTCCCTGCTTGCTGGCGCGCCCTTCGCCGCCGGCCTTCTCGCCGCCGGCCTGCCGCGCCTCGCCCTTGCCGAAGCCGCACCAGTGAAGTTCCGCTCCCTCGCCAGCCGCGGCAGCATCTCTCCGCATGAGCTGGCCGGCGAGCTCGGCTATTTCAAAGGCCTCGGTATCGAGATCGAGAATGTCGGCTATTCCGGCGGCGGCCCGGAATCGTTGTTTGCGCTCGCCTCTGGCAGCGTCGATATTGGCTCGGCCGCAACCGCCGCCGTGATCAATTCGATCTCCGGCGGCAACGACTTCGTCGCCGTCTATCCGAGCAACGGCATCAACAGCAAGGTGCGCAGCGTCTTCTACGTGCTGGACGACAGCCCGATCAAATCGATCGCCGACATTGCCGGCAAGACCATCGCCGTCAACACGCTCGGCGCCCATCTCGACTACACCGTGCGCGAGGCGCTGCACAGCGTCGGCCTGTCTCCGGACGCCGCCAATCTCGTTGTCGTACCCGGACCGCAGCTCGAGCAGACCTTGCGCTCCCGCCAGGTCGACATCGCGGCGCTCGGCTACTGGCAGGCGACGTTTGCCGGGGCGCTGGTCGACAATGGCGGCGTGCGCGGCGTGTTCAACGACACCGACGTGCTGGGCGAGCTGGCCGGCGGCTTCGTCGTGCTCAGGCGCGACTTCATCGCCGCGCATCCCGACGCCGCCCGCAATTTCGTCGAGCAATCGGCGCGCGCCTCCGACTGGTCGCTGCAGAACCCCGACGAGGCGCGCAAGGTGCTGGCAAACATCCTCGATAAGCGCGGCGAGAACGGCGAGCTGGCGCGCTACTGGACCGGCTTCGGGCTGCGCCAGGGGGCCAAGGCGACGGACCGCGACATCGACTTCTGGGTCAGCGTGCTCGAGCGCGACGGCCGCCTGCCAAAGGGTAAGCTGAAGGCAGCAGATATCCTCTACCGGCCCGGCGAAACCAAGACCAACTGAGAAGGCCAACCGGCAAGACAATCAGCTGGGAGATGAGCGCGATGAGCGGCACAAGCGGCGGTGAGGTCAGCATACGCGACCTGTCCAAATCGTTCAGCATCGGCAGGCGTTCGCTTGCCGTGCTGAGGACCCTCAATCTCGACATCCGCTCGGGTGAATGCCTGGTCATCGTCGGCGCCAGCGGATCGGGCAAGACCACGCTGCTCCGCATCCTGGCCGGACTGGAGGCGGCCGACAGCGGCGGCGTCGCCATCGATGGCAAGCCGGTGCACGGCGTCGGCGCCGAGCGCGCGGTGATTTTCCAGGAGCCGCGCCTGCTGCCCTGGCTGACGGTGCTCGGCAACGTCGCCTTCGGCCTCGAAGTGCGCGGCGTGCCGAAGGCTGAGGCCGAGGAACGGGCGCGCTTCTACATCGCGCTCGTCGGCCTCGCCGAATTCGGCGATGCGTTTCCAAGGCAGCTGTCGGGCGGCATGGCGCAGCGCGTCGGTATCGCCCGCGCGCTGACCGTGCAGCCCGAAATCCTGCTGCTTGACGAGCCGCTGGGCGCGCTCGACGCGATGACCAAGATCGGCATGCAGGAGGAACTGGCGCGCATCTGGAGCGAGGAGAACGTCACCATGGTAATGGTGACGCACGACCTCGAGGAAGCGATCTACCTCGCCGACAGGGTGCTGATCCTGCCCAAGGAGAAAGGCGGCGCGGCGCGGCTGATCGACATCGACCTGCCCCGCCCGCGCGAGCGCAGCGAAAGCCGCTTCGTACGCTACCGCGAAGAACTACTGCGCGAATTCGGGCTGCACTGAAAGCCGCCTAAGAGGGCTTGGATCCCGCGTCCCGCGAAGCGGGGAGAGGTGTCTCGGCGAAGCCGAGACGGAGATGGGCCTTCCTTCGAGTGCCCTGCACTACGCTCTTTCCTGGAACCGGATTCCCCGCCTCGGCATTTCCTTAACCGGGAGGCAAAGGAGCGCGGCATGAAAGCTTTGTTCGCAATCTTTGGCGGCTTCGTCCTGACGCTCGCCGTATTCGCCAGCGGTCTCGCCTTCGCCACCTGGCTATTGATAGCCAAGCCGGTGCGGCCGCCCGCCCCGGTCTCCAGCGTCGCCGAACTGTGGGCCAAGGATCCGCGCCCGGTAAACCCGGCCTCGCAGCGCCTCGAGCGCCTCCCGGCCAGCCCGGTTCCCGTTCGCACCTCGGAAGTTGATCGCACCGCGAGACCCGCCGATACCGCCGCAGCTTCGACACCCGACACCACCGGCTCCATCAAGCCGGCGGTGGAAGAGCAGCAGACGCTACCCGCCGCCCATGTCGAATGGTGCACCAGCCGCTACCGCTCCTACCGGCCAGGCGACAACCGCTACACATCCTACAGCGGACAACGGCGCCCCTGCATCTCGCCCTATCTCGACATCACCGATGACGGCAGCTACGTCGAGGCGAGCGATACGTCGTCGGTGGAGGGCTACGCCCCATCGGATGAACCCGGCGCCGCCGAGCTCTCATCCGATCACGTGCAATACTGCTTCGGCCGCTACCGCTCGTACCGACCGGAAGACAATAGCTATCAGCCGTATTCTGGGGGGCCGCGGAGGCAGTGCGAGTAGCGCGGGCCGGGAGGTGGCCGGCGGCCGCAGTGCATGGCGCCTTGTGCGACCAACGATCACGCAGATTTCTTGGATCGTTCGGGTTGGCTCGGCGTTCATCCGATACCCAAAGGAGAAATCAACATGGGCGACGACCGGGACGACAAGATTCGTGAGCGCGCATACCAGATCTGGGAACGCGAAGGCGGGATCCATGGCGATCCCGAGCGGCACTGGCACCGGGCCGAGGCCGAGATCGACAGGGAGGCAGCCCTGCCGCTGACGGCAGGCGATGCCCTGCCGGAAACCCGCGAGGTCGCAAGCTCCGACGTCTTGACGGTGGAGGCCCTGGCGGTGCGCACCGGCATATCGGGCGAACAGGCGCAGGAACTGATCGACAGGCTGGGCAACGACAGGGCGGCGATCGAACAAGCCGCGCGCAACCTCAAGGGGAAGCAGCGGCTCAGGGAGTGACAGATGATCAGAAAACTCAAAGACGGAAAATACCGCCTCTATTCGCGCAAGAAGGACGAAAAGACCGGCAAGCGCCGCAATCTCGGCACCTTCGATACCCGCGAGGCCGCCGAGAAGCACGAACGGGAGGTGCAGTATTTCAAGAGGCATTGAGGGGCGTTGGTGGCCGGTGCCCGCCAGCCAGTCGCGCGGCATGCCCGGCGGAACCTGAATTCCAGCCCTCACGAGCCGTCGCGAACCCATTACCGCTGCTACAGGCCAAGGGACGACACTACACGTCCTACAGCGGAGAGCAGCGCCCCTGCATCTCGCCCTAACTCGACATCACCGATGACGGCAGCTAGGTCGAGGCGAGCGATACGTCGTCGGTGGAGAGTTACCCGCCATCAGATGAACCCGGCGCCGCCGAGTTCTGATCCGACCATGTGCAATACTGCTTCAGCCGCTACCGCTCCTATCGGCCGGAAGACAACAGCTATCAGCCCTATTCAGGGGGGCCGCGCCGGCAGTGCGAGTAGCACGCGCTGGGCAGCATCCAGTGCGCGCCTGTCGGGGATTTGAGGTCCTGTCTATGTGCCGGACCTTCCGCAAAGCGGAGGAAAGTGCCGCTCAGTTCGTTTTGTAGGACGCGGGAGGCCAGACCTGCGCCTCACGGTCATGATGGGGAGGTGAGGGCGGACACGGAGGCCGTTCGAGTAGAGAGCCCTGTCTTACCACCGCGTTCGTAAGAGGATACTAGGAGAGACGCAAATTGACAGAATCGTCGATTCTGCCATGCCGCAGTGGCAGAAAAGGATTCTGGCTTATTAAGCTCGTCATATAAGCTACCGGCGCAAATCAGGGGGCATTCTTGCAGAAACGCGCGCGTATAAGGCGGATTGAGTTCTCCAATTTCAAGGCCCTGTCCCGGTTCACGCTGACGATAAACGAGATCAATATTCTTGTTGGGCCTAACAACTCGGGCAAGTCCACCTTGATCGGAGCTCTTCGGACACTCGATGCAGCAATACGTTTCGCCTGGTCTCGACCGCCCAGTCGCGTGTATGTCGGCGACAATTCCTATATCGGCTACCGCCTCCCCGAAGAGAGCGTTCCGATTTCTCTGGAGAACGTACAGACTGACTACAACGGGGCTGAAGCGCGCGTAACCTTTTCACTGAGCAATGGGAACTCGCTTGCATTGGTCTTTCCTGAAGATGGCGGCTGTGTCTTTCTCCCTTTTGTCGATGGTGGCGTGGTCAAAAGCGCATCAGAGTTCAAGCGAGAGTTCCCAATTTCTTTGATAATTGTGCCCGTCCTTGGGCCGGTTGAACATAGAGAAAAGAAACGGGAGCGCAGCACTGTCGTCTCCGGCTTGTCTACCCACCGGGCATCGAGACATTTTCGAAGCTACTGGCATTTTTTTCCAGACGGATTTGATGCGTTCTCGGAGCTTGTCGCAAGAACGTGGCCAGGAATGCAAATCAGTGCCCCGGAGTATGACTATGCTTCCGGAGAACTGAGCATGTTCTGCTTGGAGGACCGGATAACCAGAGAGATATATTGGGTCGGTTTTGGCTTCCAGATATGGTGCCAACTCCTAACACACCTATCTCGCGCGACCGAAAATTCTCTCATCGTGGTGGATGAGCCCGAAGTGTACCTACATCCCGATGTCCAACGCCAACTGCTAGGCATTATGCGGGACGCCGGGGCAGACGTAATGATCGCCACTCACTCGAGTGAAATAATTGCCGAGGCCGATCCGAGTGAGATCGTAATGATCGACAAGCACCGCCAATCTGGAGAGCGCATACGAAACATATCCGGTATTCAGCGTGCGCTTGATGCTGTTGGCTCCTCTCACAACATAACTCTCACCGCGCTTGCGAAGAGCCGTAGAATCCTCTTTGTCGAGGGCCTCAATGATTTCCGGCTACTTCGGCGTCTCGCACGTAAGATCGGGATGCAGGAGTTGAGTTCAGGCACTGGAATTATCCCTTTGGCGTCGGGAGGCTTTGGCTCTTGGCAAAAGATCACAATCCTTGCATCGGGCATCGCCGAAGCACTTGGTGCTCCGCTTATGATAGGGGCGATCTACGATCGTGATTACTTCTGCGAGGAACAAATCGCTGATGTGGTAGAAACTCTCGATGCCGGCCTTCTACTGGCGAGAGTGCTTGAACGAAAGGAGATAGAAAATTATCTTCTTGTCCCATCGGCTCTTGATCGAGCTGTGTACCGGACTCTCGGCGTGCGTCGAGATACGTCGGAATTACGCAGTTCGGAAGAGGTGACCTCAGAAGCCGTAGCAGCGGCCTGAGAATGCAGATGGATCGGTGCTCTGCTGAGATGCGCATTTCGGCAACTCTTAGCCTCTCGCCCGACGCCGGCTCTCCACCGCATCCAGCCGTTCCTGCAAATGCCCATTCAGCACAATCATCTCCTTCAGCGCCTTCACCGCATCGCCCTGGTGCTGGGCAATGAACCTGTCGGCGATGGCCTGCAGCGCAGCCTCCTGGCGGCTGTCCAGCGTCACGATGTGATCCATGGCGATGCCTCCGATAGTTTCTGTTCAAATTGAACAAAACGGGAACAAAAATGTCAAGAGCGAATTGACTTGGCGAGGAATGCCTTCCTATTTGTCAGTAGGCGGGGCGGTTGCTCACAAATCGAGGAGAGCCGCGATGGGCAGACGAAAAAGCCGGTTCGACAGGCTGTCGGCGAGGGATGCGGAGGCGATCATCAGGGACGCTTTGAGCCTGCGCCGGACGGTGCTGTCGTCCCAGCTGCATCTGAAGGCGCATGGCGAGCTGTTCTGGCAGCTTTACGGGCTTGTCGAGAAATTGCACGAGGTGCTGGCCAGCGTAGCGGAGAAGGAGCCCGATTATCGGATGGCGGAGCTTGGCCTGCTTCCCCTCCCCGAGGATTACTCGACCCGGAAATGAGCCATGGCCGGGCCGATGGACAGCGTTGGGCGTGCCGCCAAGGCCAACATGCTGCTTATCGTGGAGTGCGGCCACTGCTACCACGTCGGGCGCTTCAGGGCGAATGACGTGGCCCAGGTGGTGGGCTGGAACAAACCGCTGGAAGCGATCAGGTTCAGGTGCAAGCGATGCAGCCGCAAGGACACGACGGTGAAGACGCAGTTCATCGACCAGGATCATCCGCCCAAGGGCTACATCTGGGTGCTGCAGAAATTCAAGCGCTAAAACAATGAGCCTTGCGCCGGCGCCTGCTGCGGAAACTTGATCTGCGTCGCCGGTTTGTCGACGATCACTAGCGCGTCATCGGGCGCCGTGCGCTGCAGGTGTCTTGCCTCCGACCATGGCGCGCTGAGCCAAGCCTCGGTTTCTTCCGGCGTGGTCAGGATCACCGGCATTGCCTTGTCGTGGATCGGCGCGATCAGCGCGTTGGGCCTGGTCGTCATGAAGCCATAGACCTGGTGCTCGGCGGGGCCGTCCTTGACCTTGCGAATGCCCTGCCAGCGCGTCCACAGGCCGGCAAAGAAGAACAGCGGGCGGTCCTCGCCGAGTGCAAACCAGAAGTTGCGCTGAATGCCGGTCTCGGGGTCCTTGTCGCCGGGCGTCGGGCTGGGCTCGGCGAAGCTGGTGACGGGCACCACGCAGCGGTTCTCGATGCCGAGATATTGCTGCCAGTGGCCGTATTGCGGATTGCGGATGTTGGTGGTGCCGTAGTCGGCCTTGCCCTTGACCCGCTCCAGTGGCGTCGGCATGCCCCACAGCAGATTGGCTAATTCGCGTTCGCCGTCCGGCGCATTGCGCACCACCGGGCCTGGCTGGTTGGGATAGATGTCGATGGAGGGTTCGAGATTGCCGAGGATATCGCGCAAGGCGCGGGTCCACTGGCGAATGGCCTCCTGGCTGGTCGTGATATTGTAAAGATTGCACATTTCAGGCCGTTCCCGGATGCTCAGGCATCTTGTTGGAAACGGCCCGGAATTTCCAGCGCTGTCCGTCGGGTTGCTGACACGGCAGGCCGTGTCAGCAATGGTTTTGTGAGACCTACCGCGCCGATTGTCTCATAGCTTGTGCGGCGACTGCCGCGAGAAAAGCCCTGGCCGCGGCATCGCAGGCCGCTCGGGACGGACCCTTGGCGAAAAGGAGAAGCTCGGCGGCTCGCATGTTGAGCCCGTGCTTTCTCGCGAATGTGACCAGATCGTAGGGTTTGTTGTCGTAAGGCTCGTCGTCGTCGTAGTCGATCGTCAGATCGTAGTTTTCTTTCATTTTCTTCCTCCCTTTAGCGATCTCCCCCCTCCTGTCGCTAACGCAAAATTAACGTCGATGGCGTCGGGCGAGTCCACCAATCAGAGATTGTGTAAGAAACGTACCGGGGCTGTGCGAGGTCAGATGTGCAGCCTCGCACCGGTCCGGTGGGCAAGCGCCGCGTACCGACCCGATCGAAACCCGGCCTTCGGGCAGGCTAATTGTTAGGACGTTGATAAGCATTTGGTAATAAAAGGCGGGAAATGAAATGCTGGCTTGATCGGGCATCTATGATGCTGTCGTTCTCAGTGGGCCTGTGACGTGCGCATCAAAAGCCAGATCCTTCTCAGTATGATGGCCGCCGCGGCTTTGATCGGGGTGGTCGGCGGCGTTGCGATTTTCACGCAGATGGCGGCGATCAGGGCGTTGGGGTTGACCGAAGCGACCAATGTCGCGCGCGAACTGGCCAACACGATCGTGTTCAGGTCATCCGATGGGGTGCCGTCGCTGTTCGACCGACCCGACGCGCTCCGGGAGTTTTTGGAGCATCAGCACCATGGTTCGCGCAGGGATTTCCTGATCGTCGATCGCAACAAGGTCCTTCTGGCTCACGCTTCCGACGAGGACCACAAGGTCGGCGACAAGTTCGATCACGACGCCGGCGATGAAGTCGGCCAGACTCTGAAAGATGGCATCTCCCGCAGGTTTGAGGATGCTCATGAGGCCAACGACATGCTGGTCGTTCCGATCGAACATCCCGAGGACACGATCATCGGTGCCGTGCTCCTGGAATACGACCCGTTGCTAGGCGATGCCGAACGGCGCACCAGCAACATGCTTTGGTTGGTTGGCCTCAGCGCGACAGCCGCCATGCTGGTTGCGGCGGGATTCGCCGCTGTACTGCTGCGTCGTTTCGGTACCGGCCTTTCTGGCATGATGGGAGGCATGGAATCGCTGGCCAAAGGCAATGCCATGACGCGTGTAAGCTACACCGGCAAAGATGAGTTCGGGCAGCTGGCGCACGGCTTCAACATGATGGCCGCCGAACTGGAATCGGCGCGGGCCCACATCGAGGATATCGTCGAGACGGCGGCTGAAGGCATTGCCGTCCTCGACGGTGATGGCCGGATTGCCAGCGTCAATCCCGCGGCGGTCTCGATGATCGGGCGGCGCGCCAACAAGATCGTCGGCCAGGAGTGGCGCTCGGTCATGACGATACGTGATCCGAAAGGCGACGAATTCGCCGCCGGGACGTCTCCCATCGAGCTGGCCTTGACCTCGGGCCGCCAACACCAGGGCGAAGTGCGCTTGACCAAATTGGACGGCTCGCATTTGCCGGTGATCGCGAGTTGCAGTCCGCTCAGCAAGTCGGACGGAAGCCTCGTCCTCACGCTCAACGACATCAGCGAACTGCGCCGCGCGGAGAGCGTTGTGAACGAGCGTGCCAATCAGCTGGCGGGGCTGAACCGCGAATTGCACGAGAAGTCGGAAACAACGTCCCGTCTGGTGAAGCTGGGGGAGCTGCTGCAGGCCTGCGTTACGTTTCCTGAAGCGTTTTCAGTGGTCGGCACCGCCATGGCCGAGTTCCTCGGCGGCTTAAGCGGAACCGTCCACCTGACCAGCGCCTCGCGTAACCTGGTGGAAGAGGTAGCGCATTGGGGCGCCGTCCGGTCGAGCGCTGGCCAATTTGCGCCGGAAGACTGCTGGGCGTTGCGGCGCGGCCAGGAGCATGTCGCCGGCCCGGGCATGTTGTCGCCGCGTTGCGCCCATATCACCGAGAATGGCGGCAAGGGTTACGTCTGCATGCCGCTGGCGGCGCAAGGCGAAACACTGGGCATCTTGCATTTGTGTGAACCGAATGCGGCGGACAAACCGCAATGGCTCGCTGAAAGGCAGCAGATCCTGCGCGGCGTCGTCGACACGCTGGCATTGGCGCTGGCCAATCTGCGCCTGCGCGAGACGCTGCGGCAGCAATCGATCCGCGATCCGAATACCGGTCTGTTCAACAGGCGTTATCTCGAGGAGACCAGCAGCCGTGAACTGCGCCGAATGGAGCGCTCGGGTCAGCCATTGGTCGTCATGATGCTTGACGTCGATCATTTCAAACAGTTCAACGATACGTTCGGCCACGAGGCCGGTGACCTGGTGTTGAAGCAAGTTGCCGCCACCTTGATCGAGCATGCCAGGGATAGCGATGTCGTATCGCGCTATGGCGGCGAGGAATTCGCCCTTGTGATGCCGGGGTGCTCGCTTGAAGAGGGTGCTGAGCGGGCGGAGGCGCTGCGCCAGGCAATCAGACAGCTTCACCTGGCGCATCGAGGCAGGACGCTGGGCACTGTTACCGTTTCGTTCGGGGTGGCCGCTTACCCCGACCACGGAGCGGGCTGGGCCGAACTCACAAATGCCGCGGATCATGCGCTCTACGAGGCCAAGGGTGAGGGTCGCGATCGGGTCGTGGTTGCGCGCAACAGCGCCCCCGGCGAGCGACAAATCCAGTTGGTAACGGCTCCCAAAAAATAGCCGGACGCCATCTTGCCGCTGATTGCCAAGCGACGTTCGCAGGAAGGCCAAGCCCGCCTCGTTGGGTTCGGCTAAAGAATAAATCCGGCTAATAGCACCGTAAGGAGCAGTGACAGCGGAACGGCTGCAAGACACCAGATCTCCAACGTGTTGTTTTGCCGCGGGTCCATCGTCAGCCTCACTTTTTTATTTTGTCATTGTGGCACCAACGGTTGGCCGGAGGTAGCGGTTCCAAGCGACGCTGTTCATAGAGCGCTGCCTGTGCTGCATATTAGCAACAGCTTGACGACCGCTGGGGCCCTGTACCGCCTGGACAACTTCAGTTGGCGCCGGATTGGATGCGCATTCCGCAGGAATGCAGGCGCCCTCCGCATCAGCCGTGCGGGGATCGATCGACGCCCATGATCAGCGCCGAGCCGCATGCCCCGGAACCCGATGGCTGCATCTATCTCCGGACGAAGTTTCGCTACCGCCGAGCCGATCCGATCTTCACTCACAGCCAGCGATGCCCGTTCGCAGGGACCTAAGTCTGACCTGCCTGCGCAATGGTCCCGTGCACAGGCAACTTCGGGAACAACTGCGCCCGTCTTCAGTTGATGGCGTCACCTCCTCGAGGAGACATCGGCGCAGAATCAGTCCCTTCATGCGCTGATTGGGGTCCGCTCGCCATTGCTGGATTTGGCAGGCGGACCCTTGGTTCTGTATGGTCCAGATCGAAAGCGGGGTAAGCTCGGGATCACTCATCATCCCAGAAATCCTGCAGAGAGGCATGGCGGAGGGCTCCTCGCCCCTGAGATGCTTGGCTTTGCACCCGGCACGACGGCCAGAATGCGCGCAGCAGGATCGAGGCCTCAGCCCTCCAGCGCCTCGTGCTGGTAAAGCTCGTCCATACTGAGCGTCGCCAGCGCGGCGAACGGCGCCTGCTTTTTCACGCGGCCGTGGCTCAGGATCACCACGTCGTCGCAGAACGAGATGGTGCTGCGATGATGGCTGATGACGATGGTGGTGCGGCGGCCGGCGCGCGACTTCAGCGTCTCGACGATCGCCGCCTCCGACAGTCCGTCTACCGCATTGGTGGCTTCGTCGAGGATCAGGATATCGGGATCGCGCACCAGGGCCCTGGCCAGTGCGATCCGCTGCCGCTGTCCCGCCGAGAGATTGACGCCGCGGTAGCCGACGACGGTCCTGTAGCCTTGCGGCAGTTGCTCGATGAAGCCATGCGCCTCGGCCAGTTTTGCCGCGCGCTCGGCATCGTCGGATGAGGCCGCGTCCTGGCCGTAGACAATGTTTTCGAAAATCGTGCCGTCGACCAGTTCCAGTTCCTGGCTGGCAAGCGCAATGTGCTTTCGCCACTGGCTGGGGTCGATGCGGTCCAGCGGCGATCCATCGACGAGGATCCTACCGCTATCCGGTTCGACGAAGCGGCACAAAAGGTTGACGATCGTCGTCTTGCCGGCGCCCGACCGGCCGATCAGCGCGGTCGAGCGGCCGCTGCGGATATCGAAACTCGCCGCATGCAGCACCACCGCGCGCTGCTCCGAGCCGGAATAGGTAAAGGTGACGTCCTCGAACTTGATGCCTTGGCTGAGCCCGGGGAACGCTGCGCTGCCTTGCGGCGGCGCGGGCTTGTCGGATGGGTCCAGCATCCACGTCACCTCTTCCAGCGATCCGCTCAGGCCCTGCAGCTGTGTCCAGGCCATTTGCAAAGACCGCATATAGGGCTGCAGCCTGTAGAGCAGGATGACGAAGGCGACGATCAGCGGGAAGGAAACATTGGCGAACCAGGCGCCGATCACCACCGCCAGGAACAGCATGGCGTGCAGAACCTCGGTCAGCGGCGGCAACGCTCCCTGACGCGTCAAAAGCACGAACGCCGCCCGGCGCACCGCATCCGATGCCTGGTCGAATGCCGCCTTCTCGCGTTGCTCCTGGCCGAAGATGCGGATCAGCCGCCCGGCATGCACCAGATGCAGCATCTGTGAGGCGAGCTGACTGTTGCGGGAGGCGACGCTGCGGCTCGGCGCCTTCAGATTGGCGGACAGCATGGCGTGCGCGACCTGCACCAGCGCCAGGCCCAGCGTGACCAGCAACGTCATCTGCCACGACAGGAGCAGCAGGAAGGTGAGGAGGATGATCGCGGCCGATGCGTTGACGATTGCACCCAGCGTGATCTGGATGGCATCCGAGGCCCGCCAGGATTCGTTGGAGATGATGTTGAGCAGCCGTCCAGGGCTTTGCTGCAGGAAGAACGGGTAGCCTACCCTAAGCAGCTGCTCCGACAGCGCGCTGCGGATCGAATGGCTGGCCTTGCCGTAGATGAAGGTGGTCAGCAGCGTGTTGGCGTAGGCGAACAGATTTTTCAGAACGATCGAGCCGAGGATGGCGACCGATATGGCGATCAGCCGGTCGCGCTCGCTCAGGCTCGCTCCGACATGCTGGAAGACGGCGGAAAAACCAGCCATGCCGGTCTGCCCCTGTTGCCCCATGATTATGTTCAGCAACGGGATGATCAGGCCGATGCCGAAGCCTTCGAGCGCGGCGCTGAGCAGCCCGAGCACCACGACGGCCGGAAGCAGGCGCAACTGCTTTTGCCCGAGCGCGCGGCGCAGCATCGGCAGGCAGGGCGGCATCAGTCGCATGATGACGGATCACCTCGCTTCGGCATTTGCCTGCTGCTCCTGTCGCATTTCCGTTGTCTTTGGCGATCTCGCCAGCAAAAGCACCGCGAACTTGGCCGCGCCGAGCAGATTCATGCCGATGATCGGCCAGTGCGACAGCTTGAGTTCACGATCGAACAGCGGGCCTTTCCTTAGTTCGCGCAAGGCTGCCCTCATCGACCAGTAGAAATGCCGAAGCAGCCACGGCGCGTGGCGGATATGCTTCAGGCAAAGCCCGCCATTGCCCATGCTGTAATCGCGATGCAGCTTTTCGATGGCCTTGCGGTCGCGCCGGCCGTGATGGTGATAGATGGTCATGTCGGGCACGTATTCGACCGGAATGCCGAGCAGCACGGCCCGGACGAGATAGTCCGTATCTTCCGCGGAGCGCAGCGGACCGCCGGCGCCGAAGCGTTCGTCGAAACGCCCGATTCGGGCGGCAACATCGCGGTGCATCGTCATATTGCAGCCGAGCACGAAGCCACCAGGATGGACATCCGGCGTGAGCCGCGCGCGCACCGGTGACCGCTTGATGGTGAACGGCAGGTCGCGGGGATCGCCAAGCTCGACGCGGCCACCGCGGATGACCCGTTCGCCGGCCGCATAGTGCCGCTGCAGATCGCGCAGATAATCCTTGTGGACCGCGCAATCATCATCGACGAAGACCAGGACGCGGCCCCGCGCCCGCTCCAGCCCGGCGTTGCGCGCGGCCGCCAATCCGGGTCGCGGCTCGCAAATGGCAGTGAACGGGATGTCCGACAGTTCGGCGATGCTGGCCAGGCGTTTGGCCGTGCTGTCGGTCGAGCCGTTGTCGACAACCACCAGCTCGGCGGCAAAGTCGGCATGGGCACGACACGCGGCCTGGATCGAGCTGATGCAGGGCTCGAGTACGGCGACACGGTCGCGGGTGCAGACAATGAAGCTGGCCGCCGGGACCGGTCCTTGCTGCGGCCGCGGCGACATGGCCGCCGGCATCATCGAGCGGCCGCGTTGCTGGAGCTGGTGCGATTTGACGAACATGGGTTGCTAGCTCAACTGGTTCGAAGGCAACACCGCCGCGGCCGGCACGGACTGCAGATACCGCGACAGGGCATCCACCTGCCTGGTGACCGACATCGAGGCGAGACTGAAGCGCGGCGCGAAAGCACCGGTGCGAAACACGTACTGCTCGCGGCGCCGGATGAGCTTCCATTTCGCCGTCCGTGTCAGGAATTCATGCATCAGCAGCGGCTGCCTTTCTCCCGCTATCAGCTGATAGAGGAAATAGAACAGGTTCAGCGTGCCGGCCTGGTAGCTCGGCCTCGTCTCGGCCGGAAGCGCGGCTATCCTTTCTTCCAGCGCGAGGATCCATTCGGCGGCACGGCGAATCGTCTCCATCGACAGGACCTCACCGATGGCGCGGAGGTCTTGCGTCTCTTGTGCGAGTCCTTCGCGCTCGAGGTTCTCGGCGACGATCTTCAAATGCGTCCTGCGCATTTCGCGCTTGTGCCGGTTGGTCACGCTGTCGTTATGGATTCGATAAGCGATCAGGCTTTCGGGGATCATGGCCGCCGGGTAGCGGTCGGTCAGTCGCCTGAACAGGTCGAAATCCTCGGCGTGCTTATAGCTCTCGTCATAATGTAGAACGCCGTCTTCGATGACCTTCCGGTTATAAACGACCGTTGAATGCATGAAGATCGTGAAGAACATCGACAATATGCGCAGGCTATTGTCGTGGAATATCGGATCGGGCGACCCCCTAACGATGCGGTTGCCGAGCAAGGTATCGAAGCTTGCGCCGCACAGAGCGAGGTCAGGCTGCTGGTCGAACAGTGCTACCTGCCGCGACAGGCGTTGGGGATAGGCGATGTCGTCGGCATCCATCCTGGCGACCAGATCGCCGCGGGCCATGGCCAAGCCTTCGTTCAGCGTTGCGATCAGGCCGCGGTTTTCGCGTGAGACGATCGAGATGCGGCTGTCGGCCTGGCGGTATTTCCGCAGGATCTGCAGCGAGTTGTCGGTCGAGCCGTCATCGATGGCGATGACCTCAAGATGCTTGTAATCCTGGCGCAGCATGCTGCCCAGCGCAGCTGCCAGATAAGGTCCCGCATTGTAGATCGGCAGCAGAACGGAGACTAAGGGAGCAGCCATGATCAGCCCCGATCGGTTCGTTGCAGCTTGCGTGGCAAGCGTGAGGGGCCATCAGGCGGTCCACCCAGATATGCTCCGGCCGTAAGCCATCCGGCATTGCCCACGTCGATGCCTGCCGGGGCGGCGCCTGGGACTCTTCGAGCAACATAGGGGAAGTGGCGCTTGAGGCTGTTGAGCGGCTTTTCGAAAAGCAGCCACGAAGCCGAGGCCAGCATGAGCGTTGCCGTTCCCGCCACCAGGAACCGCCCAGGCCCTTGCTCCGAGACGTTGAGCGGAATCCACGGCTGCGATTTGACGACCAGCGCCAGCACTATCGGATGGTAGAGATAGACGCCGTAGCTGATGCGGCCAAAACCGAGCAGCGGCGGCAGTTCGAGAAGTTTTCCGACGCGACCGCCAATGCCCGTTGAACAGTTTGCAACGATGACCACCAGCGGCGCGACAGGCAGGATCTGCAACAGCAGCCAGAGGCCCCATTCCTGCACCGGATTTGCCGGCGCCGGCGCAAACCACTGCAGAACGAAAAACGCCGCAGCGAGCCCCGGCCAGCCAACTCGAAGCCATTGCGGCAAGCCAGCAGCTCTTGACCTGTAGGCGGCGAGCAGCGCGCCTGACGCCAGTGCATCCATCGACGCCGGCGGCAGCAGGTCGCGCGCCAGGCTGGGCGTTCCCGCGATCGGCCAATAAAAGCGATAGGCCAGCGACAGCGCGATAACGCCGATGCAGATCGTTTCCAGGCGCCAGCGCGGCGCCAGCAGGACTATCAGCGGCCAGGCGATGTAGAACTGCTCCTCGATGCTCAGGCTCCAGAAATGGCAGAGCAGCCAGGGCGTCCATTCATTCTGCGATGCGTACCAGAAGTTCGACAGATAGAGCGCATGCCAGGCCAGCGACCCCCTGGACTGCTCCAGGTCCACCAGCCAGACGAAACCCAACACCGCAAAATAGGGCGGGAATATCCGCAGCGCCCGCCTGATATAGAAGGATTTCAGCGCCGGTCCGGTTTCGAATTCGGCGGCCACTCTGGCTTCCAGCAGCAGTCGCGTGATCAGAAAGCCGCTCAGCACGAAGAACAGACGCACGCCAATATGACCCCAGAACGAGGCCCCGCCGGCCGCGAAGAAGTGGGCGTACAGCACCATCGTCACGGCGATGGCCCTCAGCGCGTCCAATTGGGTGTCGCGCGCATTTCCCATTAGCGGCGTACGCCGGCGGGACGGCGAAACTGCCAATCGGTCAACATGGCGGCGTCGTTCACGGCGCATTTCCAATCGGTAGCGCCCCCCTCACCGAGAATAGGGCCACCATTGTGCAACGCAACACAAAAAGTTGACATATTTGAAACAGGAACGTGAGACGCGACTAATAAAGCACAAAAAACAGCGGGAACCAGCCCGAATTGTCCATTTTTGACGATTTTCACACGCTGCCTTGGCCGACCAATTTCGGCGGCAGGGGTGCTGCGATGCAACATGCTCGCCGCCGCCGCGAAGCTCGTCCGCTCGATCGCCGCCAGCAGCACCGGCGTCATCCTCGTCACGCATGATCTCTCCACGGTGCGGGCGCTGGCCGACAGGATCGTGGTCCTCAGCCTCGGACGCGTGGCCTATGATGGATCCGCAGGCACCTGAGCGCCGACCATCTGTGGGGTCTCATGGCGAGCGGCACCCTCGCATCCGCCGGGCAATAGGAGGGCGTGTTGAAGGAGGGGGCTGCTTCGCGGCACCCACTCACGCGCAAGCTTCCCGCCTCCGAGTTACGCCTCCTTGCTGGCATTCGCGACCACCACTGCGCGACGCTCCGGCAGCCCCATTCCGACGAGCGCACCTGCGAGTGAGAGCAGAGCGGAAACGTCGATTGCCGAGGTGAAGCCATCACTGAACGCGTCGGTGGACGCGAAGCTTCCGGTCCCGGCGAACACTGCACCGGCGATCGCGATCCCAGATACGCCACCGAGGAAGCGGAATGTATTGAACGTGCCGGCAGCCTTGCCGACCTCCGGCCGGGCGACCGCATTGAGGACCGCATTCTGCGCGGCAGGCATGGCCATCGATACGCCTGCGCCGGTAATGATCAGCGGCGCGACGAGCTGGATGTAGGGCAGATCAGGTGCTGCGATCTGCGCCAGCCAGGCCATTCCAGCCGCTTGCAGGATCAATCCGGCCACCACAAGCCACCGCTCGCCGACGCGGTTGATCAGGCTGCCGGCGATCGGTGCGACCACAAAAAGCGTGGCGGTCCAGGGCAGCAATCCCATGCCGGCGCCGAGCGGCCCGCGGCTCTGGGAAAACTGCAGAAACTGCGGCAACAGGAATACGAGGCCGTACATGGCGGCGCAGAGCAGGAAGTTCGCCCCTACGCCCGAGGAGAATGCGCGCGCCCGAAAAAACCGCAAAGGCAGCATGGGCTCACGGGTACGCAACTGCCAAAGGACGAATGCGATGGCGAGAACCAGCCCGGCCGTCAGCGCCGACAGCACTTCAGAGCTGCTCCAGCCCACGATGTTGCCGCGCATCAGACCCCAGACCACTCCAAATGCCGCCGCAGTTACCAGGACGACGCCGAGGACATCGATTGCCGTGCCCGGCCCGTGACTCTCCGGAATCCGACGCAGCACCAGCGGGATGAGAACGATGCCGACCGGAACATTGAGCCAGAAGATCCAGTGCCAGGAGAGGCCTTCGGAGATCGCACCGCCCGCCATCGGGCCGATGATCAGGGCCAGGCCGGTGATGCTGCTGAAGATACCCAGCGCCTTGCCTCGTTCCTCCGGAGGAAAAGCGACGCTCAGCAGCGCCATGGCCAGCGGCATGACCATTGCGGCACCCGCGCCCTGAACCGCGCGGGCCGCAATCAGCAATCCGGCATTTCCAGCGAGCGCGCAGGCAACGGACGCTGCGACGAACAGCGCCAATCCGGCGATGAAGATGCGGCGGCGGCCGAACCTGTCACCGAGCGCCGCCCCGGTCATGAGCAGGACGGCAAAACTCAAATTGTACGCGTTCATCGTCCATTGCAGCGTCTCCAGCGAGGCATCGAGTTCGACCCGCATCGTACTTAATGCGGTCGCCACGACCATCGCATCGAGAACGACCATCAAGGAGCCTATCGACGTGAGGGCGAGAACCCAGATCTTCGTTGATCCCGCACTTTGCTTGCTCATGATTATGACGCCTCCGGCTTGAACAGATGGCCCGCCAGTCTCGCGGGCCCGTGATCCAGTGACGCGGAGGCACCACCAAAGGATTCCAGCTAAAGAAAGTTTTTTCGACCGAATCCTTTTGCCATCGTCGAGCGTCTATAGGACGCTGCCCGCAATGGCGGGCGCCTCTGCCTGGGAGATACGCATGAAATCGACGCTTGTGCGATGACCGGATCCGCAATCGGCACGCCAGAAGGACGGGAGCCATTTGACCGGCTGCTCGGCGAATTGCGGCCGAAACTGCACCGTTATTGCGCCCGCATGACCGGTTCGGTGATCGATGCCGAGGATGTCGTCCAGGAAGCTACGGTCAAGGCGCTCGAGGCGTTCCCCGGGAGCGGGCCGATAGCCAATGTCGAGGGCTGGCTGTTCCGCATCGCGCACAATGCAGCGCTCGACCACCTGCGCCGTCGCGCCAGGGCGGATGCCGCGCATGCCGTCGAGGATATCGATATGATACCTGACCCCGGCATGTCGGCCGAGGGCCGACACACTGCAGCCGCAAGCCTGCAGACCTTCATGCGGCTGCCCGCGGCGCAGCGTAGCAGCGTCATCCTGATGGATGTGCTCGGCTATACGATCGAAGAGATCGGCAACATTATCGACAGCAGCGTTCCAGCGGTAAAAGCCGCACTGCATCGCGGCCGTCTGCGCCTGCGCGAGGTCGCCGGCGAGCCTGACGACCGGCCTGTGCCGGTGTTGGCCGAGCCCGAACGAGTGCGTCTGGCAGCCTATGTAGAGCGGTTCAACGCCCGCGACTTCGATACGATCCGCGACATGCTGGCCGAGGACGTGCGGCTTGACCTCGTCAACCGGCTCCGGGCGAGCGGCCGCGCGAAAGTGGGCCGATACTTCCACAATTACGCGGGTATCCACGATTGGCAACTGCTTCCAGGCCTGGTCGATCGGCACCCAGCCATTCTTGTGATCGATCCGGATGACCCGGCCGGAGGGGCAAAATACTTTATCCTGCTGGAATGGGCGGGCGACAGATTGGCGAGAATTCGCGATTTCCGCTATGCGCGCTACACGCTTGATGGCGCCGAGGTGGTGGCCCTGCAAGCATAGCAATTCTCTTTCAGAATATCGAACCGAGCACGAGCCAGCCCGCTTCCTTGGAAACGCACCAGCTATTTTGGATCGCGGCCGCTTGCCATCCAAGCGGCCGCCCTTTTCCGCCGATCCTGCTTTAAGCCGGTTGCAACTCCCTGCGCGGCAGCGGCGGGAAGGCGATCGCAATCGCCATCGCGCCAAGCCCGACAAGGGCCGAGCCGATGAACAGCCAGGAATAGCTGGCATAGGCATCGAACACCATGCCGCCGGCGAGCGGGCCGAAAGCCATGCCGAGGCTGGACAGCATGGTTACGGCACCGAACACCGTGCCGAGGATGCGCTGGCCAAAATATTCGCGCGCCAGCACCGCATAGAGCGGCATGACGCCGCCATAGGTGGCGCCGAAGATGATGGCCAGCGTGTAGAATTGACCAAGCTCGCTGACCGCCAGATAGGCGGCGATAACCACGGCCTGTATGGCCAGCCCGGTGATCAGCACCGGCTTAACGCCAAGCCGGTCGGCGAGCACGCCGTAAAGCAGCCGGCCACCCAGCCCTGCCAGGCCCTCGATGCTGTAGATGCTGACCGCTGCCATCGGCGCGATGCCGCACAGCATCGCATAGCTCACCATATGGAAGATCGGCCCGGAATGGGCCGCGCAGCAGGCAAAGAAGGTCAGTCCCAACACGATGAATTGCGGCGAGCGCAGCGCCTGCGGAACGGCCATGCCGGCACCCTCGGCGGCAACGCTTGGGGCAGCGTCGTCGGCCGCGGGTTTGGGCGGCTGGCGCACCAGAAGCGCGGCCGGCAGTAGCAGCACCCACGCGGTTATGCCGATGTCGAACATCGCGGTGCGCCAGTCGTAGGCCGAAATCAGCCAGCGCGCGAAGGGCGAGATGGTCATTGGCGCCACGCCCATGCCGGCCGAGACCAGCGAGACGGCGAGGCTGCGGTTCGTTTCGAACCAGGCGGAGGTCAGCGCGATCATCGGCGCGAAGAAGGCGCTTGCCGCGAGGCCGACGAGCACGCCGTAGGCCAACTGGAAAACGAGCAGCGAACCGGTGCGGCTGGCCAGCACCAGCGCCAGGCCGAGCAGCACGGCGCCGGTCATGACGACGATGCGGGCGCCGAAGCGGTCGTAAATGGCGCCCCAGGCGAAGCCGCCGAGGCCCATTACCAGGAAGTTCAGCGTCATCGCGCTCGATATGCCGGCGCGCGACCATTGTGTGTCGAGCGCCATCGGTTCGAGGAAGATCGCCAGTGAGAACATCGCCCCGAGAGCGACACAGGTCATCAGCGCGCCAGCCGCGACGATAACCCAACGATAGGGAAGGCTCATTTCAATTTTCTCCCATGCCGGAAGCGTTGATACGGCACGACTTTTTCGAGCTTCGCCGAGCCGCTTGCGTCCGAAGGACGTTGGAGATGTTTTGAATCCGACAATCCGGTTGCATTTTTTATCCAGTCAGAAAATTGCGCCGCTCAACTGCTCCAATGCATTGACCGTGCATCGTCCCGAGCTAGATTTCCAGCCTGGCCATCAGGAGCTATCGGGTATGGAACTTCATCGCGGCCGTCTCATCGACCACCTCCACCTGGTGGTCAGGGATCTCAAGGCCAGCCGCCGCTTCTACGAGGCTGTTCTCAACGTGCTCGACATACCGATCGGTGGCGCCGGCGATGATTATTTTTGGGCCGACGAACTGTTCATTTCCAGCCCCGACAGCCCGGCGGCCCTGGGAAAGCTGACCGGGCGCCATCACCTTGCCTTCCAGGCAAAGGACCGTGCGATGGTCGAAGCCTTCTACAAGGCCGGGCTTGAGGCCGGCGGCACCGACAATGGTGCGCCGGGCGAGCGATCCTACCATCCCGGCTATTACGCCGCCTTCCTGCTCGATCCCGACGGCAACAATATCGAGGCCGTCCACCACGGCCCGGCCAAACGCAGCGCCGATTCAGTGAAGATCACCTTCTAGCTTCCGGTAAAGGTGGTTCGCACCGGCCGGCACGGTTGGTCTCTGCCAAACCTGGGTGCTTGCGTCAGACCGCGTCTGCCCTATCGCGTCAGCGCCGCCATCTGGCTCGCCAGGAAGTCGACGAAGAGCCGTGCCCGGACCGGTAGCTGCCGCCCGTAGGCATGGACGATATGCACCGGCATGGTCGGCATTGCCACCTCGGGCAGGATACGGACCAAGCGGCCCGCGTCGAGATCGCCCTGCACCGCAAACCGCATCAGATGCGCTATTCCAGCACCGGCAAGTGCTGCATTGCGGATGGCGCCGCCATCATCGGTATCGAGCCGCCCATCCGGCACGATCATCGTACCGTCGGCAAAGGTGACCGGATAAGGCCGGCCGGCCATCTGGTAGCGGATGAAGTCATGGTTCGCCAGATCCTCGACTGATGCCGGACGGCCGCGCCGCTCGACATACGCCGGCGAGGCCACCAGCACGATCGGCAGATTGGCGATCTTGCGGGCAACCAGCCCCGTGTCCGACAGCGCCCCCATGCGCACGGCAACGTCATAGCCTTCGCGGATCAGATCGGCGTGCCGATCGGTGACGCTGAGCTCGACTTTCACTTCGCCATGCTGCGCAAGGAACGCCTGCGCCCATGTCGCGATCAGGCCGCGCCCGAGCTCGACCGGCGCTGTGACGCGCAGCAGGCCGCGCGCCGTATCGGCCACCTGGACGATGTCTTCGGCATCGTCCAGCGCCCTGAGCAGCGGCGCCACCCGCTCGTAGTAGGCGAGGCCTTCGCTGGTGAGCCCGAGCCGACGCGTCGAGCGCTGGATCAGCCTGACCCCGAGCCGCCGCTCGAGCCGTGCCACGCTTTTCGACACCGCCGATGGGCTCGAGCCAACCAACCGGCTGGCGGCATGGAATGAGCCGGCATCGACGGTTCGGACGAAGGCGACGAGACCGGCGGTCTTTTCGAGAATGGTGGTCATTCCAGAATTCTAGGCACGAAAGAATGGATCATTATGATCCTAATACGCTTTTTGATCATCATTAAATACCGCTCATCGTCGACAAAGGAGAGATTGATGAGCAAGCTGAACGGCAAGGTCGCCATCGTCACCGGCGCGTCCAAGGGTATCGGCGCCGCCATTGCCAAGGGTCTTGCCACGGCCGGTGCCGCGGTGGTCGTCAACTACGCCTCGTCACGGGAAGGCGCCGACCGTGTCGTCGCGGAGGTCGAGGACCGTGGCGGCCGCGCCGTCGCCGTCCAGGGCGACGTATCGCAATCGGCCGACGTGCGCCGCCTGTTTGAGGCGGCGAAGTCGGAGTTCGGCGGGCTCGACATATTGGTCAACAATGCCGGCGTCTTCGCATTCGAGCCGCTGGAAGCGGTGACGGAGGCCGAGTTCCACCGTGAGTTCGACACCAATGTGCTGGGCATCATTCTGACCACGCAAGCAGCAGTGAGCCATTTTGGCCCGAGCGGCGGCAGCATCATCAACATAAGCTCGGTCGCCAGCCGCAATCCGCAGCCGAACTCGCTCGTCTATGCCGCCACCAAGGGCGCGGTGGACACGATCACGCTGTCGATGTCGCGGGAACTCGGCGCCCGCAATATCCGCGTCAACGCCATTGCGCCCGGCGGCGTCGACACCGAAGGCCTCGAGCGTATCGGCATCGTCGGCAGCGACTTCGAAAAACAGATCGTCACCATGACCCCGCTCGGCCGTTTCGGTCGGCCCGACGACGTCGCTCGCGTCGCGGTGTTCCTCGCCTCCGACGAAGCGTCATGGCTGACCGGCGAGCGCATCACCGCCTCGGGCGGCTGGCGATAGATATGCAGGGCGCGGACCTGCCGTTTTACGGACCATGCCCCCGCAGCGTGACATCGAGGAACACCGCAATCGATGACGACGGGGATCCAAGCCCTATGTTTCTCAGCAAGGGAGGAGCGCCGTGCGCTATCGATGACCGCTAGATGCCAAGGAGGTAACGGATGACGGGCGACGAAAAAGCAATCCGAAGGCTGGTCGAGACGTGGATGGATGCGAGCAAGCGTGGTGACATTGCGACCGTGCTCAGCTTGATGACGGACGACGCGATCTTCATGGTTCCCGGCCGGGAACCCTTCGACAAGGAGATCTTCGCGGCAGCCGCGCGGGAGACGGCCGGCGTTCGTATCGACGGCACCAGCGATATCGTGGAATTACAGCTTCTCGGCAATTGGGCCTTCATCCGCAGCCGCATCGACATGACGGCGACTCCGCCGAATGGCGAGCCGGTCCATCGATCGGGATATGCACTGACGCTGCTGCGCAAGGAGGCAGACGGTGAGTGGCGGCTCGCGCGCGACGCGAACCTGCTGACTGCGCAAGGCTAGCGCCGGTCTCCGACATCCTGCACCGGAAGGCGGGCAAAGGGAGAGCGGCCAAGGGGGACCGATAAGATGGCGAGGATGCGATGCAAGCCGCCCTGAACAAGTGTTCCTCCTCTACCTGATCACACGGGCAAGAGGGCGTTCTGCTTGACATCGGCGATGGAGGCGAAAGTGTGCGTTTCGCGCACACCCGGCAGCGGCAGGATGACCCGCTGCAGGAAGTCCTGGAACACCGCCATATCGGCGATCCGCGCCTTGACCAGATAGTCGAAGCCGCCAACCACCATATGGCACTCCAGAACCTCCGGGGCTTTCGCCACGGCTTCGGCAAAACGGTCAAAGACATGCGGCGCCGTGTGGTCAAGCCGGACCTCTATGAACACCAGCGTTCCCCGGCCGACCTTGCGCGGATCGAGCACGGCTCTGACCGCGGTGATGAACCCGTCGCGGAACAGGCGCTTCACCCGCTGGCTGGTTCCGGTCGCGACAGCCCGATACGCCCGGCCAGATCAAGCGTCGTTCGGCGCCCGTCCTCCTGCAGCAGCCGGAGCAAGCTGCGGTCTATCTGGTCGAGGTCGTCCATTTCACAATCCACTCTATCTCAGGGATTTATGTGTTGATTTCACGCAGAGATGCCAAAATCAACGTATTTCATCACATGAAACCTCGCAATAGCTTGCACTTCCCTCACCCACGCGAAGCAAACGGGGTGAGCCGATTTCGACGAACAAAGGGAGTGCAGGATGACCAAGGAAGCGTTCAGTCCAGCCGGCAAGAGTGCGGCGGAAATCAGCAAGGGAGCGACCGAGATCCTGGTGCTGAGCGAAGCCGACGTGATGGCGTGCATCGACCTCAGCCAGCTTCTCGATGTTCTGGAAGACGGCTTCAAGGCGCTGTCACAAGGTAAGGTTGTCAATCCACCCCGGCCACAGCTCGACATCCCCGGAGCCGGCTACAGCCTCGCCATGCCGGCCTGGATGGAAGGCATGAACCTGACCGTCAAGATCGTCAATGTCTTCGAAGGCAACTTGGCCAAGAACCTGCCCAGCCATCTCGCCACCATCAGCCTGTTCGATCCGCTGTCCGGCCTGCCGGTCTGCATCATGGACGGCACTTTCATAACGGCGGTGCGAACCTCCGGCTCCGCTGTGCTGTCGGTGCGCGCGCTTGCCCGCCGGGATGCCAGGATAGCGACAGTGGTCGGCGCCGGCGTGCAGGCCAACCAGCATCTCCATTTGTTGCCGCTGGTGCGGGACTTTACCGAAATCCGCGTCGCTTCGAAGAGCTTCGACGATGCGGCAGCGCTTGCCCGGCTGCACCCGTCGGTGGTGGCGGTCGCCGACCTCGAGGCGGCAGTGCGCAGTTCCGACGTGGTGTGCCTGGCGACCCACTCCTATCAGCCGGTGATCGACGCAGGCTGGGTCCAGCCGGGCACGCATGTCTCGTCGGTCGGGGTGGCGCCGCCCCGCGGTGAAATGCCGATCGAGCTCATCGCCAAATCCAGTCTTTTTGTCGAAACCAAGGATGCATTCAAACCGACCCCGGTCGGTTCCTGCGAGCTTGCCGGCTTCGACCCGGATTTCGGCACCGAGCTTGGCGCCATGCTACTCGACCGCGCGCCGGGCCGCGTTTCGGATCAGCAGATCACCACCTACAAGGCGATGGGCATTGCGATGGAAGACATGGTCGCCGCCGACCTGGCCTATTGCTGCGCCCGGCGTCTGCGCAAGGGAAAGCTCGTCGTGCTGTAGGCGCGTGCCGCCTCACGCAGGCTCGCGCTTCAATGCCTGTGCCATGCAGTGGATGCCGCCGCCGGTCTTCGAGATTTCGCTCATGTCGATGGCGGCCACCTCGAAGCCGCGCGCTTTGAGCTGGCCGATCAGCGTCTGGCTCGAAGTCGGCGCGATCACCCTGTCCTTGCCCAGCGACATGAAGTTGCAGCCGAGCGCCATCGTGTCCTGGAACGGCACGTCGATAATCTCGTGGCCCTTGCCCTTCAGCCAGTCGACGATGCCGGGCTCCGTACAGGCAAGGCAGACGGCCGTCAGCTTTTCCGCAATCGGCACCACCATCAGGTCGATATGGACGTAATATTCGTCGATGAAGGCGATGCGGGTCTCCCAGCCCTCCTTGTCGAACCAGGCCTGCACCTGGCGCGCGCCCTCCTCCTGCGTGCGGGCGCCGCCGCAGCCGATCAGCACCACGCCATCCTCGATGACATTGAAGTCGCCGCCTTCGAAGGTGCCGGCGGTGACCATGTCGTAGATCGGGATGCCGAGCTTCTCATAGGTGCGGATCGCCGCGTAGTTCTCGCCGCGCCGCCACCACTGGGCCATCGCGGTGATGATGGCGCCGTAGGGCGTCATGACGCTGGAATCGCGCGAATAGACCTGCATCGGCAGCTCCGGCGTCGGCTCGTGCCAGTGGATGTTGACGCCGAAATGCTCATAGGCGGCGGCCAGGTCCTTGTGCTGTGCCTGCGCGATCTGGAGGTTGCAAGGCGCCTCGCGCAGATGTTTTCGCGACAGCGAGCTGGTCGAGAGATGACGCAGGAAATTCGGCGAGCCGAGCAGCACGTCGGTCAGCACGTCGGTCTCGTTGGCGAAGCCCCAGGCGGTCAACGGCTTGGTGCCGCCCACCGGGTTGCGGCGCTGCAGCGAAAACGGCTCGGCGACGATGCGGTCATGGACGGTCATGAGTTTCTCCTCGTGATGGGGGCGGCTGGTTGATCATGCGGCTTGGTTGCTTGGTATCCACCAATCCCGTCCGCGCGGGGTGGTGATGTATTCCGGCCAGCGAAATCCGATCGGCGGATCGTAGTCGCAGAGCGGGGCGATCCAGTTCGAGCCGCCGATGCCACCGCCGGTTCGGGCGACGAATTCGTCCATCGCCGCGTCGCGCGCAGCCTCGTCTTCCAACAAGCGAAGTGCCGCGAGCGCAATGGTCTTTGCTGCGCAGATGACCATCGGGTCGATGGTGGCAGAAATGCCGCCCAGCGCATTCATCGCCCAGCCCGGATAGGCGTGACCATTCTCCGAGCGCAGTGCCGGGCGGGCGACATAGAACCGCGCCGTTGGCGTATGCCACGACATGTCCGTGTAGTCGTCGGAGGTCGAATTGAGCTGCGATGGCGGCAGGTCGCGACGCAGCAGCGCCTCTGCATCCTGCGGCGCAATCAGCCGCTCCAGCTCGGCGATGAACGGTTCGTCGCTCGCCTCGCCGCCGGCATTGACCTGGATTTCGCGGGCGATCGCCTTGGCCGTCTCGTCCCAGCGCGGCGGCCCGACCGCCGCCAGCGCGTCGAAGGCAATGCCGGCCATGACGTGATTGGCCAGCCCCGGCCGCGACTTCGACACCCAGTGCCGCTCATGGCGGCAGCCGCTTATCCTGGCTGCGGCTTCCGCATTGCGGTCGAGCATGGCGGTGACCTGCTCGGCCATAGCAAGCGTCGGCACGCGGATCATGTACTGGATCTCGGCCAGCCCGGCCGGCAGATTGTCGGCGGTCGCCTGGCCCGCCGTCAGGATCGCCTCGCTGATCGACCAGCCGCCCTGATGCGGCAGCATGGAATCGCGCAGCGCCTTGGACGCCATGTACATCATCATGAGCGCGTCGTTGGCGCCGGGCGCCCTGACCGCCGAATGCGCCTGCGGGATGGGTGCTGCGGTGCCCGCCGCCCTCGCCCAATGTTCCGGCTCGTCACAGATGAAGCGGTGGATCATCGCATAGGCCGCACCGCAATGCGTGTCCCAGCGCGCCGTGTTGCAGAGCGGCAGCATGTAGAAAGGATGGAAGGAGATCATACCCGCCAGCCCATCGTAATAGCCCTTCGCGGCATGGATCGGCTTTGACCCGCGCACCTTCTCCGCCGGCTCGCCGGTGAAGCGCAGCGTGCCTGATATGCCGTGGCGCTGCATTGCTGCCTTGGTCGCCAAAAGGCCGCCGAGGCTGGCAATGCCGAGGCCGGAATGCGGATCGGTGTGGCCGCCCGCCTGTTCGCCGAGGCCGGGACGCGGTCGCTTCACCGTTGCCGCGTCCTGGCAATTGCCCGGCACCGCGTCGTATTCGGCGTACATGCCGATCGTCGGGCCGGTCCCGTTGATCCAATGGGCGCAGAAGGCCGTTGGCATACCGCCGGAGCCTTCCTCGACCGAAAAGCCTTCGTGCTTCAACTGCTCCACATACCAGGCGGCCGACTGGTATTCGCGCCAGGCGGTCTCGCCGAAGTCGAAGATGGTCCGCGTCCACGCCGACAGGGACGGCTGGATGTCGTCCAGACAGGCAAGCGCGGTCGCTTGTGCCGAGGTCACCGGTTTCTCCATGGCGGAAAGAAAGCAGTGAAGCGCCCCACCAAAAAGTGATATGTTTTCCCGGCTCATGCAAATTCGGTTCACCTCTTGAGAATTCCCTCGACGCAGGCGCTGCGCGCCCTCGACAGTTTTGCCCGCCACGGCAGCGTCTGGCGCGCCGCCGACGAACTGCATCTGACCCGCAGTGCGGTGAGCCATCAATTGCGCCTGCTCGAACGCGATCTCGGCTTCGATCTGCTCGAACGCATCGGCAAGGGCGTGGCGCTCACGCCGCGTGGCCAGCGCTATGCCAGCGACGTGCGCAAGGCGCTGACGGTGTTGGGTGACGCGGTGACGCGCCATGCCGGCACCGGCGTCGGCGGTTCGTTCAGCGTCAGTTGCACCCCTGGCTTCGCCTCGCTTTTCCTGTGCACTCACATTGGCGAATTCCGGCAGATGTATCCAGATGTCGCGCTCCGCATCCTGACGCCGCGCCGCCTCGATGACGTCAGCAATGCCGAGGCCGACGCCTTCATCGCCTTTGGCGTCGGCAACTGGCCGAACCGCGCGGTCGAGCTGTTGTGCGAAATCTCGTTCACGCCGCTGTGCAGCCCGACGCTGCTCAACAAGATCGGCGGCTTCTCCAAGCCGGCAGACGTGCTGCGCGCCAATCTCCTGCATCTCGGTGACACCGAGGACTGGGCGCGTTGGCTGGCGCTGTCCAAGGTCGAGAACCCCGACCCGGAAGGCGGCATCTTCTTTTCCGACATGAACCTGGTCTTTTCGGCGGCGATCGCCGGCCAGGGCATCGCCATGGGCGACGAACTGACCAGCGGCCGGGCACTGAGCGAAGGCCGGCTGGTGCGCCCCTTCGACATAGCGATCAATTCCCCGCGCTCGTATTTTCTGGTCTCGGAACATGCCAAGGCGGCGCATCCGGTGCTGGAGGCGTTTGGGCGGTGGCTGAGGTCGAAGCTGTCGGAGAACCAGCGTTAATCTCCCCCCTTGAGGGGGAGATGGCCGCGAAGCGGCCAGAGGGGGTCGCTTGGCTGGGCTCGGCCCGGTCTGATTTTCGAAGAAAGAGGAAGTTGGCGCTTCACGCGAGACGCCCCCCTCCGTCGCCTTCGGCGAAATCTCCCCAAGATTGGCGCATAGATGAATCAAATTTGCCGATCAGGCGAAAACTATTCGGTTGCGGTAAGCCGCCGCCCTGCCTACGATTTCGCCTACGCTAAGGAAAGGGCAGGATGCAGCAACCCGGCCGGGCCGCAGAGATCAAGGCAATCGGGATCGGCAAGAGCTTCGGCTCGTTCCGTGCGCTGGACGATCTGACGCTCGATATCGGCCGTGGTGAGTTCCTTACCCTGCTCGGCCCCTCCGGTTCCGGCAAGACCACCTTCCTGATGATCCTTGCCGGCTTCATTCAGCCGACCGACGGTCGCCTTTACAGCGACGGCGTCGATATCACCGAGCGGCCGGCCGAGCAGCGCGCCGCCGGCATGGTTTTCCAAGGCTACGCACTGTTCCCGCATATGTCGGTCGAGGCCAATATCGCCTTCCCACTCAAGGTACGCAAGAAATCGGCGGCCGAGATCAAGCGCCGCGTCGGCGAAATGATCGAGCGCGTCGGGCTCAAGGGCCACGAAAAGAAACTGCCGTCGCAATTGTCCGGTGGGCAGCAGCAGCGGGTGGCGCTGGCGCGGGCGCTGGTCTTCGAGCCGGGCGTGCTTTTGCTTGACGAGCCGTTTTCGGCGCTCGACAAGGGCCTGCGCGGCCAGATGCAGGCCGAGATGAAGCGGCTGCACCAGGAGACCGGCACCACCTTCGTCTTCGTCACCCATGACCAGAGCGAGGCGCTGGCTTTGTCGTCTCGCGTCGCCATCTTCAACCATGGCAAATTGCTGCAGGTCGGCGCGCCCGACGAGGTCTACGACCGGCCCGACAACCGCTTCGTCGCCGAGTTCCTGGGTGAGATCAACATGCTGCCGTTGAAGGGCGTGCGCCCGGCCGACAATGGCTCGACCGGCCTCTGCGAAGACCGCGCGATCAGCATGCGCTGCAAGGCCGAGAAGGTCCGTGGCGACGCCATCCTGGCGATCCGGCCCGAATACATGTCGATCGCACGCGAGGCGGCAGCGGGCGAGAACGGTATTGCCGCGACTGCCGTCGCCTCGACCTATCTCGGCGCTGCGACGCGGCTCGATCTGACGACGCACCAAGGCGCCAAGGTCACGGTCTCGGTGCCGAACGAGGTTGCCGCTTCCGCGCTCAGCAAGGGCAATTCCGTGTGGCTGACTTGGCCGGCGGAGAAAGGCTTCCTCCTTCCGGACGGAGGACAATGACGATCGGCGTGGCGAATTCGCCAAGCTGACTTTCAGGAAACACCAACAACAAAAAAGGGGAACTGACATGACAAATCAAACCAAGAAAAATTCCATCGAGGCGCTGTCCGCCAGGGCAGTGCGCGGCGAGATTTCGCGCCGGCAGTTCACGCAACTGGCCGCACTGGTGCTGGCCGGCACGCCGATGCTGCTACGCTCGACCGGCGCCTTTGCCGCGGCTAAGGAACTGGTGCTGGTCAACTGGGGCGGCGACGCCATCACCGCCTACGACGCAGCTTATGGCCAAGCCTTCACCAAGGAGACCGGCATCACCGTCAAGATGGACGGCTCCGGCCCGACCGAAGGCGCGATCGCGGCGCAGTTCAAGAGCGGCGCGCCGACCTGGGACCTGGTCGACGTCGATCCGTTCTCGGCCATCACGCTCGGCGCGCAAGGCATGCTCGAGCCGATCGATTATTCGATCGTCGACAAGAAGAAGATGCGGCCGGGATTCGGCTGGGAATACGCGGCCTCGACCTATTTCTTCTCCTATGTCATCGCCTACGATGCCGAGAAATACGGCAGTCAGGCACCGACCGGCATGGCCGACTTCTTCGACGTGGCAAAATTCCCCGGCAAGCGCTCGCTCTACAAATGGGGCGTGTCGAGCTGGGAAGCGGCACTGCTTGCCGACGGCATCGCGCCGGCCTCGCTCTATCCGCTCGACCTCAAGCGCGCGCATGACAAGATCGCTGCCTTCAAGGAGAACGTCGTAGCCTATTGGGGTGGCGGCGCCGAAAGCCAGAGCGTGCTGCTCAATGGCGAGGCCTCGATGGCGATCGTCTGGTCGACCCGGGCTTCGCTCATCGAGCAGGATTCCGGCGGCAAGATCAAGTTCATCTGGGACCAGGGCCTGATCTCGCCCGGCGCGCTCGCCGTGCTCAAGGGCAATCCCGGCGGCAAGGACGCGGCGATGAAGTTCATCGCCAGCACCCAGGACCCGGAGAAGGAACTCATCATGTTCGACAAGCTCGGCCAAGGTCCGGCCAACCCGGCCGCCGACGCGCTGATCCCCGCCGACAAGAAGCGAATCAACCCCGTCGATCCCGAGAACATGAAAAAGCAGATCCCGCTCGACATGGATTGGTACGCCAAGAACTACGGGGCAGCACTCGACGAATACACGAAGATCATCTCCGCCTGACAAGCCGGGATAGCCAGGGGCGAGATGAGAGCACACCTCTCCGACAGGATGGGCGCGGCGCTGCTGATGGCGCCGCTGCTCCTCTTTCTTGTGCTGGCTTACGCCTGGCCATTCCTCGGCGTGGTCAAATGGAGCTTCACCCTGCCTACGCCGGGGCTGGGGCAGTACAATGCGCTGCTCACGGATCAGCTGGTGCAGTCGGTCTTCATCCGCACACTGCGCATCGCCGCGATCGTCACCATCGTTTCGGTTGCCGCCGCCTACGCCATTACCGTTGTCTGGGTGCGCGGCACGCCGGTGCAGCGCGTCGTGGCCGAGTTCTGCATCCTGGTGCCGTTCTGGATCTCGGTGCTGACGCGCGCCTTCGGCTGGGTGGCGCTTTTGTCCAATCGCGGCCTGATCAACACTTGGCTGCAGGCGGTCGGCTTCATCTCGGAGCCGCTGGCTCTGGTGCGCAACGAGTTCGGCGTTATCGTCGGCATGACGCATTTCCTCATCCCCTTCGCGGTGTTTCCACTGGCCTCTTCGATGCGAAGCCTCGACGACCGTGTGCTGCTGGCGGCGCGCGGCCTCGGCTCCAGCCGCATGCGCACCTTCTGGTCGGTGTTCGTGCCGATGACCCGCTCCGGCATCATCGGCTCGGCGCTGATCGTCTTCGTCTTTTCGCTCGGCTTCTTCGTCACGCCGGCGATTCTCGGCGGCGGCCGCAGCGTGATGATCGCCGAGCTGATCTATCTCCGCATCTTCCAGAGCCCGGACTGGGGCCTGGGTGCGGCGATCAGCGTGGTGCTGGTGCTGTTCGTCGGCGCGCTGATGGCGCTGCTTTTCCGCTATATCAGGCCGAAGCAGTTGGTGTAGCGCGATGCCGACCTACCGCCCCGGTCCCGTCTCGCTGATCCTCGCCGCCCTGGTCGCGCTATTCCTGCTGTTGCCGTTGCTCGCCGTGATCCCGGTGTCGCTGACGCCGAGCCGCATGCTGGCGATGCCGTCGGGCGAACTGTCGCTGCGCCATTACCAGGCGCTGATCGAGGATCCGCGCTGGATCAATGCGATCCTGCTCTCGATCAGGATCGGCATAGTCAGCAGCGCCTTTTCCACGGTGCTGGCGCTGGGCTTCAGCCTCGGCGTCTGGATGTTCCAGCCGCGCTTCACCGCCGCTCTCGTCGGCTTCGTGCTGCTGCCGATGGTAGTGCCGCCGGTGGTGTCGGCAATCACGCTCTATTTCCTGCTGACCTCGATCTCGGGGTTCTCGTCGTTCTTCGGCTATGACACCTGGCTGGGTGTCGCGATGGCGCATGCGGTGATGACGGTGCCCTTCGCCACGGTGTTGATCCTGGTGTCGCTCAGCCAGCTCGACCGCCGCATCGACCTCGCCGCCCGCGGCCTCGGCGCGACCGTATGGGAGCGCGCCACCCGCATCATCATGCCCAATATCAAGTTCGGCATCGTCACCGCAGCACTGCTCTCCTTCGTGCTGTCCTGGGAAGAGATCGGCGTCACCCTGTTCATCACCTCGGTCAACGCCATCACGCTGCCGCGGCTAATGTGGATGGGCCTGCGCGACAACATCGACCCGGCGATCGCAGCGCTCTCGGTGATCCTGATCGTCATCACCGTGCTGGTGCTTGTGGCGCGCAGCGTCGTGGTCAGGCTGCGCGCGGCGCAGTAGACGCGCCTCACGCCGTGGTGACTGGCGCAAATGAAACCTTGCGCTACGATTTTCGTTATAGGTAGTTCAACACGTCGAAGGCTTCGCCATGAACCAAGGATGGTTTTCCAAGCCGGTTGCGGTTGCGGTCGGCATCGTGGGAGATATCCGCAACATTTCCAATGCACGGCAGGCTGTCGAATTGCTGGAAGCCCACTGGCGCGACGCCGGCAGCGCCAAACACGGCTTGGCACTGCGCACATGCCGCCGCGCCATGAGCGACGATCGCTGGACCGAAGCCGCCAGGGACGCGTTCATCGAGGCCGCGCGGGAGGCGCATGTCCTGGTCGAGCGAGCCGTCGAACCGCAGGACCGGTCCAGGCAGGCGGGACCGTGATCGATTTATGAGAGCCTCGGTGGTTCGGCCGATCTATTGCATCTCAGGCAGCATGCAGCCTTGGAATGGCGCTGACGTCGACCTCGCGCTCCGCGTGCCACGCATCGTAAGCGGCCTGCATCCTGAGCCAGATCGCGGCGCCGTCGCCGAACATCTTTCCAAGGCGCGCCGCAACAGCCGGCGACACCGGCTTCTTTTCGCGGATGATGTCGTAAAGCTGCTGGCGCGAGATTCCGAGCAGATTGGCGATTTCCACCTTGGTCTTGCCGGTTGCCGGGATAATGTCGTCGAGCAACGCCCCGGGGTGGGATGGGCAGCGCTCCATCGGATGCATCGGCTCATACACGCTCATAATCGATTTCTCCAATCTAAGCCGTCTCAATGGTACTGTTCGAAATCGACGCGGACAGCATCATTGGCGTCGAATTCAAATGTGATGCACCACGGCCCGTTGACATGCACCGTGTAGCGGGTCGGGCTGAAGCCCTTTAATGCGTGGAAGTCGAAGCCGGGCAGGTCCATGTCGTCAGGTCTTGCCGTGACTTCCAAACGGTCAAGCCGGACAAGGATGCGCTTATGCATCTTGGCGTCGATCTTTCCGGTCTTTCCGGTTTGAAAGAGGTCCGCCAGCGCCTTGTGCTCGAACGACTTGATCATGCAGCATGTAAGCATATCGCTTACACGGGTCAAGCAGGTGTAAGCAAATGATTTACGGAATGGTCCGAGCCCATCGAAGGCAATAATACGCCCGCTGGACGCTGGGCCGGGCCAGCCGAATACCTGGCGGACCGATGTCACGGCATTATCCGCTAACCCATCGCCTGGCGGATTCTCTTGGACAGGCGGCTCAAAAATGCCGGTCTCGACGACGCATCAAGCTTCCACGACAGGACTGCGGTCGCCATTTTCCGCGGCAGCACCCCGACCGACAGGAACCAGGCGGCAAGGATGGCGCGCCGCCGCAGCGATGCGGTCATTTCAAGGCTGGCGACGGCGCCGGCCGCCCCGAGCGCCAGCCGGGAATCGTCGGCCACGGGGTGTCGGTCTCGGTCCGCGCAAAGCGACGCCAGCCGCTCTTCCAGGTGGACCGGATCGTGGCGGACAGCATCCGACGGCACGATGGTCAGGCCGATCCCGGAGGCCTGGTCCGACAGCGCCTGCATGCGGCGGAAATCGTGGGTCACCCGCCAGCGTGCCCGCTCGGCGAGCTTTTCACCGAAGACCGAATGATTGGCGCCGTGGATCCGGTAGGCGCCGAGGCATTCGTCGATGGACTGGACGTGCCCGTACATCGGCGCCAGCGTTGCCAGATAGCCGTCGGCGCCCTGGCGGAACTCCGGCTCCGGTATCGGCATGATCGATTCGAGCGTTGCGCGGTCAAAGGCGAGCCCGCTGGTCACGGTGGTCTGGTAGCGACCCTTGTGCAGGAGTTTCGGCATGACGTCGCCGCTGTCGAAAGGCAGTTCGGGCGGCGGAAAGACATCCTTGATGCGTTGCCCCTCGTCGACGATATGCAGTCTGGACTGGACCTGAGCGGTTGCCTCGTCCCAGGTGTCGACAATGGTGGAGACGGCGGTTGGATAAAGATAATCGTCGGCGTCGAGGAACAGGACGATCTTGCCCGAGCTCGCAGCGAAGCCGGTGTTGAATGCCGCCGCGTGTCCGCCATTTTGCGCTCGCGGGCATGCGAGGATCTCGTCGTGATACGATTCCATGATCGTCGTGGAATTGTCCTGCGATGCATCGTCGACGACGATGACCTCGACATCCGCGTAGTCCTGCTCGAGAGCGCTGTCGATGCTGCGTTTGAGGAACCGCGCATAGTTGTAGTTCGGGATGATGATGGATACCGGAAGCCGGTTTTGGACAGACTGCATCGCGTTTGACCTCGCATCTTGCTTTGGTTCGGCAAAAGCCCTCATGGGCTCGCCCTTCTTCAAGCGCCCCTCTTGACGCGCGACGAGTTCCCCGGAGGAGAAAGCTTGCGCTTTCCACGAGGAGACGGTCACGTTTCGCTTTGCGACTTCGTATTGAGGCCGCCATTGCCTTCAAGGGCTGCTGCCATGCGCAGAGGGTCGGCGGCAGCAAAAGCTCCGACGTTCGGCCAAGGTGATGTCGCAGCCGAGCCCGACGGAAATGTCTCGCCTCGCGATCAGGTCGGGAGCGAAGCGGACGGGTGCCCTGAAGACATGGCGGATAGTGGCCTGCAAATGCGGCTGGAACAAGCCCCGCGTCGAAAACAGGGCCACTTCAGGTTGCGTTTCAGGCGGCATGCCGCGACCGCCGGCGCTTTTGCCCCGGAGCCGGCGAACCGCCTCCGGGGTGTTTGGTCATGTGGCCTAAACAGTCAGGCGGCCTGCAAACCCGGCAGCGACAGGTCGACTTCCTCCGGTAAGTCGCCGGCCATGGCGGCGGCGAACTTCGTCTGATCGAGTTCTCCTTCCCAGCGTGCCACCACGACCGTCGCCACCGCATTGCCGATGAAGTTGGTCAGCGCCCGGCATTCCGACATGAAGCGGTCGACGCCGAGGATCAGCGCCATGCCGGCGACCGGCACGGTGGGGACGACCGAAAGCGTCGCCGCCAGGGTGATGAAGCCGGCGCCGGTGATGCCGGCGGCACCCTTGGAGCTCAGCATGGCGACGGCGAGCAGCAGGATCTGGTCGCCGTAGGTGAGTGGCGTGTCGGTCGCCTGTGCGATGAACAGCGCGGCCAGCGTCATATAGATGTTGGTGCCGTCCAGATTGAAGGAATAGCCGGTCGGGATGACCAGGCCGACCACCGAGCGGTTGCAGCCGGCGCGCTCCATCTTGGCCATGAGGCCCGGCAATGCCGCTTCCGAGGACGAGGTGCCGAGCACCAGCAGCAGCTCCTCTTTGATGTAGCGGATCAGCGCCAGGATCGAGAAGCCGTTGTAGCGGGCAACCGCGCCGAGCACCACCAGCACGAACAGCAACGCGGTCAGGTAGAATGTGCCGATCAGCATGGCCAGGTTGGCGATCGAGCCGATGCCGTATTTGCCGATGGTGAAGGCCATGGCGCCAAACGCGCCGATCGGCGCGGCCTTCATCAGGATGGCGACGAGGCGGAAGATCGGCGTGGTCAGCGCCTGCAGGAAATCGACGACCGGACGGCCGCGATCGCCGACCAGCGCCAGGGCGACACCGAACAGCACCGAGAAGAACAGCACCTGCAAAATGTCGCCTTGCGCGAAGGCGCCGGTGATGGTGTCGGGGATGATGTTCATGAGGAAGCCGACGATGGTCGTGTCGTGCGCCTTCTCGGCATAGGCCGTCACCTTGGCGGTATCGAGCGTGGCCGGATTGATGTGCATGCCGGCGCCGGGCTGGACGACATTGGAGACGACCAGGCCGACGACCAGCGCCAGCGTCGAGAACACCAGGAAATAGATCATCGCCTTGCCGGCGACGCGGCCGACCTTCTGCAGGTCGGAAACACCGGCGATACCGGTCGCCACGGTCAGGAAGATCACCGGCGCGATCACCATCTTCACCAGCTTGATGAAGGCGTCGCCGAACGGCTTCATCGCCTCGCCGGTTTCGGGATAGAAATGGCCGAGCAGCACGCCGGCGGCGATCGCCGCGAGCACCTGCACATAAAGATGCCGGTATAAGGGAAGTTTGCCGCGCGGCTCGGCGGCAGCGATTGCTGTCTGCATGACGTCCTCCATGGCGCCCCGATCGAAAGCTCGACTCCCCGGGGCAGTTGTTTTGACCAGCAGCCTCGCGACTGCCGAATTCGTGTTTGCAACAGCCGTGCCAGATACGCAGAAGAGTTATTCATCATTGATTTTGTTGAGCATTCACAAACGGCCGCACTGCCGGACGCATGGTCAAGTGCGACTCTCCGCATAGGTCGAATTGTGTTTTGTGCGAGTTCATGCACAAATGGGCGATGCTGCAACGCCCCGCCGGTGCCTTGTCTTCGACGCCCGAGCAACTCGCCAGGCGGGCGCGCCGAGCCTGGCTGCTGTTTGCGGCCGTCGCGCTTTTGATCGTCACGGCAGCGCTCTACGGCGCCGGCCTTTACGGCCGTACCGCCGAGATCGGGACCCTGGCGGCGCAGGGGCGTACCGACGCCAATCTGAAGGTCGCGCTGCTGCGCGCCGTGCTCGAAAGCCCGCGCGCCCTGCCCCTGCTGTTGTCCGCGGACCAGCAAGTGCGTGATGCGCTGACGCAGAAAAACGCCGCGGCAATAGATGTGCTGAACCGCAAGCTCGAGGGGCTGGTCTCCGGCACCAAGGCGTCGGTGCTCTATGTGATCGGCGCCGACGGACTGGCGATCGCCTCCAGCAACTGGCGCGAGCCGATCAGCTTCGTCGGCAACGACTACCGTTTTCGCGATTATTTCTCCGGCGCGATGCAGGCCGGAACCGCCGAATATTTTGCGCTCGGCAATGTCAGCAAGCGTCCCGGCCTCTACATTTCGCGGCGCGTCGGCGATGCCGCCGCACCGCTCGGCGTCGTCGTCGTCAAGATGGAGTTCGACCAGCTCGAAGCCGACTGGCGCGAGGCCAACCGCCCGGCCTATGTCAGCGACGAGAACGGCGTCGTGCTGATCACCAGCGTGCCGTCCTGGCGCTTCATGACAACCGCGCCGCTGGCCGCACCCAAGCAAGCCGCAATTCGCGACAGCCAACAGTTCGGCGACGCGCCGCTTGTGCCGTTGCCGATCATGCACGCGCAGGCGCTCAGCCCGGATGTGTCGATCGTCCACGCGGTGACGCCCGGCGGCAGCGACGCGCAGTATCTCAGCCTTTCGACGCCGGTTCCTTCGACCCCCTGGCGGCTCGAATATCTGATCCCGGCTGAAGCGCCGATCGCCGCCGCCGTCCGCGAAATGCGGCTTCTGGCACTGGGTGTCGTCGTGCCGCTGCTCGGCCTGGCCGCGTATCTGTTGTGGCGCCGGCAGTCGGCGCAGATGCGGATTGCCGCCGAACAGGCGGCGCGCACCGAACTCGAACGCCGCGTTGTCGAACGCACCGAGGATCTGAGCCGAGCCCGCGACCGGTTGCAGGCCGAGATCACCGGCCACCGCAACACGGAGGCAAAGCTCCAGGTGGTGCAGCAGGACCTGGTCCAGGCCAACCGCCTCGCCATCCTCGGCCAGGTCGCCGCCGGCGTCGCCCACGAGATCAACCAGCCGGTCGCCACCATCCGTGCCTATGCCGACAACGCCCGCACCTTCCTCGACCGCAAGCAGACCGGGCCGGCTGAGGAAAATCTCGGCGCCATTGCAGCCCTTACCGAACGCATCGGCTCAATCACCGAGGAGTTGAAGGCATTTGCCCGCAAGGGCCGCACCGCCGCCGAGCCCGTCGAATTGCGCGGCGTCATCGAAGGCGCCGTCATGCTGTTGAGAAGCCGCTTTGCCGGCCGGCTCGACGCATTGGTCGTCGACCTGCCGCTGCCGAGCCTCAAGGTCATGGGCAATCGGGTGCGGCTCGAACAGGTGCTGATCAATCTCTTCCAGAACGCGCTGGAGGCGCTCGACGGCCGCGACGACGCTCATGTGCAGGTCTCGGTCGAAGAGACCGCGGACGGCGTGACGATCAGCGTATCCGACAACGGGCCCGGCATTCCGCCGGCGATCCTCAAATCGCTGTTCACGCCGTTCAACACCTCCAAGGAAAAAGGCCTTGGCCTCGGCCTCGTCATCTCCAAGGACATCGTCGCCGACTATGGCGGACGCATCGAGGTTTCGAGCGGCGACAGCGGCACCCGCTTCACCATTCATCTCCAGAAAGCAGCGTAAGCCATCATGACGAACGACAATTCCGCACCGGTGGTCCTGATCGATGACGATCGCGATCTCCTCAAGGCCACCGCGCAGACGCTGGAGCTTGCCGGCTTCTCGGTCTCGGCCTTTGCGGTGGCGGCCGAGGCGCTGGCCACGCTCGACGCCGGTTTTGCCGGCGTCGTGGTGTCGGATATCCGCATGCCTCAGATCGACGGCTTGCAGCTTTTCAATCGCATCCTGCGGCTGGATGCCGACATTCCCGTCATCCTCGTCACCGGCCATGGCGACATCGCCATGGCCGTCAAGGCGATCAAGGACGGCGCCTACGACTTCATCACCAAGCCCTTCGCCGCCGACCGGCTGGTGCAGAGCGTGCGCCGCGCAGCGGAAAAGCGCCGCCTGGTAATGGAGAACCGGGCCTTGCGCGAGGCGGCCGGAGAGGCGCAGGACAGCCTGCCGCTGATCGGCCAGACGCCGGCGATGGACAGGCTGCGCCGTACGCTGCGCCAGATCGCCGATACCGACGTCGACGTGCTGGTGACCGGCGAGACCGGCTCCGGCAAGGAGGTGGTGGCAAGTCTTCTGCATCGCTGGAGCCGCCGCGCCAAGGGCAATTTCGTCGCGCTGAATTTCGGCACGCTGCCGGAGACCGTCATCGAGAGCGAGTTGTTCGGCCATGAGGCCGGCGCCTTCACCGGCGCGCAGAAGAAACGGATCGGCCGCATCGAGCACGCCAGCGGCGGCACGCTGTTCCTCGACGAGATCGAAAGCATGCCGGTCTCGACACAGGTGCAGATGCTGCGCGTGCTGGAGATGCGCGAGGTCACGCCGCTCGGCACCAACGAGGTGCGGCCGGTGGATCTGCGCGTCGTCGCCGCCGCCAAGGTCGACCTCGGCGATCCGCGCCAGCGCGGCGCTTTCCGCGAGGATCTCTATTACCGGCTCAACGTGGTGACGATCTCGATCCCGCCGCTGCGCGAGCGCCGCGACGATGTCGCCCTGCTGTTTTTCTATTTTGCGGAGCGCGCCGCCGCCCGCTTCCACCGCCCTGTGCCGGCAGTTCCAGCGACGGTGCATCGCCATCTGAGCGACCATGACTGGCCGGGAAATGTGCGCGAGCTGGCGCATTTCGCCGAGCGGTTCGTGCTTGGATTGGAGGAAGGCGCCGAGACGCAACCCCCTGCCCCGACCCAATCGAACGCCGCCATGAAGCTGCCGGAGCGGCTGGAGCGCTACGAGGCCGACATCATCCGCGAGACGCTTGGCCGCAACGACGGCGATGTCAGGCGCACGATCGAAGCGCTGGGGATTCCGCGCAAGACTTTCTACGACAAGCTCCAGCGCCACGGCATCGTGCGCAGCGATTTTTCCCGGTAATCGCCGGCGGCCTGGACCGGCGGCTCGGTTACTTGGCGTCGTGGAAGATGATGCCCACAGTGTGGCGCATGCCGGAGCGTAGCCGGCTGACGCCATGCCTGAGGTTGACGCGGTAATTGCCCTTGCTGCCCTGGACCGGACGATTGTGGACCGCGAAGGCGACCGCATCGCCCTGGCGCAGCGGCACCACCTCGACGCGGCTCTGCATGCGCGGACGCTGCTCGGTCAGCACGAACTCGCCGCCGGTGAAATCCTTGCCTGGTTCCGACAATAGGATCGCCACCTGCAGCGGGAAGGCAAGATCGCCGTAGAGATCCTGGTGCAGGCAGTTGAAGTCGCCGGGGACATATTGCAGCAGGAGCGGCGTCGGCCGCGTCTGGCCCTGCTCGTGGCATTGCTCGAGGAACGCCGCGTGTTCGTCGGGATAGCGCTGCGCGATACCCATGCGCGCGTTCCAGTCGTTGGCAACCGCGGCCAGGCGCGGATAGAGCGCGGTGCGCAAGCCGCCGATCAAGTCGGGCAAGGGATAGCGGAAATAGCGGTACTCGCCCTTGCCGAAACCATGCCGCGCCATGTGCACATGGCTGCGGAAATGGCTCTCGTCCGGATAGAGCCCGGCGATATGCCGGCACTCCTGCGGCGTCAGCAGCTTTTCCATCACCGCGCAGCCATAGCCGCTCAGCTCATCGGCCAGCGTCCGCCAATCATATCCGGCAACGCGCACCTCCGCCGATTTCACCGCCGCTTTCGCGCCTATCGAATGGATGGTCATGGCTTCGCCTCCTGTGGCTTCTCTGTCAATTGAAATGGGTGAAGCGGCCCGCGCAGACCACCCGTTTCTTGCCGGGTGAGCCTTGCGGGACGGGACGTCATTCAATTTCCGATTTCGTGGTCATGGGCTAAACTTGTTCCACTCAACGGGACCACCACCTCATGATCGTCCAGACCTGCATCAATGGCGCGCGCAGCGCCGATTTCCACCCCCGACTGCCGCTTGATCCCGAAGCCATTGCGCGAGACGGCACGGCCTGCGTGGCCGCAGGTGCGGCCGAGTTGCATGTCCATGCACGCGGGCTCGATGGCCGCGAAAGCCTTGCCCCTGACGCAATGGACCCGACCGTGCTGGCGCTGCGCCGCGCCTGCCCGGGAACGCTGATCGGCGTCTCCACCGGCGCCTGGATCGAGAGCGACGACGAGCGCACGCTTGCCGCGATCGCCCGCTGGAGCGAGCTGCCCGACTATGCCTCGGTCAATCTCAGCGAGAATGCAGCACCGGCAGTCATGGGCCGTCTGCGCCAGCGCGGCATTGGCATCGAGGCGGGGCTTGCCTCCGTAGCCGACGCCGAACGCCTGGTGAGCCTCGACCATGGCAACCGCGTGCTGCGCATCCTGATCGAAATCTCCGAGCAGGAGCCGGACGCTGCGCTTGAGATCAGCGACGATATCGCCGCCGTGCTCGACGGCGCCGGAATGCGCCGGGCAATCCTGCTGCACGGCGCCGACGCCACGGTCTGGCCTTTCGTGCACCGGGCGGCGGAACGCCGTTGGTCGACGCGCGTCGGACTGGAAGACGGCAAGGAGCTTCCTGATGGAACAGTAGCACCCGGTAACGCTGCGCTGACAGCGGCAGCCGTCGCTATCTTCGAGACCAGTCGTTAGCACGGGGAAAGCGTCGATGGCCGCCGATCCCCCTCTTCAGGGGGGAGATAGCAAGTTTTGGCAAATAGGCAGGTCTAAGTCGGCGAACTCAAGCGTGGCAGCACGCTAATGTCAGTAAAATCTATCTAAAACTTTACATATTAATTAAACCAGCAATTAATCAGCACATCAACGACCCCGTATGTTAGTGCTCTCCCGCACCGGGGACCATTTTTATGAAAATCATTCCGCAGAATGATCACGCCGCGCCGCGCCGGATTCAACAGTATACATCGATACAGATCCTGCGGGGGCTGGCAGCCCTCATGGTTGTTACCTATCATCTTCCGGGCGCACTGGGCATGCTCGACCTGCGTATTCCCGTTCTGAACAGTGGCGTCGACTTGTTTTTCGTCATCAGTGGTTTTGTCATGGTTCTCTCGACGGAGAACAGACGCTCAGACCACCGTGCTTTTTTGATGCAGCGGTTCACGCGCGTCGTTCCGTTCTATTGGGTTATGACCTTCCTCATGGTCGCCGCACTTTGGTTGTTTGCCGATCGTGCAGTGTCTCTTGAGCAGATCACCAATAGCCTGCTTTTCATACCCTATCTCGATACGGTCACAGGCTATGTCCAACCGGTGCTGGGCGTGGGTTGGACGCTCAATCTGGAAATCCTGTTTTACATTCTGTTCGCGGCGACTATGCGTGTCGGCACGCTGACGCAAATGGCCATGGTCGGCGTTGTCTTTGCAATCGCCGTAGCGGCGCGCATCGTCTTCAAACCCGCCGCCGACACTGTGCTGTTTTTCTATACCACGCCAATCCTGTTTGAGTTCCTTGCCGGCATGGCGCTCGGCCACCTGGTCGGCAGACTGGCGCGTTTGCCTACCGTCCTGGGTGTCTCGGCGCTCGTGTTCGCCATCGTGTCCATGCTGGTGATGGTACTTGGCTTCAACTTGCCGCGAACCCTTGCTCAGGGAATCCCGGCCTTGATCCTTGTCGCCGGTTGCATCAGCCTGGAAAACTACTTCCGGCTTTTTGCTCCTCGCCTGCTGGCAAGGTTGGGCGATGCCTCCTACTCTCTCTATCTGACGCATCCTATCGTGCTGCTTGCGACCGCTCCTGTCGTTGCAAGCGTCAGCGTATCACCATGGCTTGCTGGCATGGTTATTGTCACCGCCTGCATTGCCGTCTCCCTGGCCAGCTACAGTTTTGTTGAAAAGCCGATTTTGGCCATTTCGCGGATGAGCCTTTCCGCCCGTCACGTGAAGGCATGAACTGCGGCTGCGCTCCGCGGAACCACGCTGTCTCGCCAACCTTAGACCGGCGGCGCTGAACCTTCAAAAGATCCGGAAACAAAAACCCGCCTCGGGAGGATGGGTCGTTGGAGCCAAATTGGCACCATATCCAAATTAATAGCATAGCTGCCGGCACAAAGCAAGAACAAAATGTGGCGTCCTCGACGAAACTGCCGACAGGCATAGGGGCACCGCGCACGACATGCCTCTTGCCATTGTTAAAAATCTCTCATAACGTATTTTCATATCCGAAAGAAAATCCGACCGTTTATTTCCCTTTATGAAAGCCTGAGCGTTTGCGCGAACATCTCGATCAGACCGACCGGCGACTGGTCAAGCTGCTGTCGCAGGACGCGCAGCTTGGCGTCAACCGCCTCGCCGAGAAGATGGCGATCTCGGTGCCGACGGTGCGCATGCGGCTGCGCAACCTGCTCGACCGCAACCTGCTCAAGATCGTCGGGCTGCTCAACCTCACCGAACGCCCCGAGCTGATCTCGGCGATCGTCGGCATCAATGCGCAGGGACGCGGCCGCGCCCGGGAACTGGCGCAGCGCATCTCCGAACTGCCTTTCGTGAACTCGGCAGCCGTCGTCACCGGACGCTTCGACATCATCGTCGACGTGACTGTGGCCGGTGATGTCGCCGATCTCTACCGCGTCACCAGCGAGCTGATCCCCGGCGCCGGTGAGCCGGGCGAAGTCGTGCGCAGCGAGACCTTCGTCGTCATGGCCTCCTGCAACAAATGGGTCAGCCTGCCGGAAGGCTGCTGGTCGGACGAGCCGCGGAAGGAAATGGCATGAAGATCGCGGTTCTCGGCGGCCTCGGCCTGCAAGGCCGGGCGGCGATCGCCGATCTCGTTGCCAGTGACGGCGTCGAGCAAGTGGTCTGTGTCGACACCGCAACCGACGGCGCTGCGCGGCTTGGCGGCCTGACCGACCTTGCCCGGGTGCGTTTCGTCGTGCCGGAGGACGCGATCGGCCCAGCATTGGCCGATGTGATGAAGGACGTCGACGCGGTCATCGACCTGTTGCCGCAACCGCTGATGCGCGAGGCGGTGCAGGCGGCGATCGCGACGCGCACGCCGCTGGTCACCACCAATTACGGCAAGGCCATCGCCGATCTCGCGCCGGAGGCCGAAAAGGCCGGCGTCTCGATCGTCACCGAATGCGGGCTCGACCCCGGCATCGACCTTGTGCTCTACGCGCGCGCCGCAAGCCAGTTCGACACCATCACCGCGATCGATTCCTACTGCGGCGGCATTCCCGAGCCGAAAGCGGTGGTCGAGCCGCTGCGCTACAAGGTGAGCTGGAATTTCGACATGGTTCTGGTCAGCCAGAACCGCGACAGTGTGCTGGTCGAGAATGGCGAACGGGTCGATGTGCCGGCCGCCCGCCAGCACGACAATCGCTTCATCCACGAGATCGAGGTGGCGGGGCTGGGCAGGCTGGAAGCCTTCCCCAATGGCGACGCGCCGCATTATGCCGGCATGCTTGCCGCCGCAAAGGGGCTGCAGCGCTCCGGCCGATATTCGCTGCGCTGGCTTGGCTGGTCGGCGTTCTGGGCGCCGCTGAAGCAGCTCGGCTTCCTGTCCGAGGAAAAGGTATCCGGCACCGGTGTCAGCCCACGCGAATTCCTCGGCCGGCTGCTTGGCCCGCAACTGCAATATGGCGCGGACGAAAAGGACCTTTGCGTCATGCGCAACGTGTTTGTCGGCAGCGAAGGCGGCCGCCGCAAGACGGTGACCTCGGAGCTGGTCATCGAACGCGACCTCGCCTCCGGCCTGTTCGGCATGAGCCTTGGCGTCGGCTATCCCGCCAGCATCGTGGCGCAGATGCTGGCACGGCGCGAGATCGCCACGCCCGGCCTGCTCAACCCACTGCTGCATGTGCCCGATGGCCGCTTCCTCGACGAGCTGGCCAGGCGCGGCATCAAGGTCGCCGAAACGGTGAGCTGGGATTGAAGATTTTCGAACGGTGGCTGCCGCCGGCAACGGCGCTGCCGCTCAAAAAGCACCCGATGGGGTGAAACAACAAGTGGAACAACAAACGACAACAAGGAGGAATGCCCAAATGAAGATTGCCAAGCTTTTCATCGCCGGACTTGCGCTCGTCGGCCTCACCGCTGCCGCCAGTGCCGGAACCCTCGACGAGATTACCAAGCGCGGTGAGTTGCGCGTTGCGGTGCAGACGCAAGGCCCGCCCTTTTCGCTGGTGGGTGCTGCCGGCGAACGCACCGGCAGTTCGGTCGAACTCGCCGAACTGATGGCCAAGGAAATGGGCGTCAAGATCACCTTCCTCGACTTCGACTGGGACGGCCTGATCCCGGCGCTGCTGTCGGGCAAGGCCGATCTTCTGGTCGCCGACATGACGCCGACGCTGGCGCGCGGCATGAAGGTCGCCTTTACCAAGCCTTACATGTACACGGGCAGCACCGTCTTCACCAAGGCTGGGACCGCCTTCAAGTCCACCGAGGACTGCAAGGCCAAAGGCACCAAGATCGCGGTGCTGCTCGGCGCCACCGGCGAGAAGGAAGCCAAGGCCGCCTTCCCCGATGCCGACATCAAGAGCTACAAGGGCGGCGGCCCGCTGCTGCTCGACGCCGTCAATAACGGCCAGGCCGATTGCGGCGTCAACGACGTCTCGGCGGTCAAGGGGCAGTCGACCGCTTACCCAGCCGGCAGCTTCACCATCATGCCGGATATGCTGTCGAAGGAGCCGCTGGCCTTCGCCACGCGCTATGACGAGCAGGACCTGCTGGTCTGGATGAACCTGTTCCTCGACCAGGTCAGCCTCGACGGCCGCCTGCAAAAGAACCTCGATTACTGGGTGAATTCCGACGCCTGGAAGAAAGACCACTAACGGATAGGGAGTAGGGAGTAGGGAGTAGGAAGTAGGAAGTAGGGATGGCCATTCCGGACACCTTCACTACTCACTACTCACTACTCACTACTCACTACTCACTACTCACTACTCACTACTCACTACTGCCTACTCACTACTGCCCACTCACCATGCTCGAAAACTTCAGCTTCCGCACCATCGTCCAATATCTGCCCCTGTTCGGGCAGGGCCTCGTCACGACCGTGTGGCTGTCTGTCCTGTCCTTTGCCGGCGCGCTCGCCGTCGGCATCGTGCTCGCCGCGATGAATTTGCAGCGCGGCCGGCTGTTCCGCGTCCCGGCCAAGGCCTATATCGACGCGGTGCGCGCCACGCCCTTACTGGCGCAGCTCTATTTCCTCTATTTCGGCCTGCCGCGGCTCGGCTTTATCCTGCCCGAGTTCGTCGTCGGCATCCTCGCTTTGTCGCTGAACAGCGGCGCCTATGTCGCCGAGATCATCCGTGCCGGCATCCTGTCGATCCCGCGCGGCCAGGTCGAGGCCGGCGTCGCTTCGGGCATGACCTATGTCCAGCGCATGCGTCTCGTCATCCTGCCGCAGGCGTTCAAGGTGACGATCCCGCCGCTGCTCGGCCAGGCGATCGTGCTGGTCAAGGATTCCGCCCTGTTGTCGCTGATCTCGGTTGCCGAGCTGACGCGCGCCGGACAATTGCTCGCCTCCGACCGCTTCATGCCGGCGGAAGGTTTCATCACCATCGCCGCCTTCTACCTCCTGCTCTATTACGGGCTGAAGGGACTGGCGGCGCTCTCCGGGCGCTGGCTCGGCCTCGCGGGGGCACGGATATGATCTGGCAGCAGCTGCAAAGCGTCGCCGGCAGCTATCCCCTGGCGCTGCGCGGCCTCGGCATGACCGTGGTGCTGTCGCTGATCAGCCTGGTGCTGGGCACGCTGCTCGGCTTCGGCCTCGGCATCCTGCGCACCGGCGGCAACCGGCTGATCAGCGGCGCGATCGGTGCCTGGGTCGACCTGATCCGTGGCACGCCGTTCCTGGTGCAGATCTTCCTGATCTTCTTCATCCTGCCGGAACTCGGCATCGAGCTCGACGCCTTCACCGCCGGCATCATTGCGCTGACCAACCTGGCCGCCTGCTTCATCTGCGAGATCGTCGTCGCCGGCATCCGCTCGGTGCCGACCGGCCAGGTCGAGGCAGCACTTGCGTCCGGCCTGTCGCGCTGGCAGCGCATGCGCCAGGTGGTGCTGCCGCAGGCGATGCGCATCGTGCTGCCGCCGCTGGTCGGGCAATATGTGCTGCTGATCAAGGATTCCTCCGTCGTTTCGGCCATCGGGCTCACCGACCTCACCCGCGTCGGCTGGCTGGTGGTGCAGCGTGTACCCAACGGCCTGCTGGTCTTCTTCCTCGTCGGGCTCGGTTACTTCATCGTCTGCTACCCCCTGATCATGCTGGCCCGCCGGCTGGAGCAACGCATGGGCGCGGCGCATGGCGAGGTGCAGTTGTGATGTCGAACCTTAAAAAAAATGGCACTGGCATGATCGAATTTCGCGGCGTCAACAAATGGTTCGGCACGCTCAACGTGCTCAGGGATATCACGCTGAGCGTCGAGCCGCGCGAAGTGGTCGTCGTCTGCGGCCCGAGCGGCTCGGGCAAGAGCACCCTGATCCGCTGCATCAACGGGCTGGAGACGATCCGCGACGGCGACCTGACGGTCGACGGCCAGCGCCTCGGCGACGCGGCCACCAACATGACGCGGCTGCGCACCGAGATCGGCTTCGTCTTCCAGTCGTTCAACCTCTATCCGCACAAGACGGCGCTCGAGAACGTCACCCTGGCGCCGATCCATGTCCGCAAGATCCCGCGCGCCGAGGCCGAAATGGCCGGGCGCGAATTGCTCGCCAAGGTCGGTCTTGCCGACAAGATCGACGCCTATCCGGCGCAGCTCTCAGGCGGCCAGCAGCAGCGCGTGGCGATCGCCCGCTGCCTCGGCATGCGCCCCAAGATCATGCTGTTCGACGAGCCGACCTCGGCCCTCGATCCCGAGATGATCTCGGAAGTGCTCGACGTCATGGTCGCGGTGGCCGAGGAAGGCATGACCATGATGGTGGTGACGCACGAGATGGGCTTTGCCCGCAAGGTCGCGCAGCGGGTGGTGTTCATGGACGCCGGCGCCATCGTCGAGAGCGGCACGCCGGACGAGTTCTTCTCGCATCCGAAGACCGACCGCAGCCGCGCTTTTCTGAGCAAGATCCTGCGGCATTAGGGGGGCATCAGGAGAAAGCGGACCTCAGACGATGCCGTGCTTTCTCAACAGCGCCTGCTCGTCGTCCGATATCCAGCCGAAAACCTTCGGCTCGCCGTCCAACTTCTGCACGAGGTAGTGGACGTCAAAATCTATCGCCACCTTCGATTGATCCTTGCGGGCATAGGTTGCTGTCCAGGCGACATGAGCCACGCAATGATGTTCGTCTATCGGCGAGAGCCGGACATTGCGTATCCGCATTTCCTTCGTCCCTATCGCGCGATAGTGCGCATGGCCTTGCGCCATGACCTGCTTGAATTGCTTATCGTTCTTTCCAGTCATGACCCCGGCGGGCGAAGCCGCTATGAAGTCCGAAGCATACAGCGATGCGACCTCATCCATGTCCATGTCGCCGCCGAGGGACTGGTTGAAAAAGCGCTCATATCGCTCGAATAGCTTCCTTACGCTGGTCTCCATAGTTTCATCTCCCAGGTGCGGCTATGTTGGGTGGGACCAGGAAACGCTCCGCCGATCTCCGACATCCGCGATTGCCCCTCAGCCAATCATGACTTCGTCCCAGGGCGGAGCAAGATCCTGCGGCATTGAGGCTTAGATTCAGTCAGTTGGTTGCCACCGATGGCCCAGATGGGTGGTTGGACTTATCCGGAGGTGCGGATCTATCGGCAAAGATTTGACGTCCTATTGGAGAGACCGATCGTGCGCTCAATTGCCTTTATCTGACTCAACACTGCGGTTGGCCGACGCGAGGAAGCGTGCAGATAACAAGTGAATGGATCTCGTCGCAATAGACCATGTTGTAATAAGAAAAAATAGCGTTGCGACAAAGGCAACTAGGGAAAGGCTGACGACGCCAAGAACAGCAAATGGGTCACTTTCCACGGTCGCGATGAAATTGTCAGACGGCCGAAAAGCCCCGGCAATGGCTGATCGGAGCTCAGGATTGTAATGGAAGAAGGCGAGAATCGCAGCGAAGAGACATAAAACTAGAATAGCCGCTAAAACCGATTCTGCGCTTTCAAAGGACGTGCGTTCTTTAAATTTATGGGAAGATTGGATCATCTAAATACCTATGCAAAGAAGAATTTAGCGATCTGGTTTGCTCATTTATCCATCGGTTTTCTAGCGATTCGATAGAGTCGCGATGCCTTGTCCGCACATTATGAGCAGCGTCGAGGCATATGCAAGCGATGCAGCCAGATGCTTCCGCTGCTTGTGCCGTTGAACAGCATCGGTCGACCGCCCCGCCCTACGGCGAGGAACCCAAGCCTATTGCGCGTCCGCGTGAGTGCTCAATTCTGCCCTCTTCTCATCCGACACCACGGCGAGGTCGAGCACCTTCTGCAATTCAGCAGCATGGCGGAAAGACGGTTCGGCCTGGATGCCGTTGCGGGCTGCATCGACAAAGCGCTGGTAGTTGGTCGCCACCGTTCCGGCGTCCAGAACCTGCCATTTGGCGTTCTCGATGTCCTCGCCGATGCAGGCTTTCAGCTCCGAGCTGGTCAGATTGTGCACGACTTCGATGCCACCCTTGTCGCCGTAGATGCGCAGGCGGAGTTCGTTCAAATGGCCCGTCGCCCAGCGGCTGGCATGAACGACACCGAAAGCGCCATTGCTGAAATCCAGCGCCATGGTGAAACTGTCATTGGCGTCGAGCTCGTATTCGCCGATGCGGTTTTCGGGCGCCTTGTCGAAGGATCTCAGGCGGCAGAACACATGGTCGATGTCGAGCGCCGCGCCATAGCTGGCGAAATCGAGGATGTGGATACCGACGTCGCCCAGCACGCCGTTGGAGCCATGGCCGCGCGACAGCCGCCACAGCCATTTCGAATCGGTGCGCCAGTCGCCCCAGAATTTGGACACCAGCCAGCTCTGCAGATAGGACGCCTCGACATGCCTGACCGTGCCGATGTCGCCGGCCAGCACCATGGCGCGCGCTCTCTGCAGCGGCGCGACATTGCGATAGGTCAGGTTGACCATGTTGATGATGCCGGCCCGCTCGGCGGCAGCGGCCATCTCACTGGCTTTCTCGAAGTTTTCGGCCAGCGGTTTCTCGCACAGCACCGGCTTGCCCGCCGCGATCAGCATCATGGTGGTCGGATGGTGGATGCGATCAGGCGTCACGTTCGCCACCGCATCGAACTTGCCCCATGCCAGCGCCTCGTCCAGCGACGCGAACCGGTTGGGGATACCGTAGATGTCCGAAAACTTGTCGACGCGCGTGCGGTCGAGATCGACGGCGCCGATCAGTTCGACGCCCTCGATCTTGCCGAACTGCCTGGCGTGCTCCTCCGCCATCCAACCGGTGCCGAGTATCAAGAGGCGCATGATTCTTATCCTTAGGACAGGGCTTTATCTTCTTGTTCGATCATGGATTTGGTCTAGCGAAAGCCGGCTTCGCCCGCGGAATGAAGTTTTCCGCCGCGCTCGACGATCGGCTCGAGCGCCTTTTCCACCGGCACGTTCGGCGCATCGAGGATGGCCGGATTGGAGCCTTGGGGGTTGTGCGCCCATCTCACCGCATTGCGCAGCACCTTGTGGACGTTGGCGTCGTGATAGGTCGGATAGGTCTCGTGGCCGGGCCTGAAATAGAAGATGTTACCGGCGCCGCGGCGATAGGTCAGCCCCGACCGGAACACTTCGCCGCCCTGGAACCAGGAGATGAACACGGTCTCGAGCGGCTCCGGCACGGCGAACTGCTCGCCATACATCTCCTCGTTCTCGAGCTCGAAATACTCGCCGATCCCGGCAGCAATAGGGTGGTTGGGGCTGGTCACCCAAAGCCGTTCGCGCTCGCCCGCCTCGCGCCATTTCAGCGTGCAGGGCGTGCCCATCAGCTTCTTGAAGATTTTCGAGAAATGGCCGGAATGGAGAACGATCAGCCCCATGCCTTCCCAGACGCGGCGCGCCACGCGCTCGACCACTTCGTCGGCGACGGCGCCATGGTCCTTGTGCCCCCACCACAGCAAGACATCGGTCTCGGCCAGACGGTCGGCCGGCAGCCCATGCTCCTTCTGCTCCAGCGTCGCCCACGACACCGAAATCTCCGGGTCGAGCTTCAGCGCATTGGCGATCGTCGCGTGCATGCCCTCAGGATAGATGCCGGCGACCACCTCATTGGTCCGCTCATGGATATTCTCGCCCCAGACGACAGCGCGTATTGTCATGATGTCCTCGTGATTGTTTGAAGCTGCAGCCGCCCCGGCCGGTCATTCATAGTGTCATCGGACGGGATTGAAAACCTTCGAGATTGGCCAAACCTCCCCAGCTTCGTCATCCTAGGGCGGAGCAGGCGCGAAGCGACGTCGCGAAGACCCTGGGATCCATGCCGTGACCTCTCCGCGGTGCAACGGGCGGGACTTTTTGATGCGGGAAGGACAGGAGGTGAAAGGGATCGCTACAGAACGGCTTTCAATCTGCGTCGTTGCATTCTTCGGCTGACGTAACGGCATGGATCCCAGGGTCTGCGCTCCGCTTCGCGTTCGCTCCGCCCTGGGATGACGAAGCCATGAAGGACTGCCGCGAACGACCTAAGCCCCTCGCCCCTCTTGGGCGACGCGTGTCAGCGGCTTCGACAGGCGCGGCACGACGACAAGGCGCTTGATCTTGCCTTTCTTGTAGGCGGCGAGGAAGCGGGCATAGTCCTTGAAGACGACGCAGCCATTGGATTCGGCGCGCCCGCCGCGCAGCATGTAGGTGTGGGCGAGCAGGCCGTCGCGGCCATATTTGTTGCTGCCGCTGGCCGGCGTCAGACGGATCGCCTCGACACCGTGGAAGCGCGATTCGCGCATCGTCAGATTGTAGGTGTCGGGCGGCGTCGGACCGACATTCTTCTTGTGAACGTAGCGCGGCTGGTCGACCATCGCGCCCAGTCCCGAATGTGCCTCCAGCCGTGAGCCGTCGGGCATATAGACGGTCTTGGCCGAGATGTCGTAGACGGCGACGCCGCTGCCCATGTTGGGCGTGGTGAACAGGTTCCTGAAGGCTCCGCCGAGTCCGCCGGAAGGCATGTCGGGCTTGGCATAGGCCAGCATGTCGCCGCCCTGCGTCTTCGACCGTTTGCCCGACACGGCCGGCACTGCCGCTTGTGACGAATTGCGAGGCGACAGGCTGCCGGGTAGCGTCTCGACCGGCGGAGCGTCGGCCGTCTGGACCTTGCTCGCCCTGGATGCCTGGGCCCTGGATTTCTGGGGCGGCTCCGTTTTTGCTACCTGGGCCTTTGATGCCTGGGCCTTTGATGCCTGATCCTTTGGCGCCCGGTCTTTCGAGGCTTGAGCCTGGGGCGCCGGCTCATCGATGTCCGCCTGCGGACGCAGGGTCGGCAGCGGAACGCTGTCGGGCATGTCGTCCTGCGGCGGCAGCGAGGCCAGTTGGACCTCAGGCTCTTGCGGCCCTTGCGAAGCTGCCGGCTCGCTTGCCACGACGGCTGCCGGAAGCACGTCGATCATCTGCTCGGGCAATGTATTCGCCAGCGCCAGCGCCAGGCGCGACGAACGTTCAATCTCCGCCACCGCCGGCCCGAAGCGCACGGATGCCGGGCCGTTCGGGTCGGGTATGCGTACCGGCTCGGCGAACCGGGCGGCGGCCGGCAGGCTTGCGAGCATGACGGGTGAGCCGGCACGGGCAAAGGCGGCGGCAAGCTTTTGCGGCGACAGCCCTGCTTTGGCCACCACGTCGTCGAAGCTCGATCGCCGCGATGCATCGGCGACAAGCGGCACCGTATTGCGCTTGAGACGCGCCGATTTTCCCTGGTGAACGAAGTTCGAAGCTGACAGCAGGCAGTTGGCATCGCACCCGTGCTGCAGCAGCTTGGCCGACAGCGCCGCGTTTGCTGCGGCCCATGTCGGGGCCTGCGCCTTTGCAAGGCTGCGGCGAGGATCGGCGAGCGCGATGGTGCGCGGCGCGAGCAGGCTTTGCGGGAGACCGTTGGAGGCCGCGGTGAGCGAGGTTCCCATCGAATAAAGGCCGGCCAAGGTCGCCACCGACCATAAAGCAATGGCTGCGCCGACGGCCGGAACCGCGACCCAGCGCAGGCCGGGCCTCATCGAAGTCAATCCAGTTGCAGGACTGTCACCCCGGGTTTTCGCACTTACAAACGCCATTCAACCACTCTCAATCGGCCGATGCCGGCTAGCGGATTTCGCAGCCGTGACATTCACAGTTCGCCTGGTGCCCCCAGCACGCTTCGCGTCTGTTGCCGATTGATTCAAAAGATGGACAAAGTTGGTTAACCAATCCCTCTACCGACCGCCGATTGGGCGACGGTCACACCAAAAAACGCCCTCCAAAACCTGCATAGTTGGCAAAACTGCCGTCCAATGATGACTTTGCTGCCCGTTTTTGTCGGCCGAGTCAAGAAAGCGAAATGACTAGACCTTGCTGGGCGGAGTCGGCCATGGCTGCGAAAGTGAAGCCGGGCCGACCAGAATCTTGCGGCCGGCAGCCACCGTCATCGAGCCCCGGCGATCGATCAGACCGGTGATTATCGACCCGGCACTTGTCGACCTGCCACTCGGGCGAATGAACGGTTACCGTCTGAGATTTCGGGACAGCGGCAAGATGTTTGCCGCGCAGCAGCTGAATGTCGCCAAGTGCCGGAGCGGGATATCCAGCACCTAGACCACTGCCATCACTATGTGAGCCTGAATTTTGGCAGCAACCTTGCCGCTGCCATGCCTGTCTGCAATGGCGGCTGCGGCATAGTCGGTTGCAGCGTCCAGCTTCCCCGCCTCTCTGGCCTCGATTTCGTTGCGAAGGAGAGTGCCCTGGCAATAAGCAACGGCCGGAAGGCGCGGCGAGGAGGCCCGGCTTTGTTCGGCCCTCGTCTCGATCACCACACCGGAAAAACCTGCGTCCTCCAGCTCGCTACGGATCAGTGCCGTATCGTGGTAGCCATGCGGCGTGCGTGCCAGAAAGCGCGGCGGATCGTTCGGAAAAATCCTCGCCAGAGCATTCGTCACATCGTTCGCAAATACATTCTCTTCGATGCGATCCCATACGCTGAATAGAAAATGTCCTCCGGGCTTTAGGACTCGCCGGGCTTCGCGGTAGGCAGATGAGCGGTTGGGAAAGAACATCGCACCGAACTGACAACAAACGAGATCGAAGGCCGCATTTTCGAACGGTAGCGCCAGAGCATCAGCCTGACGCCATTTGATGCGATCGTCGGGAGCTTGCCGCGAAGCGGCGTAGTCGAGCATCGGCTGGTTGAGGTCGGTTACGACATAGCTTGCATCGGCGGACAGTGTTGGCGCCAATGCGCGGGTGACAACCCCGGTACCTGCAGCGGTTTCCAGAACGGCGCTTGGCGACAAGGACGCTGCTCGTCGTGCAAGATCTGCGGCGAACGGCTCGAAAATCAACGGCACCATGTAGCGGTCGTAGTTTTCCGGAATTGAGCCAGCGAACACCTTGTCCGTTTCCAACATTGCTATCCCCCGTCGCCCGTTTGATGGCTCGCCAGCATAGCATGGAATTGTTTGCTATTCGGTCGCATTCGACCGAGGGGCGGTCTCGCTCCCGGAAGCTCCGAAACGTCGTGCTGCAATTACCTGCATATGTGCTAATGTATTGTGGTCATGCGCATTGGTGCGTGGCCAATATAATGGGAGGATGCCATGAAAACCCTAAATCGCAGGTCTGCAATTGCGCTCGGCGTGACGGCGGCAGCGGTAACGCCTTTGTTCACGCTGGCGGCTGCTGCAAAGGTCAAGAAATACGGCCCGAAGGAAGGCAAGGAGATAGCCCCCGGCGTCAGGGTGGTCGAGGTCGGCACCGGCAATTCCGACATCCCCGCCTACAAGAGCATCTCAATTGTCGATGTGGTCTTCCAGCCGGGAGCAGCCGCCCCTGCAATGGTGATGGACAACGACATGGTGTGCACCATTGCCGCCGGTGAATTCACGATCAAGAAAGCCGACAAGGAATTCAAGCTCAAGGAAGGTGACGTATATACCTGCTCCAAGGGCAAGACCGACGCGGCAGCCAACACCAGCAAGGTGGTCGGCATCCACCGCATCGCCGTCTTGATACCTGCCTAGCGCATGCCGACGAAAACCGGCCCGCGTCCTTTTCGGAGCGCGGGCCTTTTGATGACGTGCGTGGCCTAGAGCGGTTCATCGTTTCACCGCTTCGACCCGGTCGACTTCGTCCAAGTGTGGTGAGGCTCATGCTGTTCATGGTTTTTCCGCCCGATTTTTACGTATGAGCGGTTCTCCCTCCGACCGCTTTGAAAGGGTGCGATTATATTAGAGATCGCGCAAGTTTCTGGCTGACTGCTGGCCGGTATAGGGGCCCGCATTGGCGGATTGGCAATCCGGCAGCGCGCTGGGCGTTTGGGCTTCACGAACCGGCTCGGTGCTCCTCCCGCGCTGCCTCCCAGACCTCGCGCGCCGCGTCTGCGTTCAGCGCCGCAATTCCGAGGCCGACGATCAAATCCGGCCATGCCGAGCGCCATAGGAAGGCAGTTATCAACCCGGCCAGTATGATCGCGATGTTGGCGACGGCGTCGTTGCGGGCCGAAAGGAATGCCGCCCTGGTAAGACTGCCGCTGTGACGGCGGTAGCGCGCCAGCATGTAGGCGCACGACAGGTTGACCGCCAAGGCGCCCAACCCCGCCAGCGTCAGCGCTGCCGGCTGCGGCGGCACCGGCATGTTGAACTTTTCCCACGCGGTCCACAGCGTCGCCAGGCCGGGCACCAGAAGGATAAGCGCCAGCGCCATGCCGACCCGCGAGCGGGCACGCAGCGACCAGCCCATGGCGAGCAGTATCAGGAGATTGACCGAGGCATCTTCCAGAAAATCGACGCTGTCGGCGAACAGCGACACCGAGCCGATCGCCAGCGCCACGGCGAATTCGATGCCGAAGTAACCGAGGTTCAGCAGCGCGACGACAAGCACCACCCGGCGAAGGCCGTCCGACGTAATGGCTTGCTGCATAGTCTGCCCCGATGTGATGGCGTTAATGTTATTGCTGGGCGTCCCGTTCCTCGACCGTCTCGATCTCGCAGGCTTTGAGGCCAGCCTAGGCCGAACATGGCACGTCTGTCACCAAAACACCTGCGAGCCAAAACAGGATGGTCACCCTGTTTTGGGCGTGCCCTCATGCGCGCCGCTCGTCAGGCAAAGCCGGGAACCGGCTTGGTCTTGCCGCTCAGTTGCGCGCCCAATGTCAGCGCCTGCGGGAAATTCCGGACGATCGCCGCCATCGCGGTGGCGCTGCCGGGGCGAAGGGCAATTCCGGCAATAGCAGCGGCAGCGTAGACCCGGGTCGAAAACAGTCTTTTCCAGGCCGCCTCGTAGCGTCTGGCGGCGGCCTCGCGCCCCGCTTGGCCACTTGGCGCGGATGCGAGTTCGCTAGCCAGCAGCCAGCCGGACTGAAGCGCCATCGAGATGCCCTCGGCGATAGCGGGATGAGACTCTCCGGCTGCATTGCCGACCCGGAAGATGTCCTGTTCGTAGCAGGAGCGAATTCCCGGCCGGATCGGACCCGCGGCAAGCCACGGGCCGTCGAGGTGCGCCGGTTCCAGGGCGTCTCGCACGCCCCGGCATGAATTCATGAGATGGCGCGAGACCACATCGGCGGCTGACACATGGCTCCGGTGTTCGGGGTCATGTTGTTTACGCAGCCGCGCGAGCACATCGCGGCGAATGCAGCACGAGATCGACAACCGTCCATGATCCGCCGAGACCATGCCGCCATAGCCGCCGGGAAAAGCCAGCAGAGGCATCAAATCCGGTGCGAGCGACGACCCGGTGAAATGCGCCTTGAAGCCGAGCAAGTCCGACGGCCGATTGGTCTTTGCGAGCTGGCTGGGTAATGGTCCCGGCTCCCAGGAGCCGTGTGCGGCGACAATCACCGGCGCACGCAACATCACCGCTTCATCCCCGGCCTGAACTCGTACACGTTGCATCTCACCATCCCGGTCGATGGCGACGGCGCGGCAGGGCTGGAAGATTTCGACGCCCGCCGATCGCGCCGCCTGTAGAAGCAGAGAGTCGAGAATGTCCCGGCCGAGCGCCCGGCCGAAGCCGTGTTTCGCACGAGACCCAGCTCCTGCACCAGGCATTGCAGCCTCGACGGAGGTCTCACCGGAAAACAAACCGACGCGGCGGATTTCGGGGCCGGCATTGGCACGCCAGGCATCGCCGATCTCCAGCTGGTCGAGAAGCGCAAGATTGCTTGCCGAGATGTATTCGCCGCAGACCTTGCGGCGCGGAAATGCGGTCTTCTCCACAATGGCCGCGGCCCATCCGCGCCGGGCCAGCGTGAGCGCGACAGATGTGCCCGCCGGGCCGGCGCCTATGATGATCGCATCATGGGTCGACAATCGCGTCATGGCTCGTTACTGGCGCTGGCGCCGACGAAGATATGGGAAAACAGGCCAGCGCGCCGTTCCTCGACCGGTTTGCCGTTGGCCGCAAGCCAGAGGCCGGAAAGCTCGCTGCCGCGAAAGCCGGCACGCACGCTCTGAGCCGCGTCGTTTCGTGTGACGTCGTTGGCGCCGATTGCCGGGAGAAGACGGGTCGCGGCCAGCGCCAGTTTCGCCCGCAGCGGCTCTGTCGCGATGAGCAACGGGGCTTTCGGCCTGATCAGCGAAAACAGACGCACGAGCTTCGCATCGTCGAGATGATGCAGAAACAGATTGACGGTCATGGCATCGAACCGCACGCCCTCGATCTTTCCTGCCCAGTCGAAGACATCGGCGGTGACGCCTTCGGCCTTCCATCCCAGCCTGTCGAAATCACCGCGCAGTTGCGCCGTGACAAGGTCGACGCGGTCGAGCATTACCAGTTCGACCCCGGGCCAATGCCTGGCCATGCGCCGCGCCACCGCCAGCATGAAGGAGCCATCGCCGGCGCCGATCTCCAGGATGCGGCGTGGCGGTTTTGGCACGAACCTCCTGAGCAACGACGTCATGATCGGCGCCTGAAACATCAGCATATTGATGCGACGAAGGTCGCGGCGCGCGACAAGCGCTCGCGGATCGTCGGCAGCAAGTCCGTCGAGGATTTCCGGCGCAAGCTGCCGACGCTCCAGGCCGCTCATGACACCGTTCGAAAGAGCATGGTTTCCGCCGTCAATCCTGGTCCGAACGACATGCCGCAGCCGAGCAGGCCGGGTGGCGCCTTCAACATCTCCTTCATCACGAACATGACGGTCGCGGACGACATGTTCCCATACCGGCGCAACACCTCGCGCGATGGGTCCAGCGCGGTGGACACCAGTTTCAGGGCCCTTTCGACGGCGTCGAGAACCGAACGTCCACCCGGGTGCACGGCCCAAAGGTCGATGTCTTCCGCCGATCGACCGCCGAGGATGGCGGCCTGGTTGCTCCGCAACGCTTCATGAATGGCTGCCGGAACCTGGCCGGAAAGAACCATTTCGAAGCCGTGGTCGCGAATGTTCCAGCGCATCAGCTCCCGCCGCTCCCTCGCCACCAGACAGTGAAAGCTATCGAGCTCGATGCCGGCCGGCTCGGCGGTCACGAGCGCGGCCGCGCAGCCGTCACCCCAAAGGCAGAACGACAGCAGTTTTTCGAGTTCAGTGGTTTCGCGCAGATGCATCGTGCAGAGCTCGATATTGACCAGCAGGACCTTGGCCTGTGGGTCGGAGCGGACGATGTGGTGGGCCAGCTTGAGGCCGTTGATTGCCGCGTAGCAACCCATGAACCCGATCATCGTGCGTTCGACACTATCCGGCAGCCCACACCGGGCAACCAGTTCGAGATCGATGCCCGGCGCCGAAAAACCGGTGCAGGTGGTGACGATCAAATGGGTGATGCGGGAGGCGTCGTCGCCAAGCTGCAATCCGTCGATGCCCTTTTGCGCCAGAACAGGTGCTGCATCGTCGAACATTGCCATTCTCATCGCCGTTCCGGGAAACGCACCGCGGATGAACGTCCCCGCTAGGTCGGCGGACGGTCCCTCGGGGTCGGACGCCGGCGCAAAGCAGGAATAGCGGTGCTCGATGCCGGCAAGATCGGCCATGCGTTCGAAGATCCTCCGGCGATCGGCCGCGAGCATCGAGGCCGCAAAACGCAGGTAGAATTGATGAACCTCGTGCTCCGGCACCGCTGTCGCGATCCGGTTGATATAGGCTTTGACGGACATATTCTGTCTCCTCGGCGTATGCACGGTGTGCCGCCGGAGGGTCTTTGGTTATTGACACCGATGTCGAACACCGGATTGAGCTGTTCGATAACGTTTCCGAAAACTGATTTCTTCCCGAAGGTTCAGCACGTGCTGTTGGCAGGCAAACGGTTGGAGCCGGTGGGCGGTTGCGTCGGGCATCCAAAATCGCCACATCATGTTGACCTTCCATCTACTGGAAGGTCTATTTCCTCTGACAAAGGAGATTTCCGCCATGAACATCGGTATCGCATCCGAAAAATCCGGCCTGCCGTCCAAGACGATCCGTTATTACGAGGACATCGGGCTCTTGCATCCGGCCCGGACAGACAATGGCTATCGCGATTACTCGACGGCCGATATTCACCGGCTGCGCTTCCTGCAGCGCTCGCGAAGCCTGGGGTTTTCGGTCGACGAATGCCGCCAGTTGCTCTCGCTGTACCAGGACAGGGAACGTGACAGCGCCGACGTGAAGGCGATCGCGAAAGCCAAGCTGGTGGAGATCGACAGGAAGATCGCCGAACTGGTCGGATTGCGCGGCTTGCTCCACCATCTGGTCAGTCACTGCCACGGCGACGAGCGGCCGGATTGCCCGATCATCGACGAGCTGGCAGGACAAGGCGTCGCCCAGTGAGGTGGATTGAAAATCGGAGCGGCTGACGTGCGAACTTCGCTGTCATGCCGGCTTGTGCTGCCGCACGACCTTCCATTCATGCCAGATCAGCACCATGACGACAGCATCGAATACGGTCAGGACAAGCAGGCCGAACGAATGGGTGTAGGAGTAGCGGTAGACTTGATAGAACATAAATGCGCCCAGCGCCGCAAGCGATGCCGGATACGACCACAGCTTGCCTCTCAAAAGCCCGACAACGAGCAGCAGTTTTATCAGGCCGTGGCTAAGCAGGTAGAAGGCATAAAACTCCTTGCTGGCGACGGAAAAGTGGCTTGCCATCTGCGACAGATAGCCAGCTATGAAATCGTTCGGATCTTCGATCAATTCCTCTTGGGTGAATGTATTGACCCAGGAGGCAATGGCGTCGGTGGTGACGACATAAAGCAGGATCCCGCCCACGCATTCGATCAGGGCATGCGCCCCTTTAAGCCAGATGCTGAGCTCGAAAATCTGATGGATGCGGCGTTCGTCTACTGCTTTCACAAAATTCACCTTGCGATCGACAACAGCGGAAACGAGAAACGATGGATGCAGCCCTAACCCACTGGATCAACGCGGCAGCCGGGATCAGCCCTTTTCTTGATAAGGCAATGATCGCCGTCTCACAAATCGGCGTTCCGCTGATGGTGCTGGCTGTTGCCCTGCAATGGTGGGCAAAGGCCGACCGCTACCATGTGCGCCATGCTGCCTTGTCCGCCGGCTTGGCGTTCCTGCTCGGTCTGGCGATCAATCAGTTCATTTTGCTATTCGTCCACCGGCTGCGGCCCTACGATGCCGGCGTGACGCATCTGCTGATTGCGCCCAGCGCCGACTGGTCGTTTCCCTCCGACCACGCGACAGCCAGCTTTGCGGTTGTTGCGGCTCTTGCAATGCAAGGTCTGCCGCGCCGGACGCTGGCCCTCTCCATCATGGCATTGCTGATCTGCTGGTCGAGAATTTATATCGGCACCCACTATCTCACCGACGTGATAGGCGGTGCCATCACTGGCGTCTTAGGTGCCGTTGTGGTCCGATTGGCCTATCGCGAGAACTCCCGACTGGACAGTCTGGTCACAAGAATTCTCTAGCTCCTTATGTGCCAACGATGAGACGAGCAGCTATCATAGCGGTCCTGTCGCTTGCCTGCGTCTCTGTCGTGCTCGCCGCCGCCCATTCGGGTCGTGATGCGGTCATCGAGGCTCGCCAGGCCTCGATGAAGGAAATGGCCGCGGCGGCAAAGGCGATCGCTGGGATGTTCGACGGCAAGCAGGCGTACGACGCCGCAGCCTTCAAGGCGGCGGCCGAGACCATCCGCGCCCGCACCGGCCGTGCCCTGATTGCCGAATTCCCCAGCGCGACATTGGGCGCGCCTTCAGGCGCCAAGCCGGATATCGACCCCGCCCGCGCGGAGTTCGAAGAGCTGGCTCGCCACATCGGGACGCTGGCCAGCGCCTTGGCCTCCGACGCCGAGCGGGCGCCGCCGCGCATCACCGACGACATGAGAATGGGTTCCGGCCTGGCGATGGGCGGTGGCAGCCTGCTTGGCAAGCGACCATCACTCGCGGAAGCCGATCCCACTAAATTGCCGGCGGAGCACCTCCTGCATCTCATCTTGCAGGATTGCTCGAGCTGCCATTCGAAATTCCGGCAAAAGGTCGAGTGATAGCGTCAGCTCCGCTGCAGCTGACCCGCCATGAAATTGCGCCAGCCGCCGAAATGCGAAATCTCCTTTGCATCGGTGAGGCCGGCACTTTCGACGAGGAAGCCTTTCGGCGAAGTTCCGTCATCAAGCAGAAGCGTCCCGATGCCGAGCGGCGGCGGGATCGCGGCGACGAAGCGCCCGAACGCTTGTGGCGAGAGCCGCCAGACTTCGACCTCGATCGCTGCCCCCTTGCCATTGCAGATCCGTTCGAGCCCCGGTCGCGGCACCGACTGGCCGGCAAGCGCGTAAAGCCGGTAGAGCGGCGCCGTTCTTGCCCCCCGGGCGAAAATCGCGCCGAGCTGCTGCAACTGGCCGTTCAGCGCCATCCCCGATAGATGCGCGCCGACCACGGCCAGCTCGATCGTGCCCTCGTCCACGTCGACGCGAACATCGCCACGCGGCGGCAGCGGCCAGCCTGTAGCGCCCAGCGCAAGGCCGCTTGCCGCATGGACATCCTGCGCAAGCGACGCCGTCAGATGGTCCTTGCCCGCCGCGGCAAGCAAGGTGACGCTCATCGGCAAACCGTCGCTGCGTGTTCCGGTCGGCACGGCGATGCCGCACATGTCGAGCAGATTGACGAAGTTGGTGTAGGTGCCGAGCCGGCTGTTGGTGACGATCGGATCGGCGAGAACCGCCTCGACTGTGTAGTGGGTCGGCGCGGTCGGCACACAGAATAGGTCGACCGAGGCGATGACCGGCGCAAGCCTGGCCTTGTAGCCTTGCAAGGCATAGAGCCCGTTGAAGGCGTCCGCGGCGGAAAGTTTTCGCGCACCGCCGATGATCTGCCGCGTCACCGGATGCATGGCCGCCTCGTTGGCTTCCATGAAGTCCTTGATCGCGGCGTAACGCTCCGCCACCCAGGCGCCCTCGTAAAGCAGATTGGCGGTGGCGTAGAAATCGCCGAACGGGATTTCGACCAGCCTGCAGCCCAGCTCTTCCAGCGCGGCAAGAGCGGCCTCGAAGCCCGCCTGCATCGCCTGGTCGCCGAAGAACGTCCAGTCGGCCCCGGCCGGCACGCCGACCGTCAGCACCGGCGGGCGCGCGGCAAGGGCCTGAATGGCGAAGTCGCGCGAATAGGGATCGGCGTTGTCCTTTGCCGCCGCGATCTCGAACACCCTGTAGGCGTCGTCGACGGTGAGCGCGAACACCGAGACGCAGTCTAGTGTCCGGCAGGCCGGCACGACGCCGGCGGCCGACAGCGCGCCGACGCTCGGCTTCAGCCCGATAATGTTGTTGAGGCCGGCGGGTATGCGCCCCGAGCCGGCGGTGTCGGTGCCGAGCGCGAACGAGACGATGCCGCGTGCCGTCGCCACGGCCGAGCCGCAAGACGAGCCGCCTGGCACCAGTTTTGGATCAATCGCGTTCCTCGGGATCGGATAGGGCGTGCGCACGCCGACGAGGCCGGTGGCGAACTGGTCGAGATTGCTCTTGCCGACGACCAGCGCGCCGGCGGCCTTGAGGCGTGCGACGACGTTGGCGTCTCTTACCGGCAAGTAGGCATATTCCGCACATGCTGCCGTCGTCGGCATGCCGGCGACATCGATGTTGTCCTTGACCGCGAATGGTACGCCCCACAGCGGCTTTGACACGGGGTCGAACGGGCCGAGCTTTTCTGCTTCGGCAAGCATCTCCGCCCTGCTCGCCAGATGAATGAAGATGCCCGGATCGTCGGCTGTCGCGAGCCGCGCATGGATCGTATCGATCACCTCGCCGACGGCGGCGCCGGCCTGATAGGCGGCGTGCAAGCTCGCTATATCGAAGCGGATGTCGCTCATTTGGCCTCGTCCAGAATGACTACCGGCAGGTTCCACTGGATGAGTACGACGCAGCCGTCTTTTGTCCACACCGAATGCTCGGTTCCGACCGGGTTCAGGATCACGCTGCCCGCGGCATAATCGCCGTTCTCGTCGCTCTGTGTGCCTTCCAGCACGATGATCGTTTCCAGCCCGGCATGGCGATGACGCGGCACGCCGGCGCCCGCCCGGTAGTTCAGGATCGCCACCGACGGTTCCGTCGGTCCGCCCTTGAGCAGCCAATGCACCGTAATGCCATCGCGGAAATGCTCGAACGGCAGGTCGCGCCAGCCCCCTTGAATGAGAGCCCGGTATGCAATGTTAGGCATTGGAAATTCCCTCGAGCACCTGATCGGTCGTTGCGGTCCAGCCGACGATGGCGCCCTGCGCCCTGATCATGGCCAGCGCTGCCGCCTTGAACTCGGGAAAATAGCTCTCCGTCGCATCGTCGGCGAGCAGGCAATCATAGCCGCGGTCGTTGGCCTCGCGCATCGTCGTCTGCACGCAGACCTCCGTCGTCACTCCGGCAAAGACCAATTGCTGTGCGCCGAGCCGCTTTAGGTCGTCGCCGAAGGTGGTGGCATAGAATGCGCCCTTGCCGGGTTTTTCGATGACGATCTCGCCAGGCAGTGGCGCAAGTTCATCGAGGATCGCCGTTCCCGGCTCGCCCACGATCAGCAGGCGACCCATCGGCCCGACGTCGCCGATCCGTATCGATGGGTTGCCGCGGTTGCGCTTGGCCGGCGGCAGATCCGAAAGGTCTGCCTTGTGGCACTCCATCGTGTGGATCACCGGCAGGCCGGCGGTGCGGAACCCCTCGATCAGCCTCTTCACCGTCGGCACAATCGCCGTGACCCGGCTGACGTCGTTGCCGAGGCTGGCGCCGAAGCCGCCCGGCTCGGCGAAATCGCGCTGCATGTCGATGACGACCAGCGCCATCGTCTCAGGCTTGAAGGCAAACGGAAACGGCAGCGCCTCGATCTCCGCCATCAAAGATGTCCCGCCATGTGCTCGCCAATCGTCTGCACGCTCGCCTGCGCGATCGGCGTCTCGTAGACCAGCGCACCGTCGGACATGACGAAGATGCGGTCCGAAAGTTCAAGCAGTTCGTCGAGGTCCTCCGACATCAGAAGCACCGCGGCGCCGGCATTGCGCGCCTTCATGATACGGGCGCGGATTTCGGCCACGGCGGAGAAGTCGAGGCCGAAACACGGGTTGGAGACGATCAGAAGATCGACTTCGCCGGTCAGCTCGCGCGCCAGCACCGCGCGCTGCACATTGCCGCCCGACAGCGACGAAATCGGCGAAGCGAGCGAGGCGGTCTTGACCTTGAACTGTTCAACCAGACGCGCCGCGTAGTCCCTGATCGCGCTCATCCTGATCCAGCTGACCGGCTTGCCGGCCTCGTCGAGGTCGAAGGTCCGGAAGGCCATGTTTTCCGCGACCGTCATCTTCGGTGCGCAGGCATTGCGCAACGGTTCCTCCGGAATGAAGCGGACATTGAGCGTGCGCGCCTCGCTGCGGCTGGCGCCATAGGGCGAGCCCTTCACCAGAATGTCGCCGGCATTGCGCGCCCGCTGTCCGGCAAGGACTTCGAGAAACTCCTTCTGGCCGTTGCCGGAAATGCCGGCAACGCCGACGATCTCGCCGGACTTAACATCGAGTTCGCCGATGTCGATGGTTTTCAAGCCGGTGCGGTCGGGCGCCTTTAGCGACTTCACCGTAAGCACCTGCCGGGCTCCAGCCGGCACCGGAGCACGACTGTCGAGCGCTGAAATCGGCTGGTCGCCGATCATCATCGCCGCCATCTGCTTGTGGGAAAGGTCGGAGACCTTCCCGGTTCCGGTCAGTCTGCCCTTGCGCAGCACTGTGATGTCGTCGGCAAACGCCGTCACCTCGTGGAATTTATGCGAGATCATCAGCACCGTAAGGTCGCCGCTCCTTGTCATGTCGCGCACCAGCCCAAGCACCTCCTGCGCTTCGCCGGGAGTGAGCACCGAGGTCGGCTCGTCGAGCACCAGGAAACTGCGGCCGAGATAGAGCTGCTTGATGATTTCGAGCTTCTGCTTCTCGCCGGCCGCGAGTTCGGCCACCTTGACGTCGAGCGGCAGCTTGAACGGCATACGCTGCATGAATTGCGCAAGTGCGGCGCGCTCTTTGCGCCAGTCGATGACCCCGGGCACCTTCTCGCGCGAAATAACCAGATTCTCCGCGCCGGTCAGCGACGGGACGAGCGTGAAATGCTGATAGACCATGCCGAGCCCTAGCGCCGAAGCGTCCTTGGGACTGGCGATCGCGACCTCGCGGCCTTCGACCAGCATGTCGCCGGCGGTCGGGTGATAAAAACCCATCATGCATTTGACCAGCGTCGACTTGCCGGCGCCGTTTTCGCCGAGCAGCGCATGGAACGATCCCGCCGGCACCTTTATCGAGACGTCGTCCAGCGCGGTGAAGGCGCCGAAGCGCATGGTCATGCCGATGGTCTCGACGCCGACGGCTTTCTTGGCTCCGCTCAAGATCGTGTCCTCACGGCAGCTGCGCGACGAAGGATGCCGAGTTCGACACCGCGCCGAACACGCCGCCCTGCATCTTGATCATCTTGATCGCGGCAAGATGGTTGCCGTAATCGGTCGCGCCGCAGCAATCCTCCAGCATCACGCATTCGAAGCCGCGATCGTTGGCCTCGCGCATCGTCGTGTGGACGCAGACATCGGTGGTGATGCCGGTCAGCACGATGTTTTCGATGCCGCGCTGGTGCAGGATCAGTTCGAGGTCGGTGGCGCAGAACGAGCCCTTGCCCGGCTTGTCGATGATCGGTTCGCCCACCGCCGGATAGAGGTCGGGGATGATGTCCCAGCCGGGTTCGCCGCGCACCAGGATGCGCCCGCATGGTCCGGGGTCGCCGATGCCGGCATTGATGCGGCGCGAGCGCCAGCGCTTGTTGGCCGGCAGGTCGGCGAGATCGGGCCGGTGGCCCTCGCGCGTGTGGATGATGGTGTAGCCCTTGGCCCGCATGGCTGCGAGCACCGACTTGATCGGCTCGATCGGCGCCCGCACCAGCGAAAGATCGTAGCCCATATGATCGACATAGCCGCCCGGCCCGCAGAAATCGGTCTGCATGTCGATGATGATCAGCGCCGTATTGTCTGGCCGCAGCTCGCCATTATAGGGCCATGGATAGGGATCGGCATCGATGTAGCGCTGGGTGATCTCGGCTCTGGCGTTCATCGGAAAAACTCCAGTTATTTGGTGATCGACAATTCGCCCGGCGCGCCGGCAAGCGAGCGGCTCGGCGACGAGGTGGCGATCATGATGATGAGCGTGAGGATGTAAGGCGCGGCGTAGAAGAGATAGTAGCCCTGCGTCACCCCGACCGATTGCAGTGCCGGGCCCAGCGCGCCCGCACCGCCGAACAATAGTGCCGCGGCAAAGCAGCCGAGCGGATTCCAGCGCGCGAAGATGACCAGCGCCACCGCCATCAGCCCCTGCCCCGACGAGATGCGTTCGGTCCAGCTGCCGGGATAGTAGAGCGACAGATAGGCGCCGCCGATGCCGGCGAGCGCACCGCCGACACCTGTCGCAAGCAGGCGCACGGTGTTGGGATTGAGGCCCATGGCGCGCGCCGCATCGGAGCTGTCGCCGACGACGCGCACGATCAGGCCGGCACGCGTGTTGCGGAAGGCCCACCACAGGAACACGGCAAGTGCCGCACCGATCAGGAACAGGATGTTGACGTTGAGCGCCGCCTGCACCTGCGGAATATCCGACCAGCCACCGAAGGCGATGGCCGGCAGGTCTGGTGCCGAGGGCTGGATGAACGGCTTGCCGAAGAAGAAGGCGAGACCGGAGCCGAACAGCATCAGCGCGATACCGATGGCGATGTCGTTCACCCCGCGGAATTTGCAGATCCAGCCGTGGAACAAGCCGAAGCAAAGACCGGCACCTGCGGCGGCCAACAGGCCGAGCCATGGCGAGCCGGTCATCACCGCGACGGCGTAGGCGGTCATGGCACCGAAGACCAGCGTGCCTTCGAGGCCGAGATTGATGCGGCCGGAGCGCTCGGTGATGGCTTCGCCAAGCGAGACGAAGACGAAGGGCGTCGAAACGCGGATGGCGCCGCCGAGAATGGCGAGCGGCACGCCCCACAGGCCGATCTCGGTCGCGTCCATCAGGAGCCCCTCTTCCACAGATCGGGATTGAAGACCTTGAAGCGGCCGTAAAAAGTTTCACTGAACAGGATGACGACGAAGAGCATGCCTTGCAGCACCAGCACGGTGGCGTCGGGCAGGTCCATGCGGCGCTGGATCAGCCCGCCGGAAGCGCCGATGCCGCCGAGCAGGAAAGCGACCGGGATGATGGCGAGCGGATTGTGGCGGGCGAGGAAGGCGACGAGGATGCCGGTATAACCATAGCCGGCGGCGAGCGAGGCGTTGGCGCTGCCTTGCGCGGCGCCGACCTCCAGCATGCCGGCCAGCCCGGCAAAGCCGCCGGCGAGCCCGGTGAAGCCGACGATCAGCGGCCCGACGGCAAGCCCCTGCACCTGGGCCGCCCTGACATTGCCGCCGGCAATGCGGGCGGCAAATCCCCAGCGCGTCTTTTCGATCAGCAGCCAGGACAGGACGCAGGCGACGATACCGAGCATAAGGCCCCAGTGCACGTCCATGCCTGGAATGTTGCCGATGCGGTAGGCATCCGCCAGCGGCTCGGTCGAGGGTTTGTTGAGCGAGGCCGGATCGCGCAGCGGCCCTTCGACCAGATGGTTCATCACCGCGATGGCGATATAGGCCATCAGCAGGCTGGAGATGGTTTCGTTGACGGCGCGGTAGTGGCGGAGTGCGCCGACGGCACCGACCCAGATGCCGCCGGCGACCACGCCCGCCGCGCCCATCAGCAGGATGACCAGAAAAGCCGGCGCGCCATTCACTGCCACGCCGATGGCGGCGGCGGCAACACCGCCCAGCACGATCGCGCCTTCGCCGCCGATGACGACAAGGCCAAGTCGTGCCGGCAGCGCCACGCAGAGCGCTGCCAATAAAAGCGGTGCTGCCCGCGACAGCGAGTTCTGGATCGAGAACCACGAGCCGAAGCCGCCACGCCACATCGTCTCGAAGAGTTGCACCGGCGATTTGCCGACCAGCGCGATGAACACGCTGAACAGCGCCATGCCGACGATCAGCGCCGCGAGCGGTATGACGAAGGCTTCCGCCCGCCGCGCCGCCCATTCGAGCGCCGCCGGATAATTCCTGGCGCCAAACAGCGCCGGTGCGCCCGCAGTGCCGACCGTGTCTGCCATAGCCCCGTCTCCGATCCGGTTCAGGCGGTCGAACCGACGACGCCCTCGACCAGGTAGTCCATGCTTTCGAGTTCGAGCGCGGTCTCGACGAAGGCTTGGCCCTCGGTCGCGACGACGACGCCCTTGTTGCTCTTCAGCGGACCCTTGATGACGGAAAATCCGCCTTTCATCATTTCGGCCAGCGTGCCGTCGAACTGCTTGCGGGCGGCGTCACCGACGGCGGGGCCGAGCGGGCTCATCTTGACGAAGCCGTCGGCCAGGCCGCCGCGCGTGAAATTGGGCAGCGGCGTGCCGGCCACCAGATCGTCGACGAACATCTTGTAGACCTTGGCCCAGTTCCATTCCGCGCCGGTCAGGTATTTTTCCGGCGCCAGCGGGCTCTGGTTGGCATGATAGCCGCAGACGAAGGCGCCACGCCCGGCCGCCGTCTCGACCACCACCTTGGGGCTGTCGACATGACAGGTGATGACGTCGGCACCCTGGTCGACCAGCGCATTGGCGGCCTCCGCCTCCTTGACCGCCAGCGACCACTCGCCGGTGAAGATCACCTGGCAGGTGATGGTCGGGTCGACCGAGCGCGCGCCGAGCAGGAAGGAATTGATGTTGAGCAGCACCTGCGGGATCGGCTTTGCCGCGACGAAGCCGAGCTTCTTGGTCTTGCTGGTGTGGCCGGCGACGACGCCGTTCAGATACTGGCCCATGCCGATATAGCCGAAATAGGAGCCGGCATTCATCGGATGCTTGTCCTTGCTCCACATGCCTCCGCAATGGCGGAACTGCACGTCGGGGAATTTCGCGCACATGGCCAGCATGTGCGGATCGAAATAGCCGAACGAGGTCGGGAAGATCAGCGACGCACCGTCGAGATTGATCATCGATTCCATCGTCTTCTGGACGTCAACGGTCTCAGGCACGTTCTCCTCTTCGACCACGGAAATGCCTTCAATCCTCTTCAGCGTGGCGGCGCCTTCGGCATGCGCCTGGTTATAGCCGTAATCGTCCTTTGGCCCGACATAGATGAAGCCGACGGTGGCCGTCGCGGCGAAGGCCCTGCTGATCGGAAACGATGCGGACGCAAGGCCGAGCGCCGCTCCGACGGCGGACGTCTTGAGCAGCTCGCGACGGCTAAGCATGAATCTCTCGGACATTGAATGCTCCCTCTATGGGGCCTTTTGGGGCCGGTTAACACCTCAATGAGAGAAGTGTATGCAATCAGCGTGCCAGTTTCAGAAATTGGATTTATTCAGCAATATCAATGAGTGCATGGATGTGGACTGCACAAAGCCAGAGCAATTGCATACACTTTTTGCCTCCAAAGTCGTCAATTTGACATGAAGGCTAAAACATAGGCATACAGAGCAGCGAGGAATCGAAGCCGGTGAGTGGCTCACGGCTCTAGCGAAAAGACTGGACGGAGGAGACGTGTCGGGAAAGCGCAATTTGATCAGGTCGGGCACGACCGTCGATCAGATGGTGAGGGCGATCAGCGACCGGATCGTCACCGGTTTCCTGCGTCCCGGCGAAAAACTCGACGAAGCCTCGCTCGCCGCCCGCTTCGACGTTTCACGCACGCCGATCAGGGAAGCGCTAAGCCGGCTCAGTGCTATGGGACTGGTCGAAAGGCGGCCGAACCGCGGCGCCACCGTCGCCGTGGTGACGCAGGAGCACCTCGCCTCGATGTTCGAGAGCATGGCCGAGCTTGAAGCGATCTGCGCGCGCTTCTCGGCCGAGCGCATGACGGCGGGCGAGCGCCACACGCTGGAGGCCGAGCACCAGGCCTCGGCGCGCTTGGTGCAGCTCGGAGCCGAAGAAGAGTATGAGCTTTTCAACACCCAATTCCACACCCGGCTCTATCGCGGCGCCCACAGCAAGCACATTTATGAACTGACCGTCATGACGCGCGGCCGCCTGGCGCCGTTCCGGCGCGCGCAATTCATGCTGCCCGGCCGGCTGGCCCAGTCGTGGCAGGAGCATGACGCCATCGTCACCGCAATCATGCGCGGCGACAGTACGGCCGCCGGAATAGCCGCCAAGGATCATGTCTCGATCGTCAGCGAGGCGAGCGCCGTCTTTGCCATCGGCGATCGCCCCAAAGGCAAGGCCGAGCCGGTCCCGACATCGGCTTCCTAGAGCATTTTGCAGCCAAGTGAATCACTTGGCGTCGCAGAAATGCGGCTAAACAAACAGATAGAGCGGGATGGCCGTTGAACGCATCCCGCTCTAGCCCTCAATCGACCAGCACGGCGACCACGGCAGCGCAGTCGCCGGCCTTGACCAGCCCCGGAAAATGCCGCGCGGCCAACAGACCGGACATTTTGGCCCGGATCTCCTGCGGAGCGCCGCCGGTGCGGCCTATGGAATGGATGCGTGCCATCACCTGGTTTTCTACCACCGGCTCGCCGAGATCGATCATCGTTTCGATCATCCCGTCGTCCTCGGCGAACGAGAAGCAATCGCCGGACGGCATGTCGAGCCAGCGGGTTGGCTGCATCTCGACCGCGCCGGCGACGATGCCGGCATGGCGCAGCACGTTGAGCACGCCGCGCCGCGCGATCCGCACCGTTTCGGCGCGCGAAGTCCCACCGCCGCCGAGCTCGGTGGTGATGAACAGCTTGCCCATCTCTTCGGCGGCAGTGTCGAACATGCCGACCGCATCGATCTCCAGCATCTTCATCGACCAAGGCGCGGAGAACGCTTCGACCGCCGCGAACCCCTTCGCTTCCAGCACCTTGTCAGGCCGGATGTGGGCAGCGCAGAACGGCACGAAGTCGAGCGTCTTGCCGCCGGAGTGGAAATCGAGCGCGATGTCGGTGCGGGGCAGAAGCTCGCGCTGGAAATAATCGGCGATCTTCTCGGTCACCGTGCCGTCGGGCCGGCCGGGAAAGCTGCGGTTTAGATTGCCCTTGTCGATCGGCGAGGTGCGGGTGCCGGCGCGGAACGCCGGATAATTCATCGCCGGCACGATGATGACCGTGCCGCTGACTTGCTTCGGGTCGAGCGTACGGGCGAGGTCATAGAGCGCCAGCGGCCCCTCGTACTCGTCGCCATGATTGCCGCCGGTCAGCAATGCGCTCGGCCCCTTGCCGTTGCGGATGACGCAGATCGGGATCATGACCGATCCCCAGGCGGAATCGTCGCGGCTGTAAGGCAGGCGCAGGAAACCGTGCTGAACCCCGTCGCGCTCGAAATCGACGGTCGGCGTGATCGGTGACGGGCGAAGGCTGGACATCGGGCTCAATTCTTCACCACCAGTTTGCGCGGCACATTTGCCAGGCACTCGACGCCCGTCTCGGTGATCAGGATGGATTCGGTGATTTCCAAGCCCATCGTCTCGAGCCACAAGCCGGTCATGAAATGGAAGGTCATACCGGGCTTCAACTCGGTGCGGTCGCCCGGACGCAGGCTCATCGTGCGCTCGCCCCAGTCAGGCGGATAGGAAAGCCCGATCGGGTAGCCGGTGCGGTTGTCCTTGACGATGCCGTATCTCTTCAGCACCGCGAAGAAGGCGTTGGCGATGTCCTCGCATGTGTTGCCGGGCTTGGCGGCGGCAAGTCCCGCCTCCATGCCTTCCAGCGTCGCCTTTTCGGCGTCGAGGAACTCCTGCGTCGGCTTGCCGAGGAAAACGGTGCGCGACAGCGGGCAGTGATAGCGGTTGTAGCAGCCGGCGATCTCGAAGAAGGTACCCTCGCCCGATTTCATCGGCCGGTCGTCCCAGGTCAGGTGCGGCGCCGATGCGTCGGCGCCCGACGGCAGCAGCGGCACGATCGCCGGATAGTCGCCGCCGACGCCGTCGACGCCGCGCGTGCCGGCATCGTAGATCTCGGCGACCAGGTCGCATTTGCGCATGCCGACTTCGATCTTGTCGACGATGCGCTGGTGCATCGCTTCGACGATGCGGGCGGCTTTGCGCATGTAATCGATTTCGGTCGGGCTCTTCACCGCGCGCTGCCAGTTGACCAGCGCCGTGGCATCGACGAAGCGGGCATTGGGCAAGTGCTTCTGCAGCGATGCGAAGGCAGCGGCGGAGAACCAGTAATTATCCATCTCGACACCGATGCGGAGCTTCCCCCAGCCGCGATCGGAAAGCACGCCGGACAGAAAATCCATCGGATGGCGCTCGGTCGACTGCACGTAGTTGTCGGCATAGCCGACGATGTTGTCGTGCGCGAGATAGGCGGTGCGCTTGGCGCCGTTGGCGTCCTGGCCGCGCCCGTACCACACCGGCTCGCCCGACGGCGGCACGATGACGGCCTGGTGCACATAGAACGACCAGCCGTCATAGCCGGTCAGCCAGGCCATGTTGGACGGATCGCTGACAATCAGCAGATCGACGCCCTTGGCCTCCATCGCCTTCCGCGTCTTGGCGAGGCGCTCCGCATATTCGCCGCGCGAGAATTTCAAATTTGGCTGCATTGTTCTTGGTCCTCGTTTGTTGGGCCTTGCGGCCAGCATCAGCTTTCGAAAATCGTACCGGTCTTGGCCGCACGCGCCCGGTCGCGGGCGAGCGTGGCGATTGCCGTGTCCTGCACGCCTGTGCCCGTCAGATCGGCAATGGTGATGTCGCTGTCCGAGCGCCGGCCATACCTTTCGCCGGCGATGATATGGCCAAGCTCGGTGATCTCGGCATCGGCCGCCATCACGCCCGCCGCGATGGCATGGTGCAGTTCGCCCAGGCGCCGCGTCTGCTTGGCGATGTCAGCAACGTAGAGATCGGCCATGCGCAGGATCGCCGGCGCGATCTCGTTCTTGTGCTCGGCATCCGAGCCCATGGCAGTGATATGCTGGCCGGCGGAGACGAAGCCGGGCTTGATCAGCGGCTCGGTCGACGGCGTCGTGGTGACGATGATGTCGGCATCGGCCGCAGCCTTTGCCGCGTCGGGCTCGGCGTGAACGGCGATGCCCAGTCTTTCGGACAATGCGTCTGCCGCGGCTTCGGCCTTGGCGGCATCCCTTGCCCAGATGCGGGCTTCCGTGATCGGCCGCACCAGCATCAGCGCCTCGAGCTGCAGTCCGGCCTGAACACCGGCGCCGAAGATCGCGGCGACGGAGGAGTCCGCCCGCGACAGATGTTTGGCGGCGACCGCACCGGCGGCGGCGGTGCGGATGTCGGTGAGATAGCCATTGTCGAGCAGCAGCGCCTCGATCAATCCGGTTTTGGACGACAGCAGCACCATCATGCCGTTGACGCTGGGCAGGCCGAGCTTCGGATTGTCGAAGAAACCTGGGCTGATCTTGATCGCAAAACCGTCGATGCCCGGCACATAGGCGGTCTTGACGTCGACCTCGCCGCGATGCTCTGGAATGTCCAGCCGCAAGATAGACGGCATCGCCACCGGCAAGGTAGCGAGCGCCCGAAACGCGTTCTCGACGCAGGCGACGGCATCAAGATCGAGCTTCACGATTTTGCGCAATTCAGCTTCGGTGAGGATCGTCATACGGCTCATGCTGCGCTCTCCGCAATTGCTTCGCCGCAGATGATCTTGCGGTGCAGTGCCATGTCGATGTTGCGGCCGGACAGAATGAGCACCGTCGGGCCGCTCACCCTGACCTTGCCGGCAAGCACGGCTGCGATGCCGACCGCGCCGGCGCCTTCGACGATCTCGCGCTCCTGTTCATAGGCATGGCGGATGCCGGTGGCGATCTCGTCCTCGCTGAGCAGGATCACATCATCGAGCAGGTCACGACACATCGAGAAGGTCAGCCGGTTGTCGAGGCCGATGCCGCCGCCGAGCGAGTCCGCCAGCGTCGGCAGTTCCTCGACCAGCACCGGGTGCCCGGCGTCGAGGCTCGCCTTCATCGCCGCACCGCGCGCCATCGAGATGCCGACGACCTTCGTCGCCGGGCTGACGCCCTTGACGGCAGCGGCAACGCCAGCCGCCAGCCCACCGCCAGACAGCGGCACCAGCACAAGGGCGGCATCAGGAACCTGTTCGATGATCTCCAGCCCGAGCGTGCCTTGCCCGGCGACAATGGCAGGATGGTCGAAGGGCGGCAGCATGATCAGCCCGTCTTCCGCGACCAGCCGTTCGACCTCCCGCTGCGCATCGTCCTGGCTGTTGCCGACGATGCGGATCTCGGCGCCGAGCCGGCGGATCTCGTCGAGCTTGTTCTGCGGCACCAGCCGCGACATGCAGATCGTCGCGTGGATGCCTTGCAGTTGTGCGGCATAGGCAAGCGCCCGACCGTGGTTGCCGGTCGAGGCGGCGACGACGCCACGCGCCTTCTCCTCTTCTGTCAGCGAAGCGATAGCGTTCGAGGCACCGCGCAGCTTGAAGGCGCCGGTGGTCTGCCGATGTTCGAGCTTGAGATAAACAGGAGCGTCCAAGTGCTGAGAAAGACTCCGGGAAGGAACGGTCGGCGTACGCTCGATCTTGCCTGCGATGCGCTCGCGCGCGGCGCGGATATCGGGGAGGCTTATCTGGGAAGCGGTCATGGCTCATCAATCAGTTCAGCGGCAGCGTCATCAGACGGCCGAATTCAGGGCGCGGCTCGTCGTCGTCGCAAAGGCGCAGGCAATTCCAGGCCGTTGCCTGGTTGCTGGTGACGACGGGGCGGCCGATAGCCTCTTCCATGCCGACAACTGCCGCCGCCGACCGCAGCGCCGTGCAGGACACGAACAGCGCGTCGGCCTGCGAGGCCATCGCATCACGGGCCAGATCGACCAAGGATTTCGGCGCAATCCGCGCCATCTCGCGATCATCCTCGAAGCCGAGGCAAGTAAAACTGGCGATCTCGAATCCATGCTCGGTGAAATAGGTCGCCATCGGCCGGCTGGTCTCGACCGTGTAAGGGGTGAGGATGCTGACCGTCCTGGCGCCCAGCGCCTTCAGGCCGCGCACGCCGGCCATCGGCGGCGTGACCACCGGCACGCCGGGCTTGGCGGCCTGCACCGCCGCCTCGATTTCGGCATCGCCGATCACGACGGAGGCCGAGGTGCAGGAATAGCAGATCGCATCGAGCGGCTCGTCGGGCAGGATGAGGGCCGCCCCCGCCGTCAGTGACGGCTGCATCTTGCGCAAATTGTCCGGCGTCGTCGGATTGGCGTAGGGGATGCGCGCGACATAGACGCCGATACGATCGCTTGCCACCATGCGGTGAAAATCCGGTTCGCTGGTATGGTCGGTGGCAAGGATGATCAGGCCGACCCGCTTTTCCAGCGGACGCGCATCGAGCGGCGGCCGGACCGAGCGCAGGCGGATATCGGGTGCAGCGCTCATCGTTCGATCCGCCCATAACGGTGTTCCAGCCAGCGCAGCAACACCACCGAGAACAGGCTGATGGCGAGGAAGAAAGCGCCGACCAAGGTGATCGGTTCGATATACCGATAATAGGTGTTGGCGACGCTCTTGGCCTGGTTCATCAGTTCCAGCACGGTGATCGCCGACAGCAGCGGCGTCTCTTTGAACATGGCGATGAAATAATTGGCAAGCGCCGGGATCATCGGCGGGATCGCCTGCGGAATGATGATGTGCGTCCAGGTCTGCGTGGCATTCAGATTGCAGGCCTTGGCCGCTTCCCATTGGCCGCGCGGCACATTGTCGATGCCGGCGCGGTAGACCTCGGCGGTGTAAGTGCCGTAGTGCAGTCCGAGACCGATGACGCCCGCCACCAACGGCGGCAACAGGACGCCGAAATCCGGCAGCACGTAGAAGATGAAATAGAGCTGCACCAACAGCGGCGTGCCACGGATGAATTCGGCAACGAAACCGACGGTGCGCGACAGGGCCCGGTTCGGCGAACGGCGCGCCAACGCAATGCCCAGCCCGACGACGGCCGCCAGCACCGAGCCGAGCAGCGTCGCCAGGATGGTGATCTTCACTCCCTCGATCAGCGTCGGCAGGATCTGCCGGACAAAATCCCAATCCCATTCCATTAGCAGGCCCGATCCATCATAGGCGGACCCCGTCCAGGCCACGAGCCATACGGCGTTCCAGCGACCGCACGCCCCAGGAGATGAGCAGCGCCAGAACGAAATAGATGACGAGGATGGTGCTGAACGGCACCAGTGTATTGCCGGTTTGCGAGCGAACCACCTGCGCCTGGAAGGTCAGGTCTGCAAGCGAGATCAACGAAACGACGGCGGTGGCCTTGAGCAGCTCGATGGCGTTGTTGCCGAAGGTCGGCAGCATCACCAAAAGCGCTTGCGGCAGGATGATATGGCGCATGGCTTGCCAGCGGCCGAGATTGAGCGCGGTGCAGGCCTCATATTGTTCGCGGCCGATCGACTTGATGGCGCCGCGCACGACTTCCGCCGCATAAGCGCCGACATTGAGGCCCAGCGCCAGCACGCCGGCCTGCAGCGGCGTCAGCGAAATGCCGGCGAAAGGCAGCACGAAATAGGCCCAGAACAGCTGCACGAAGATCGAGGTGCCGCGGAAGAACTCGATATAGGCGGTGGCCAGCGCGCGCAGCACGAAAAACCGCGACAGCCGCCCTAGCCCGGCAAGAAAGGCCATGACCAAGGCCAGCACTGACCCCATCAGCGTCAACTCGATGGTGACGAGTGCTCCTTGCAATATCAGGCCGAAATAGCCGGACCATTGGGTCATTGGGTCGAGAGTTTCCGCGTTGAATGTCCAGCGAGACGTTGGCTTCAGCCTCCCTCTCCCCGTTCACGGGGAGAAGAAGCCGGCAGGCAGATGAGGGGCAGAGCCCGTTTGGCAGAAATTTGTGCTGCCCCTCCTCCGGCCCTTTCGGGCCTCCTTCTCTCCGTGAACGGCAGGGGAATCGCATATGGCGATTTTGGGGTTGAGTTTAGGCTGAGAAAGGATTCTTTGGAGAGGCAGTTGAGCGAAGGAGCGACTGCCATTTCCTGCCTTG